>JAYSON010000138.1:0-7940 GCA_043722725.1 Chloracidobacterium sp.
AAAGCGATGCTGCCGATGCCCGACAAAATGCACGGGATCGCCGACGCCGAGATAAAGCAGCGGCAGCGATACGTTGATCTCATCGGTTCGAGCCTGAGAGTCGAGAGTCAAGAGTCGGGAGTCGAGAGCGAACTAACAACGCGCGAGGTTTTTGAGCGAAGGGCAAAGATTATCTCCTCGATGCGTCGTTTCCTCGAAGACCATGACTACATCGAAGTCGAAACGCCGATGCTGACTCCAAAGGCGACCGGTGCCGCCGCGAAGCCGTTCAAGACGCATCACAATGCTCTCGACATCGATCTCTACGCCCGCATCGCACCGGAGCTCTATCTCAAACGCCTCGTCGTCGGCGGTTTCGAAAAGGTGTACGAGCTAAACCGCAACTTCCGCAACGAAGGCATCTCGTACAAGCACAACCCCGAATTCACGATGCTCGAATTCTACTGCGCCTACATGGACGTCGAAGGGATGATGAACTTCTGCGAGGAGCTAATGCGGCAATCGGTTCAGAAGGCTGTTGGAAGTCTGAAAATAAATTACGAGGGAGAGTCAATTGATTTTGATGAAGTCAATCCAAAAACCGGGAAAGAAGAATTCAGACGTCGAACAATGAGGCAGGCTATTACTGAATACTGGCCCGAAAGTTTGAGCATCTTAGGAAATGACATACTCGATCTTACATGGCTTGACGACTTATCAACCTTGTTTAGGTTGCGTGCGTTGCTTCTTTTGACTGGGGAAGAGTTTAATAAGTTCATTAATCAAAAAGGAAATGAACTTGAACCTCATGACTTCAAAAACGAAAAAGAATTTTGGAGCGAATACAATAGGCGTCGAGAACAAATTCGATTCGAGAAAAAGGATATTTGTTGGGAAAAATCTAAGATGTTTCTTGCTGGAATTCCATCCGAATCTCTCGCAAAACAATGTGAAATCGGACAGAATACTCTACACATGTTTCAGCAGTCCGTTCACTCTGGGCTCCCAAATGAAATTCGAGTGGAAAGAATGGTACTTGATCTATTCGAAGGCATTGCAGAAGGCAAACTAATCCAACCGACATTTATCATCGATTTCCCGAAGTCGATCTCGCCGCTCTCAAAGGCTTCCCCGGAGAATCCGAATATCGCCGAGCGGTTCGAACTGTTCATCAACGGAATGGAGGTCGCAAATGGTTTCAGCGAGTTGAACGATCCGAAGGAGCAGTACGAACGTTTTGTCGATCAGATGTCCGAGCGTGAACGGGGTGATGAGGAAGCAATGATCCTCGACGAAGACTACATCCGTGCCCTCAGTTACGGCATGCCGCCCGCCGCCGGCATTGGCATCGGCATCGACCGGCTCGTTATGCTGCTCACAAACAAACACTCGATCCGCGATGTCATCCTATTCCCGCACATGCGGCCAGTGGAAGTGAGAGTGAGCGACAGCGCAGAGGGCGTTGACAGCCAATCCTTGGAGGGATTCGTAATCGTGAGCGACAAATCCAAGGCCGTTGATACACCATCCCACGAGGTTTTCACCACTGAGGACACAACGGGCGCGGAGAAGGAATAAACCTGTTTTGTCGCCAACGGCGACGCACATTAAAGCCTAGGGTAGAGCCGATAGGCGGAACCCTAGGGAATACGGATGAGAATTTGCGCTCCCTGAAGGGGAGCAACACAAACGCCGTAACTGTTCGTCGCCGTCAGCGACGGGAATTCGTGTGGATTCTTTCCCATGGTTCCATTCGCTTTGCTCATTGCACCCTAGGCTTTAATGTATGTCGCCGTTGGCGACTTTGAGCAATTATCAATGTGAAAAATCCTCTTCACCCCCTTATATGAAGGTCTTTTTTTACACAACCTTCGCCCTCGTCGCCTTCGCTTTCAATTCGATCCTTTGCAGGCTCGCATTGCGCGGCGACGAGATCGATGCGGCCGGATTTACCATCGTCCGGCTCGCGTCCGGTGCCGTCATGCTGATCGTCATCAGCTATTTGGTCACCAAAAGGGGAAACCTGAGCGGTAGCGAGGGTGTCCTTAACGCTGCAAATACTAAGGCTAAGAACACACTCCCTCTCGGTCGTGTTTCCGCCTTTGAGAATCGTGGCAGTTGGCCTTCCGCGTTTTTTCTTTTTGCGTATGCGATCTGTTTTTCGTTTGCATATCTCGGCCTGACGGCAGGTACTGGAGCGCTGATTCTCTTCAGCTCGGTGCAGATGACAATGATCGCTGCCGCATTGCTCAAAGGCGAACGGCCGAGGCAGTTAGAATGGATCGGCCTTGCCGTGGCTCTCGGCGGCCTCGTTTATCTGGTTCTTCCCGGACTTTCATCGCCGCCGCTCGTTAGTTCGCTGTTGATGGCGGCAGCTGGCATGTCGTGGGGAGTTTATACGCTGCGAGGCAGATCAAGCGGTGATCCGCTGGGCGATACGACCGGGAATTTTGCCCGAACGCTGCCCTTCGCCGCCCTCGCCGCTATACTTTTTTTGCCGAACCTTCATCTGTCCGGCCGAGGTGTTCTGTTTGCGGTTCTATCCGGAGTTTTGGCATCAGGTGTCGGCTACACAGTTTGGTACGCGGCCTTGAAGTTTCATACAGCGACGCGGGCCGCGGTCCTGCAGCTTGCCGTGCCGGTGATAGCTGCGGCCGGCGGTGTAATTCTTCTGTCGGAAACAGCCGGCAGCAGGTTGTTAATATCTGCCGCGTTGATCCTGGGCGGGATCGGGCTGACGATATTCGGAAGAAACCCTAACGAAAATTGTGCGAAACGACCTCCGCGGTAAAACTGTGTATTGGCTCGAAATAAATGGCTTTGAGCATTCCTTTTTCTTCAAAAATGCTTTTTATTATGAGATAGTCGTTTTGGTTAATAACGGCCCGGAATTTTTCGAATGTATCCGGCATGACGACAAAATTTGAGTGGCCGGTTTCGTCTTCGAGCGTGATAAAGACGACATTCTTTGCGGTCATCGGCCGCTGGCGGATGATCACGGCACCGGCAACGGAAACTATTTGCCCTTTTTTTAGGTGTAAGGTTTGCGTTGCGGATAGGACGCCTTTTTTGTTTAATTCCTCGCGAACAAACGCCATCGGGTGCTTGCCTATCGAAATGCCGGTCTTTCTGAGATCTGCTTCGATAAGTTCCAAGCCTTCCATGCGCTTGAGGAATGAGGGTGGGTCTGAGAGAGCCACCCCGTCTGCCGAAGCGGCATCCACCCCTTCTAAGACAGGAGGGGAGCTTTTGTCGAACAGCTCGCCCGCAGGCTGAATTGCGAGTTCCGATTGCCACAGAGCCTGACGGCGGTGAACTGTGTTCTCGAAATTTAAAGCTCCGGCGAGGCTGAGGGCACGGATCTCTCGTTTATTTATTTCGGGAACGCGCGTGATGAGATCTTCAACGCTGGTGTAGGGAACCCGGTCGCTGCCGCTCGCGGTTCTTACACATTCGCAACCGCCCCGATCCTGCGGCTGTGCCGCTCTATTTGCGGAAAAGCTGTGCTTTTCCGAAGCGGATTGAAAGGGGTTTGCGGCTATGCCGCCGCTATTACGGGAAGGGTGCGGCGTAGCCGCAAGAGGAGTGGTTTGCTTCTCGGTGAGGCAAGCCTCACCGCAAATAGAGGGGCAAAGCCCCGCGGGATGATCTCTTTCGGCGACAATCATCTCACCGACTTCTTTGCGTAAACCCCTTACAAAATTCAGCCCGACCTGCACCTGCTTTTCTCCATCGACTTCTTCCACAGTAAAAAGGTATTGCGACTTGTTTATATCTAAAGCTCTAAAATGCAGTCCGTGACGCTGAGCATCTTTTACAAGGGTCGCCGCCGAATAAAATCCGAGCGGATAGTTATTAAACATCGCGGTCATAAACGCCGCACGGTAATGGACGATGAAATAGGCCGAGGCATATGCGAGCAAGGCAAAACTATAGGCGTGAGATTCGGGAAAGCCGTAGTTTGCAAAGGCTTTTGTGTATTGGACTATTTGTTCCTGAACATCGGGCGGAATGCCGTTTCTGGTCATGCCGTCATGCAGGTTTTTTACGATCTTTTCCATCTTGCGGTCCGGCCTTTTAAAGCCCATGGCGCGTCGCAGGTCATCTGCCTCGCTGCCGCTAAAACCGGCAATGTCCATCGCCATTTTCAGAAGCTGCTCCTGAAACAGCGGAACGCCCATGGTACGTTTCAGTATCGGTTCCAGTGATGGATGCGGATAAGTGACTTTTTCCAGTCCCTGACGGCGTTTTATATATGCATGAAGCATATTGCCGACGATCGGGCCGGGACGAATGATGGCGACCTGAACGACGATGTCGTAAAAGTTTGCCGGTTTTGACTTCGGCAAAAACGCTATCTGGGCACGGCTTTCAACCTGGAACATTCCCACGGTATCGGCTCTTTGAAGTGTTTCGAACACTTCCTTGTCGTCTGTCGGTATCTTGTAAAGGCTGACGTCTTCATCGTAATGCTCGCGTATCAGCGTGATAGAATCGCGGAGAACAGCCATCATTCCAAGGCCGAGCAGGTCGATCTTAACGATCTTTAATGCTTCGCAATCGTCCTTGTCCCACTGAATAATGCGGCGGTCGGGCATTGACGCGGGCTCGATCGGAACTATGCCGTCCAGTCTTTCCCACGAAACGACCATGCCGCCGGAGTGCTGGCCGAGATGCCTCGGGAAATCGAGTATGCAGTTATAAAGATCGCCGAATTTTTGCAGCCGGCGGTCGTCTGTGGGATCAAAGCCTTCTTCTTTAAGGCGGCGGTTTAATTCCTCGCCTTTGAATGTTTCGTAATATGAATTTATTTTCGACAGCTTGCCTAAAACCTCTTCGCCAAAACCGAATGTTTTGCCTACCTCGCGAACCGCCGATTTCCCGCGATAACTGATAACGTTTGCCGTCATCCCGGCCCCGCGTTGGCGGTATTTTGTATAGACGTGCTGAATTACTTTTTCGCGGTCGTCGCCGGACGGCAGGTCGATGTCGATGTCGGGATACTGCTCGTATTTTTCAGATAAAAATCGTTCGAATAAAAGGTTGTGTTCGATCGGATCGACCGCCGTTATGCCCAAGCTATAACAGACAACCGAATTTGCCGCCGAGCCGCGTCCTTGTGAAAGTATTTTTTCCTTTTTGCAAAAATCGGAAATGTCGCTGACCACCAAAAAATAGCCGGCAAGCTTTTTCATTTCGATCAGCGCCAGCTCTTTGTCCAACCGGCTTTTTATCTGATAACGGACACCTTTCTTGCTCTCGCGATATATGTTTATCGCTCCACGCTGTGTCTTGGCCCTGAGAAATGAATCCATCGTTTCGCCGGCCGGCACGGCATAATCAGGGAAGTTGTAGGCAAGCTCGTCCATCGAGAAATTTACACGAGAAGCGATCTCGCCTGTTATCTCGACCGCTTCTGGATAATCTTCGAAAAGCTCGAGCATTTGAGTCTTAGGTTTCAAATAACGCTCGCTGTTTTCTGACAGCAATTTGCCTGCGTCGTAGATGGTGCAGTGATTCTTGATGCAGGTGAAAACGTCGAAAAGCTCGCGGTCTTTTTGATCGGCATAATACGCGCCGTTGCTGGCAAAATATGGAATGCGGAGTTTGTGAGCGAGGCCCAAAAGAGATTGGTTTACGTCTTCCTCGCTGCGAAGGTGATGTCGCTGCAATTCGATATAAAGCCGGTTTTCGAATACATAATTCAGCCATGCAATGTCAGCCTGACCCTGACCGTTTTTTATGCTGTTATGCATAAAGCCGTCCGAACCGCCGGTGAAGCAGAGCAGGCCGCTTGAATACTGTTCTATATCTTTTCGCGTCGCGTAATGCTCGCCTTTTTTGTGGCGGAGTTTAATGGTTGTGATGAGTTTAGAGAGATTTTGATAGCCTTTCAGACTCGTCGGCACTAGCGGCAAAAGGCTGCCGTCGTCCATTGTGATCTCCGAGCCGACGATCGGTTTTATTCCATGCTCTTTCGCTTTAAAGTGAAACCGGACCACACCGGCAACGGTATCGCGGTCGAGCAGTGCAACGCCGGTTATACCGAGCTCAGCCGCCGTGTGTATCAGGCTCTCAGGCTGCGAGCCGGATGAGAGAAAGCTGAAAGCCGATCTTGTGTGGAGTTCGTGGAACATATTTTCTAAAACTCTTTTGAAGCGATCTTTGTTCCGGCCCGTTCCAGGCTCGTTCCGGGCACTGCCGGAACGCACAACCCGTTGATCTTATTGCAGTTAGGTCGATTTTCAACGCCCATTCCGCCATTTTTATAAAAAACTTTTTTCAATACCCAACCGGAGGCCGAGATTTTGAGATCTTTAGTCATATTCACCTGCCAAGAACCACTCTTTGCCTACCTTGCAAAGGCGGTAAACCCCATTGTTTTCAACCTCTACGTCCCATTCATGCGTTTTCCAACCCGCGTCCCACCAACGCGAGTTTGTTTTCCAGACGCCGCTGTATTCTGTGACGTGGCCACTGAAATAATCAGTCTTGATAAAAATGAGACGGCTGTCCCGAACGAGCACTTCGGCACGGAGCGGGGGGTGAAAATAGCTGAATGCAATGATCGAGCTTTCGAAGTGCGTTTCAAGCCTTTCTTTTCCTTGTGGCAACTTGTCCGCATCGAGATCGAATGCTTCTGCCAGGCGTTGGTTGAGGATCACAGGCACGCCGACATTGTCTTCGCCGACGAGCTTTTTGAGTTTGTTAACTGTCAGAAGCAGGCTTTCGGGTTCGGGACGCGAGACGGCGTATAGCCCGCGTTGCGAAGGCCGCGGTTTCGTAAAATATGAAACGACATTAACCGAGACTATCTCGGACTCCGGCGGGTCAAGCGATATACGCAAATTCGAAAGCTTTAGCCAAAACGCTTTGTCGAGTGTCGGGAACGAAGTTTTTATCTCATAAGCCTTTGCGGTTTTGTTGTTTAGTTTGAATGAGATATCGAGATGTTCGGTGCTGAATCCATAATGAGCGACCTCGACGAAAAGTGTGTCCAGCCCGTGATTGAGCAAAAATATCAACTGCTCAAAATCTTCGACCGGAAAATCGAGATGATACGCCCAAGACACATAATTTTCCTTCACATTCGGCGTCAGCATCGACGAGCCCTTTTGCTCGATGACGTCGATCACTTCCTGAAACTTTCGTCCGTAACGGCCGATCAGCTCTTCACGCGGAATGTCGAGCATCTGCCGCACACTCTTTATTCCTAACTCCTGTAAAACATTAAGCGTATCCTGCTCAATCTGCAGATCGTGCAATGGCAATTGCTGAAATGTATCGGGCGAGTGGACTGCATGCTCGACGCCGTTTTTTTGGCGGGCGAGCAGCGTAGCGGTATCGACCGTGTCGGCTACGGCGATGCTGCCCGGAACATTTTGCTTTTGCAGTTCTTCAAGTATTTTTTGTGCGATCCGGTCAGGTTTGCCGACCAGCCTTTCAAGCCCGCTGACATCGAACAGGATGCCGCCGTCAATAATCTCGATCGAATAGGAGAACTGGCGGGCGACGGACAACAACGCGTTCTTATCGCGTTTCAGATCGGCGGAAATTATGCACGCATACAGTTTAGACATTATCTTCCTGTACATCTTGTTCTATGGTCGAAAGTAGTAACCACGGAAAGAATCGGCTGCTACGGGCGGAAACGCGACCGTTAGGGAGCGTGCAACAGACCCGACGCACTATGCACGCTCGTTCACACTCGCGTTTCTGCCCCATGCTAGACATCCCTGTAATCCGCCTTTATTTTTGTCTGCATCGGACGGCCGTAGAATTGCTTTCGCGAATTCAGGCTGAGGTCAAAATCTCTCAGCAATTTGTAACGGCCCTTGCCGGACCAATTTACGCGGTCGCGTGAAAACACAAAGGATTGCTGCGACGCGGAGCCGGTCACCGGCTCCTTGGCCGTCACGAAAAATAAGGTCGGCGTCTCCTTTATCCGGTTGCGATAGCGG
>JAYSON010000139.1:0-29029 GCA_043722725.1 Chloracidobacterium sp.
CCGACGAGAACGTTGCGACCAGCAACCTCGACCAGTTGTACGAAGGGGCGAAAGTCGCTAGCTAGTCCAAAGTCCAAGGTTCAAAGCCCGAAGAAGTCCGGAGGCTAAGTCGAGCGGGAAAAACAAGAGTGTGAAAAATGGGGAAGATAGAGAGATTTGAAGACATTGAGGCTTAGAAGTTGGCTAGGGAAATTACGAAACTGATTTATGAGGTTAGTTCGCGCGCTAATTTCAGCAAAGATTGCGCATTGACGAACCAAATTCGCCGGGCTTCTATTTCGGTCCTGTCACATATTAACGAGCCGGATGCTTTCGGGTTTAATAAAATACCTGAAACAGTCCGACTTAAAAGGCAGTAAATTTAAGTGACTTTAGATCTTGGACTTTGGACTTAACGTTTTATGCAGTGGTTAGCTGAAATTTGTGTACATCGACCGGTTTTCGCAACCGTTATCGTGCTGTTTCTGACGGTAGTCGGCGGGTTCAGCTTTTTCACGCTTGGCGTTGACCGCTTTCCGAAGATCGATTTGCCGACTATCTCCGTTCGCACCGGCAATCCCGGTGCCGCACCCGAAGAGATTGAGACGGAGATCACCGACGTCATCGAAGGAGCATTGAACACGGTGCCGGGCGTCGAGGAAATGCGCTCGAGTTCGTCCCGCGGCAGCTCGAACGTCACACTTACATTCAATCTCGAAAAAAACCCGGATGTTGCGTTTCAGGAAATTCAACAGAAGCTCAGCACGGTCGGAGGCCGTCTGCCCGAAACCGCCGATCCGCCCGTCGCACAGAAATCCGACCCGGACTCGCAGCCGATCCTGATGTACACCATCAGCGCTCCGCGCGATGTAATGGAGCTGACCAGGCTGATCCAAAATCTTATTCAGGAGCGTATCGAATCGGCCGACGGCGTGGGCGAGGTCTTTTTGTGGGGATCACGGACGCCGCAGGTTCGAATCAGCGTCAACCCCGACCGCCTCCGTGCGTACAATATTTCCGTCACCGAAGTTTCCGCAGCTATTCGTTCGCAGAATCAGGAACTGCCTGGCGGGAACTTGATCGAAGGCCAGCGGACATTTGGCGTTCGGACGATGAGCAAGCTCACCGATTACGAACAGTTCAGTGATATTGTCATCGCCACCCGCAGCGGTTTTGCGATAAAGATAAAAGACATCGGAGTTGTCGAAAAGACCGGCGGCGAGCCGAGCTCGGCGGCAACGCTTGACGGCGTTCAGTCGGTTTCGGTCGGTGTCCGCAAACAGGCCGGTGCAAACACGATCGCTGTCATCAACAACGTCAAATCGAGGATGGCGGCCATAAAACTTAATCTTCCCGCCGACATGAAGGTCGCCGTCATACGCGATCAATCCGAATTTATCGAGAATTCGCTCCACGCTATCGAAGAGCATTTGGTGCTCGGCGGCCTGTTTGCGGCGATCGTCGTGTTCTTTTTCCTTTGGAATTTCCGCTCGACGATCATCGCGGCATTGGCGATCCCGGTTTCGATCATCGCGGCTTTTGCGGCGATCGCCGCACTTGGCTATTCGTTGAACCAGATGACGATGCTTGCGCTTACGCTGATGGTCGGCATCGTGATCGACGACGCCATCGTTGTACTCGAAAACATTTACCGCTTTGTCGAAGAAAAAGGAATGGACCCGTTCCAAGCCGCGATCGAGGGCACGCGTGAGATAGGCCTCGCCGTTCTGGCCACAACTCTCTCACTGCTCGCCGTATTCATACCGGTCGGGTTTATGACAGGGATCGTCGGCCGTTTCATGTCCTCGTTCGGATTGACTGCCGCCGCCGCCATCGCGGTGTCGCTGATCGTCTCGTTCACGCTGACGCCGATGCTTGCGGCGAGGTGGATAAAACGTCCAAAGTCCAAAGTCCAAAGTCCAAAGTCGGAATTCGACGCTCGGGATTCTGAAAATTTAGCAACTTTTAAGCAAACCGCTGAAGGCCACGATCACGAGACTGATCAACACAAGACCTTGGACCTTGGACCTGAGGCTTTGGACTCGAGATCCGAGACGGATTCCAAAGCAAACTGGTTCTACAGCAGGGTCGATGGCGCATACACGTTTTTGCTGAAAAGCGCGATGCGATTCCGCTGGGCGGTCGTGCTGATTTGTGTTTTGACCGTTGCGTCTATCGTGCCGCTCTACAAATACGTCGGAATGGCATTTTTGCCAGACGAGGACGAATCGTTGTTCCAGGTCAATCTTCGCGGGCCGCAGGGCACGTCGCTATCGGCCACGCAATCGATCCTCGACCGCATCGCACGCGACATAAGAGCCGAAGTTCCGGGTGTCAAAAATACGCTCGTGCTTGCCGGTTTTGGACGCGGCTCCGGCCCGAACAACGGTTTTATTAACGTCGCCTTGGTGTCCGTCGATGAGCGGAAAAAATCACAGAGCGACTTGATAAACCAGACGCGGCAGATTGCTAAAAAATATTCTTCAAAGGAGTATCAGGTAACAGTTTCGGCGTCTTCGTCCATCGCCGGCAGTATCGGACTTGGCCGCGGCGGATCGGGCGTAGGTTATTACATTGCCGGGCCCGACATGGGTAAACTGACCGAATACGCCAACGCCCTGGTCGAAAAGCTCAAGCAAGAACCGGCGATTTATCGCGATCCCGACACGTCGATCGAGGTCGGCACACCCGAGATCCGAGTTGTTATCGACCGCACGAAGGCCGCCGATCTCGGTGTCCGGGCGGGTGACGTCGCACAGGCCCTCAATATTCTCTCGGCCGGGCAGATCGTTTCGACCTACAATGAAGGCTCTGAGCAATTCGATGTCATCGTTCGCGCCGAAGAGGCCTATCGCCGCGACCGCAGCAATTTCAAATACTTCACCGTCGCGTCGTCAAACGGCGGCACCGTCGATCTCGAACGCGTGGTCAAGATCAGCGAAGGCGTGGCTCCGTCGTCGATAAACAGGCTCAACCGCCAGCGTCAGGTGACAATTTCCGCCGGATTGCCGCCGAACACCTCGGAATCCGACGCTCTGACAAAGTTGGAAAATTACGCCGCCGAATTAAAAATGCCGCCCGAATATCTGACCGGCGTTACCGGCCAATCCAAAGAACTGCAGAAGGCATACGAGTCGTTCCTGTACGCGTTTTTATTGTCGTTTGTCTTCATGTATCTGATTTTGGCCGCGCAGTTCGAATCGTTCATCCATCCGGTGACGATCCTGCTGACGCTGCCGCTGGCCGTGCCGTTCGCACTGCTTTCTACGGCCATCGCCGGACAGACGCTGAACATATTTTCGGCGTTGGGCATCTTACTTCTCTTCGGAATCGTGAAAAAGAATGCTATTTTGCAGATCGATCACACTAACACGCTGCGCTCACGCGGCATGAGTCGCTATGACGCGATCATTCAGGCAAACCGCGACCGTCTGCGGCCGATCCTGATGACGACCATCGCCCTCGTCGCCGGTATGATCCCGCTAATCTTGGGCAGCGGAGCCGGTGCCGCAACGAACCGTTCTATCGGCATCCTCGTCGTCGGCGGCCAATCGATGTGCCTGCTGCTCACGCTTCTGGCGGTGCCCGTATTTTATTCGCTTTTCGATGATGCGTCGGAGTCAACTTTGATGCGCGGCATCGGCGGCAAAATTTCCAGTTTCAAAGCAAACATCCTGCGGTCTGTGAAACGCGGCCGGACTGCAGAAACAAACTTAGATCGCGGTGACAGCGAGGGCCTGGAGTCGCGCCCTTAAGCTCCCCTCTTACGAAGGAGGGGTGGTTCTCTCGATTGGACCTTCAGATATTCTTAGATGAAAAGACTTCTAGTTCTTACAGTATTTATAGTGATTGTCGGGCTCGTCGGTGTTTACGCTCAGGACCCCACTCCACTGCCGATCCCAACGCCGATCCTGCTTCCGTCGCCCGTCATTCCCGACAACGGAGCCATTTTGCCCGTCGATCCACCGCCGATCGCGCCAAACTTCGAAGCTCCGGCTCGTCCGCTTCCCAGCGCCGAGCGCGTGGGCGTCGATCTTTCCAACCAGCTTTCGCTCACTCTCGAACAAGCAGTCGAGATGGCGTTAAAGAATAGCAACGACATCGACACATCGCGAAACGATGTCCAGATCGCCGAATTTAACTTTCGCGGTGCACGCGGCATTTACGATCCGGTCATCGGCTCCGAAAGTTACTACGAAAGCCGCACGACACCGACAGCTTCGACCATCGGTGGTGCGACCAACGGATCTGTTACCCAACGCCAGTTTTTCGGCAACGCCGGCGTGACCGGATTTTCGCCTATCCAGGGCGGAAATTACTCCGCCGGTTTCACATCGTCGCGGACAAACACTTCAAACCTCAACGCTACACTCAATCCACAGTTTCCGACTGATTTCACTTTTCGTTATTCGCAGCCACTTCTCCGAGGCAGACGTTTTGACACCAATCGCCGAAATATAGAGATCGCCCGCAAAAACCTGAGTTTGACCGATTCCCAATTCCGCCAGCATGCCATTGAGATCATCGCGCTCGTCGAGCAGGCCTATTGGAATCTTGCCTTCGCCCTGCGCAATCTCCAGGTGCAGATCGACGCGGTAAAACAGGCCCGCCTTCAGCTCGAAAGCAATCGGCGGCTCGTTGACAAAGGCGTATTGGCACCGATAGATGTAGTTGCAGCCTCCGCGCAGATTGCAATATTCGAACAAGGCGTTTATACCGTACAGGAAGACGTGACGCGTGCGGAGAACACGCTGAAGACGATGCTGCTTGCCGACCGCACTGCCAATATCTGGGGCCAACCCATCACACCGGTTTCGCCGATCACCCTCGACCCGCCGCGTATCGGGCTTGAGATCGCACTTACCGAGGCGCTCAAAAATCGCCCCGAGCTGGCACAGCTTGCGGCCAACGATGAGATCAACAAAATCGACCAGCGTTATTTTCGCGATCAGACCAAACCGCAGATAGACCTCGTCGGCTCGTACACCGCCGCCGGTCTAGCCGGTACGGCCACACCGCCGCGAGCGACAACGCCATCCGCGCTGACGATGCGTGTCAATGACCTTTCGCTTCTCGCCGGGCTGGCGGTGCTTCCGACCGGAACGACGACCGGCACCGTTCCGCCAAATCTCGTCGGCGGTTATTTCAACTCGCTCGGTAATCTTTTCGGCCAGGATTATCCAACTTACCGCGTCGGCGTGGTCGTCTCGCTGCCTTGGGGAAGCACGACCGCCAAGGCAAATCTCGGCCGCACGCTTGTCGAATCGAACCGCATCGCGAACCAGCGTGCTCAGGCCGAGAACGTCATCGAAGCCGAAGTGCGAAACTCGCTTCAGGCGTTACGCTCCGCGGAGGCCCGGCTGGCATCGGCCCTCGCCGCCCGTGTCGCTGCCGAACAGCTTTCCGAGAGCGAACAGCGCCTGTTCCGTGCCGGCACGACTACGCTCTATCTAGTCCTCCAACGCCAAAACGAACTCCTCGCCGCCCGCAGCCGCGAACTCCAGGCCCAAACCGACCTCAACAAGGCCATCTCGGAATTCCAGCGCGCCACCGGCACAACGCTGACCGCCAACAACGTCACAGTGTCCGATTCCGGCAAGCGCAAGATTACAGTTGACAAAAATGTCTCGCGTTTCTTGAAGTGACTTAGGCGTGTCCGAGCGCAAAAGGTGTTACTACCAGTTTTGTTATTTTGAGGGGGTTTTTGTTTCAACTGCGGCATTTTTTGGGAGCGGTGAGGATCGGCGAACTATCCGAAGCGGACCTCTGTTTTTTTTCCTTTCGCGTGGTATTCCGCTTGAAGTGGAACGGACAGTATATGCAAAAAAAGCGGGCCGCCGACCACGGCGTGCCCGTGGTTCCGGCGACCCTTATTCAGGTTGACCTAAGCGGCTTTCGCGTTCGATCCGGCTTTCTCCCAAGCCGTTTTCAGACCGTCTGCGGCCTGGGTCAAAGCTTCTTTCGCTTTACCTACCACTCCTGCAAGGCCGAAAAATTCATGCGTCACGCCGTCGTAGCGCTTCGAATTTACCGAAACTCCCGCATCCGCGAGCTTTTTGGCGTAGGCTTCGCCCTGGTCACGGAGCGGATCGTGTTCCGCCGTAATCACAATAGCCGGCGGAAGTCCGCTTAAGTCAACGGCTAAAAGGGGCGAAGCCGTATACTCTTTTCTCTGACCTTCGTTCGGGATATAGTATTTACCGAACCACGCCATCATCGAAGTATGGAGAGGCTGTGTGTCGCGATTCTCCGCATATGACGGATAGTCCTTTCCGACCAGATCGGTTACCGGATAGATCAGAAGCTGTGCGACGGGCAACTTACCCCCTTCCTTCTTCGCTATCAAACAAGATACGGTCGCCAAATTCCCACCGGCGCTTTCTCCGGCAACTGCCACACGTGACGGGTCGCCGCCTAACTGTGCGGCATTTTGCAAAACCCATTGCGTCGCGTCGTAGGCGTCATTTACCGCCGCCGGATATTGAGCCTCGGGTGCAAGCCGGTAATTGACGGAAACGACAATGCACTCGGCCGCGTTGCATAGGGCACGGCAAGACGATTCGTAGACATCGAGACCTGCGATGACCCATCCGCCGCCGTGAAAATAAACAACCACCGGCAAAGGCCCGTCCGCGTCAGGCGTGTAGACGCGGGCAAGAAGTTCACTGTCCCGCGTTGGGATCAAAATGTGTTCGATCTTACCGACAGGTTCCGGCATTGCCGGCAATGGCACGTTCATCGCCCTCGTCATCGTGCTGTTGGCCGCCATTTCCTCGACCGCATTTTTGAATGTCGGCGTATTTCGGGCGTTTCCGTAATCTAATCTTTCTATCGGCGGCGACTTAAATTTCTTTAATTGATCTACTACCGCCTGCATATCAGAGTCCAAATTGTTCATAAATTCTCCCTTTGTTCGTTTTGATTGGTTACCTGTCCGGGCAAAAAAGTGCTTTTGCCCGAACAGCGTGTTCGTTTAAAAGATTAACTAACTACCGGTCGCGGCCCGGCTGCCGGACGGCCTCGCTCCCGCTGCGGCTCCCGGCTTGAGTACCACCTTCGTCCATCCCTTATCGCGCTCGTTAAAGTGCTTGTAAGCGTTCGGAGCCTCATCAAGTGACAGCGAATGCGAAATTATCCACGAAGGCTTCGCTTTGTCCGCGTGAATCAGATCACGTAAATATCGGTTATAGGCCTTAACATTAGCCTGGCCGGTTGCCAGACGCTGGCCCTTGAACCAGAATTGCCCCCAATCGAATACGATCTTGCCTTGCTTTTGCAGCTTGTCCTCGGCCTTCGGGTCGACCGGTATAAAGACCCCGACTACGCCGATGCCGCCCGTTGCCCGCACAGAGCCGACGAGATTGTTCATTGTAATGTTTGGGTCTTCGTCGCCGCTGGAATCATGCGCCTGATACCCGACGCATTCGCAGCCGCGATCCGCTCCCTCGCCATTGGTAAGATCCAAAATCTGATGAACTGGCGAGCCGTCGGCAAAATTGATCGGAATTGCACCGACTTTTTCGGCCAGTGCCAGCCGGTCGGCGTGTTCGTCAACGATTATAATTTTGCTTGCGCCAATAATTTTCGCCGAAAGCGCCGCCATAAGCCCGACCGGTCCGGCGCCGTAAATGACGACCGATTCACCCGGCTTAAGGCCCGCAAGCTGAGTGGCGTGCCAGCCTGTGGGGAAAATATCGGAGAGCATTACATAATCGTCTTCCTTTTCTTTTGCGTCGTCCGGCAGTTTCAGGCAATTGAAATCCGCATACGGAACGCGAAGAAATTCTGCCTGGCCGCCATCGTATGGCCCCATTCCCGCAAACCCATAGGCTGCACCCGCGGTTCCCGGATTCATTGTTAAACACGCGCCGGTCAAACCAGCTTCGCAATTCTTGCAGTACCCACAGGCAACATTGAATGGCAGACAAACCATGTCGCCAACCTTGATACGGTCAACCGCGTTGCCGACTTCGATCACCTCACCAAGATTCTCGTGGCCTATAACCCGCCCGGCTTCAAGATCCGTACGGCCTTCATACATGTGTAAATCAGAGCCGCAGATATTTGTCGTCGTAATCTTTACCAATACATCTGTCGGACGTTCGATCTTTGCGTCCGGCACCTCTTCCACGCTGACATCGCGCGGGCCGTTGTAAACTAATCCTTTCATAATATACTCCCTTGATCTATAACGTTTTCGGATATGCACCGAGAACGAGTCTAATTACTACGCCGACATTTCTGCCGTTGTTTCTTTGATGCATTCAATTCTACACCGCTTCATCTGTCTCGACAAAATTTTCCGGTCTGCTCATCCACAAAAATTTTACATCATGCACGGAGAAATGCTTTCTGAAATTTCGTATCTCGATTCGAGAGAGGAATCCTTAATGAAGCCATAATCGATTTGAACAATTTGACGCGGCTTCATGCGTACCGCGAATTCCGTGACATCAAGCTCCGTGCTCCACGGGGCCATCACCCGAATCGTATTAATTTGATTCACCCGAAATAGTAACAAGCCTAAAGAGCAAAATTAGTGCCAGACTTTGTCCGTTATTAGTCGGACGATGCGAAGACGCATCCATATTCGCAACCGCCCTACGCCTTGGCGGTTTTTTTTACGCACTCGCCCGGCCCCGATTTAGCCACCTTTAAAACGAAAAAAGCGACGGTTTTCGCCCGCCGCCCGTTGCAATTTTATATTAGATTTTAGATCTTAAACCCGCCGCGCGTCAGCATCGTTTCGAAACTCGTCTTATCGACGGCCTTGAGGTAAGCATCGCGGGGTTCGACGATGCCTTTCTGGACAAGATCGAAGAGGGAATCGTTGAGCAGCATCATCCCGTGCGACTTGCCGGTCTGCATTGCCGATGCGATCTGAAATGTTTTTCCTTCGCGGATGAGGTTGCTGATGGCCGGCGTGATTATCAGCACTTCGAGAGCCGCCACACGTCCGCCGCCGATCTTTGGCAGCAGTGTCTGGGCGACAACTCCTTTTAATGATTCACTTAGCATCACCCGGATCTGCTGCTGGCGGTCGGCGGGGAACTGGTCGATGATGCGGTCAACTGTTGACGGAGCCGTCGTGGTGTGGAGTGTTCCGAAAACTAGGTGGCCCGTCTCGGCCGTCTCGATAGCGATGGCGATGGTCTCAAGGTCCCGCATTTCGCCGACCAGGATGATGTCGGGATCTTCACGAAGTGCGGCCCGCAGAGCGTCCTTGAACGACGAAGTATGGTTATGAACCTCACGCTGGTTGACCAGGCATTTCTGATTTTCGTGGACAAACTCGATCGGGTCCTCGATGGTAATGATGTGGTCCTCGCGGTGGCTGTTAATGTGATTTACCATCGCGCACAGCGTCGTGGATTTGCCCGAACCGGTCGGGCCGGTAACTACGACGAGGCCTTTGTTAAGCTCGCACATACCCATGATCGAGGCCGGTAGTCCGAGGTCCTCGGCGGTCGTCATCTTCGCCGGGATGATGCGAAAAACTGCACCCATCCCCTTGCGGTCCATGAAAATATTGCATCGAAAACGAGCGAGCTCCGGGATCTCATACGCAAAATCACTGTCCTTGCGTTCGGCAAACTCTTCCTGATTGCGGGCGGGCATTATGGACGTCAGCAGCTCCTTCATTACCTCGGTGGTCAGCACCGATTCGGCACACTCCAGCTTCTGCATTTTTCCGTCCTTGCGGACAAGCGGCGGCATCCCGACCGACATATGCAGGTCCGACGCGCCGACCTCATTCATCCTGTAGAACAAAGTGTCCATCCGGTCCAACATTACGTTATTGGTCGAACGCCTCTCACTGGCTCGACGGTCGCCAACCAGCGACTCGGCAACGTCCTCAACATTCAAATGCGTGCTGACACTGCCATCGTCAAAATTGTTTGGCTCGTAAACCGGCGCAGGGATCAGATCATCAACCGGAGCCCCGCCATCCATCTTCGGAAAGCCGTTGGCCGATTCTACGCTCCCAAGGCCTTCGACCTCGACATCAAACTCAGGAAGATTTGCCATCTGGTCATCAAATGTAAAATCGCCGACAGTACTGCCCTCAACCAGGGAGGAATTTGATTGGAGAAAAGGAGGGGTGAAGCCTCCGCCGATAGGCTGAAGATCGATCGGCGGCATGTTATCGACCGCCGCAGCCGCCGGGAGGTCAAAGTTCTCATCCGCCTTGGCACTTCCCAAGATCGGCTTTATGATCACGTTAAAACCAGCCGGAGATTTCTGGACCGTAAAGCTGAAATCGCCCAGATTGCTCGGGTGGACAAACTGAATCGCCGGCTGGTTAGGCAGGTCCTGCTTAATGTCCGCCGGTATCAAGGGAAACACCATCATGCTGATCTGCGATCCGAGCAGCGGTGCGTTTTCGACGTCCGTATTACCCGCGGCCGAGACTATATATGGATTTGTGTTCGGCTTCAGATGAAGTTCATAACTCGATGTTGACACGAGTTCTTGTAAATATTCGTTTAACTTTTCCATAGCTTTGATCAGGCGGGCGTAATGTCAGAGGAACGGCGAGATGAGCTAAAAATGCTCAATATAGAGAATAACATTAGCAAACAATGTTTGTCACTAAAATTCGAATGAATGGCAGACGATTAAGTTCATAGACTAATAAGGTTTGTGAAGGAAACAGGAGACTAAAGAGATCATAGCATCAAACCGTAACGGCCTCGCGATACTCGCCCCAGACCGTTCGGAGCCGGCCGCTGATCTCGCCGACCGTGACATCGCTTTCAACGCATTCGAGAATTCTGGGAAGAAGATTCTCCGTGCCCTTCGCGGCGTCTTCTAAAGCGTTCAAAGTGCTTTCAGCCCTTCTGGCATCACGACGCGCACGCAATGCCTGAAGGCGTTCGACCTGATTCCTTTCGATCTGGGCGTCGATCCGCATGATGGGGATCGTGCCGGTTTCGTCGCTTTGAAATTTATTAACCCCGACGACAATCGCATCGTTTGTCTCGACCGCCCGCTGGTATTCGAATGCGGCCTCCTGGATCTCACGTTGGACATAACCGGTCTCGATCGCCCGCAGCATCCCGCCCATATCGTCGATCTTCGTGATGTATTCCTCGGCCATCTCTTCAAGCCTCGTGGTCAGCTCTTCGATAGCGTAGCTTCCGGCCAACGGATCGACCGTATCGGCGACACCTGATTCGTGGGCGATGACCTGCTGCGTGCGAAGTGCGATACGGACCGCGGATTCGGTCGGAAGCGAGAGAGCTTCGTCCATCGAGTTTGTATGCAGGCTTTGCGTGCCGCCGAGCACGGCCGCAAGAGCCTGTATCGTCGTCCTGACGATATTCACCTCGGGTTGCTGTGCCGTAAGCGTCGATCCGGCCGTTTGTGTATGGAAGCGAAGTGTTAGCGACCTTGGATCTTGCGCCTTGAATCGGTCTTTCAGTATCTTCGCCCACAGTCGGCGGGCCGCACGGAACTTCGCGATTTCTTCGAGCAGATTGTTGTGAGAATTGAAGAAAAACGACAGTCTGGGAGCAAAGTTATCGACCTCA
Organism: Chloracidobacterium sp.; assembly: GCA_043722725.1. GTDB lineage: Bacteria > Acidobacteriota > Blastocatellia > Pyrinomonadales > Pyrinomonadaceae > OLB17. Next base: position 11,514 of record JAYSON010000139.1, read on the forward strand.
AGCCCCGCATCGAGCGCCGCCTGAACATAGCAGATCGCATCCGCAAGCGTGAATGCAAGCTCCTGAGCGGCAGTCGAACCCGCCTCCCGAATGTGATAGCCGGAGATCGAGATCGTGTTCCAATTCGGCACTTCGGCGGCGCAAAAAGCGAATGTATCCGTGATCAGCCGAAGGCTTGGTTTCGGCGGATAGATATACGTTCCGCGGGCGATATACTCTTTCAAAATATCGTTCTGGATGGTGCCGCTGACCTTATCGAAAGGCACGCCCTGCTTACGCGCAACCGCCAGGTAAAGACATAGAAGTGTTGACGCTGTTGCGTTTATCGTCATCGAGGTCGAAACCTTGTCGAGCGGGATGCCGTCCAAAAGTGCCAACATGTCTTCCACGCTGTCGATGGCAACGCCAACCTTTCCGACCTCGCCCATGGCCAACGGATCGTCCGAATCGAGCCCGATCTGCGTCGGCAGATCGAAGGCGACGCTCAGTCCCGTCGTGCCCTGCGAGAGAAGGTATTTATAGCGTTCGTTCGATTCCTGAGCCGTGGCAAAACCCGCGTACTGACGCATGGTCCAAAACTTTCCGCGATACATGTTCCTTCGAACGCCCCGCGTGTAGGGAAAATCGCCTGGATCGGCAAGATCGGCGGCGTAATCGATTTGTTTCGTGTTACTTGGACTGTAGTCGTTCGCTAACTCAATGCCTGAAGAAGTCAGAAACTTTTCCCGCCGCTCATCTGCCATAATGTGCATAGATTAACATATCCGCGTGCGATTTTTGACTTAGAACAAATCCTTGCGTAGCATTTTGATAAGCGAATGGAACTGGACGATAAGGCAAAAAATGCTTCTGGCGAACTCGGCGATGCGATCAATGCGGCGCTCGAATCCAGCGTCCGCGTAAAAGATGCGATTGACCATCTCCGCGAGATCGGCTTTGATCCACATTTGACACTTAGGCTGGAGCTTTCGCGAACCAAACCCGATGGTAAAGACGCTGGCGGCGATGTCGAGTTGCAATTGAGCGAAGAAGATTTGCGAACTCTGCGGCGTATGAAGATTCGTTTTGAATAACCCTTCACCATTGAATTATTACAATTACTACACCGAAATTGAAGAGACTTTCGTTCGCCGTCGCGGCAAGAATCTTTTGTTGAGTCCTATAGATTGGGCGATGATAGAAAGCTGGCAGGAGCGTGGAATTCCGCTGCACGTTGCGTTGCGGGCGATCGAAAACGTATTCGACGGTTTTGACAAGAAACCGGGACCGCGAACCATCAAAGGTCTGCTTTATTGCCGCGAAGAGATCGAAGCGCAATACGAAGAATGGGTCCGTTCGCAAACCGGAAAGTCCGACGAAACTTCCGCAGAAGGTGCGAAAGAAGCATTTTCATGCGAGACAGTCTCGGCCCACATTCTCGCCGTCATCGATCATCTCAGGAACTCTGTGAATGACAATATGCGTGACGATTTTGACCGGGCGATCGCAAGGCTTAAAGAACTTCTCGCAAATTTCAGCGAGGATTTCGAACTCGTCGACAAAACGCTTTCGGACATAGAAACATTTCTTGATAAGGCATTGCTGACAAATTCCGATAAATTGCATCTAGAGAAACTGGGGAAAGAAATTAACGGTCAGCTAAAGGCCTACAAGGTGGGAATGGAACCGGCCGCTTTCAAGAAAACCTTCGACCTAATGCTGCTCAAACGTCTTCGTGAAGACGCAAGCATTCCGCGGCTGAGCCTGTTTTATTTATGATGTGTTTAGAGTTCACCCTTCAGCGGGTCTTCCATCGACAAAGGAGCAAATTAGAATTCAACTCCGAGCGTGTTAATCACACCTGTTTGCCTTTCTCCGGATTTGTGATAAATAAGATACGCATTCACATACCAAAGCAGGAGCACATTAAATGAACAAGCTTAAGATTCGAAAACTCGGGATATTGTCGGTCGCTAAGATTTATGCCGTGATGATGTTGGTCATGAGTCTACTGATCAGTATTCCTTATGGACTAATAATCATCGTATACGCCCTGTTCGGGGCAGGTATGATGGGTGGTAATGCGGCCTTTGCTGTCGGCGGCGGCGGGGTTGTGCTTGGAATAGGAATTATGATCGGCCTCCCGATTTTTTATGGTGTGTTGGGATTCATTCTGGGGGCACTAAGTGCTTTAGTTTATAACATCTTCTCTGGGATCGTCGGCGGTATTGAGATTGAAGTTGAGAGCGTTAATTGAAATCAGAATATAAGATTGGCGACCGATTGGAAGTCACAATTGAGAAGATCGTTCCTCAGGGTCTCGGGCTGGCATTCGCCGAAAACCTGACTGTTTTTGTGCCGCTGTCCGCCGCAGGAGATAAATTATCCGTCAAGATCTTTCAGGTAAAAGGGAAGACGGCGTTTGCGGAGATCGAATCGGTCATCGAACCGTCACCTGTGCGGATCGAACCGCCGTGTCCGTATTTTGGAAAGTGCGGCGGCTGCGATTTTCAGCAGATGAATTACGACGCCCAGCTCTCGGCCAAGCTAGACATGATACGGGATTCGCTCAAACGCATCGGGAAGATCGCTTATGAGAACGAGATACCGATAATTGCAAGTCCAAAGCCTTTCGAATACCGTTCGCGTGCTCAATGGCATCTCGAAACGCGGCAAAAGAAGATCGGATATTTCAAACGCAACTCGCACGACATAATCGATATCGAGCATTGCCCGATCCTCGATCCGACGCTGAATAACACCCTTAAAGATTTACGCATAACTTTGAATTGGGAAGGTTTTTGGGCAAACCGGGCCGAGATCGAAGCCGCCTGCGGTTCCGATGGCACCGTATCGCTATACTCGCCGGAAATAATAGAGCCGACTGACGAGATCTCATACAATTCCGGCGACAATAATTACGTTTATTCGGCACAAAGCTTCTTTCAGGGCAACCAATGGCTAATACAGCAGCTAATTGAAACTGCCCTGTCGGGTGTGAGCGGCGAACGAGCACTCGATCTTTATTGCGGCGTCGGACTATTTACGCTTCCATTGGCGAAAAGATTTTCGCAGGTGATCGGCGTCGAGGGAAATGATACCGCGATCGAATTTGCCAATCGCAACGCGGCTTATGCACGGCTCGAAAATGTAAGCTTCGTGACCGAAAACGTTGCCGACTTTCTTTCCGGTCACGAACTTGAAGGAACCGATTTCGTTTTGCTCGACCCGCCGCGAACGGGTACGGAAAAAGGTGTCATCGACAAGATCGTGAAACTGAAGCCAAATGAAATCTCGTACGTCGCCTGCGATCCATCTATACTGGCCCGCGATCTCCGGCAACTGATCGACGGCCGTTACATGATCGAATCGATCACGGCGCTCGACCTTTTCCCGCAGACACATCACGTCGAAGCCGTCGTCAGGTTAAAACGCATGTAAGCTACGCTTAAATGTCGGTAGCCGTTGGCGCCAAATCGGTTGGTTCAGTTTACTGTTAGCAGAATATAGACTTTTCGTACCTTCTCGTCGTTTAATTCATCGGATATTTGAACAATTTGCAATATCTTTCTAAACTTATTCTATGGCAAAGAAAAAAGCTGACTCTGAAGGTGAATCGACTGCGGTTGCAAAAGGACATTTCGTTCGCTGCCGCTACTGTGGGCAGAAAAACGCGGTCAAGGCCGATTATAAGAACGACTCGGCCAATTGCGGCCGCTGCAAGCTGCCCTTATCTAACGGCCAACACAAAAAGTTTGCAGACCTAAGCAAGCATGAATATATTCATCCTCTGGACAGCAAGGCACTGGCGGCTCTGCGGGCGATTCCCGGCATCGACAGTGCATTGAAGAAGCTGCTTGAAGTCACGGGCGAGTCGGCCATAAGAGTCATGTTTATGGCGAGTGCTATTAAAGTCACGCCAAAGCAGTGCCCCGATATTCACGCGAAACTACAGATCGCGTGTACTACGCTTGGCGTAGACATGCCGGACATGTTCATTCAGCAAAATCCGCTTGTCAACGCCTTCACCGGCGGCGTGGAGCGACCGATTATAGTTCTGCATTCGGCCCTGCTTGAGCGGCTTAGCGAAGAGGAAACGCTGGCTGTTATTGCGCATGAAGTCGGCCATATTCATGCTGAGCACGTCTTGTATCTTACCGCAGCGAGGCTGATGGAAGCACTGGCAAACGTTTCGGTCGCAAAACTGATTCCGGGCTACGAGATTGTAAAATTCATCGTTTCGGCCGGTATCAGCAGCGCCTTGCTCGCTTGGTCGCGACGGGCAGAACTTTCGTGCGACCGCGCGGCTCTTTTGGTCGTTCAGGACCCGCATGTCATCGGTCGCACGATGATGAAGCTTGCCGGTGGAACCTTTGCGTCGAAGATCGATTACGAGTTGTTCCTCGAACAGGGACGCGAATTCCAGAAGAATTACGAAGAAAAGGCACTCGATAAGTTCTGGGCTAATATCATCAATGCAGGTTTGTCGCATCCGCTCCCTGTGTGGCGTGTTTCCGAGATCCTTGAATGGGTAGAAAGTGGTCAGTACGCGGATCTGATGAAAAAGTAGCGCCTGCTCAATGGTTGTGAAATGCCCGCCTTTGTAGTCTTAACAACAGTTCCGTCAAATGAGGAAGCGGAAACGCTAGCCCGCAAAATCGTCGCCGAAAGGGTTGCGGTCTGTGTTCAGATATTGCCACGGATGACATCGGTATATTTCTGGGAAGGTGAGGTTAGAAAAGAAGCGGAGCATCTATTGATAATAAAGACGCTGCCGGAGAAGTATGACGAGCTGGAGTCTTTTATTAAGGCGAATCACAGGTACGAGGTGCCCGAGATCGTTGCCGTTAAAGCCGAGAAAGTCTCTGAACAATACCTTTGGATGGATGAAGGAATATCTAAGTTAAACTACCTTTAACCCGCACTCGAAGTCTTAATAATAAAATCGACCGCGTCCTTCGGCGAATCGGTGAGGTGGATCAGCCCAAGATCTTCAGCATTGATATTTTTTTCGTTGAGCATCGTGGAGGTTATCCACGAAAGAAGTCCCCGCCAGTATTGCGATCCGAACAGGACAACCGGAAAATTGCGGATCTTTCGCGTCTGGATTAGCGTCAAGGCTTCGAACAGCTCGTCCATCGTACCGAAACCGCCGGGAAAAATAATATATGCGTTACTGTATTTGATGAACATTGTTTTGCGGACCATGAAATACTTGAACGTCAGCGATTTGGTTAGGTACGGATTAGGAACCTGTTCAAACGGCAATTCGATATTGCACCCGACGGACACTTTTCCCGCCTCGAAGGCTCCGCGATTTGCCGCTTCCATTATGCCCGGGCCGCCACCGGTAATGATTTCAAAGCCGTCTTCCGCAAGCAGGCGCGAAGTTTCCATCGCGGCAGCGTACATTGGGTCAGTTGCGGGAGTTCGCGCCGAACCGAAGATCGACACACCGCGAGTTATGGTTGCGAGATCGTCAAAACCGCCGACAAACTCACCCAAAATGCGGAAAACACGCCACGAATCGGAGGTTTTGTACTCATCCTCCGGCGCAGGCGAGCGCAGCAAAACTTCGTCGTCGGTAAGCTGCCAATATTCGGGCACTTTTTCGAGCTGCTTCGCCTCAGCCACCGTTTTCGGCTCGGCCGGATTGATTTTATCTTTTTTCTTTATCGGTTTATTCGCGTCTGTATCAGCCATTGTTAATTTAGTTACAGAAAGTTACAGAGTTACATAAAGTTGCAGAGTTACGGGGCTGCAGAGTTTGAGACCCGCGATTTCCCGCAACTATCTGTAACTGTCTGCAACTTTCCGTAACTCTGCAACCCTGCGAACTCAAACTCCCATGATGTTGTATCCGCAATCGACGTAGATCGTCTCGCCGGTGATGCCGCTTGCGAGATCGCTTACCAGAAAAAGAGCCGTGTTGCCGACCTCGGCAGCCTGCACGTTGCGTTTCAGCGGCGACCTTTCGGCGACATAGCCCAGCAGAGAACCCATTCCTTTGACACCGCGGGCCGACAGCGTATTGATCGGGCCTGCACTTATCGCGTTTACGCGTATATTCTGCTTGCCGAGGTCTGCCGCGAGATATCTGGTCGAAGCCTCTAAAGCGGCCTTCGCCACGCCCATCACGTTGTAATTCATCACTACCTTTTCCGCTCCGTAATAAGTCATCGTAACAATGCTGCCGCCGTTTATCATAAGCGGCGAGGCGGCCAGTGCGATCTGAGTCAGAGAAAATGCGCTTATTTCGAGTGCAGTGGTGAACGCTTCGCGCGTTGTGGTAATAAATTCACCTTCGAGAGCCTCCTTTGGTGCGAACGCAATCGAATGTATAACAAAATCGAGCTTTCCGTATTTATCGCCAACCGCAGCAAATGCCGCATCGACCTCCGCCTGATTGGTCACATCACACGGAAGCACCAACGAATCCGTAAGCTCAGCTGCAAGCTTTTCGACGTTTTCCTTCAGGCGTTCGCCCTGAAACGTAAATGCCATTTTCGCACCGTGTTCGGCACAGGCCGACGCGCAGGCCCAGGCTATTGAGCGTTTATTCGCGACACCAAAGATCATTCCTACTTTATCTTTCAGCATAAGCTTGTTATCTAGTCTGTGACATAGATCCTCTGCAAAGATTCAAAATCCAGAAGGCGAACGTCAATATCCACGGGTGTTTCTGCAAACCGCTTCGAGTTTAACATTGAACGAAGCTGATCCTCGTCCTCGGGTGTAAGCTGCGTCACCAGCACCAGCATCAGCCGCACCTTCATACGAATCTGCATCTCGCCAAAGGTCTTTTTTACTAAGGCGATCTTCCGCATCATCGCGTCAACCCTTTCTTGTCTCATATCCGGAGCGACCAAGAAAGCGACTTCAATGCAGCTAATCACATCGTTCTTGACCAAAACAGCGTCGAACGGGGCCTTGCCCAGGGTAACGTGTCTCATTAGCGGGACATTCTCTTCTTGCTGTATCTGGCGCAAGGCGAGATCTTCGGCAACGATGTAAGCAGATTGTAGATCGCTGATCTGTCCCGATTCAACTTCGAGGATCTTCGAAAGCTCGAAAACTTCGATGTTCAAATTCTGCCGCTGAATTTCCGGAAGTGCAGTTTCCCAATCGATCCGCTTCTGATCCGTTATCGCCAAAAGCTTGCGTGATTGGAGAATGTTCCTGATCGAAAACACCGAAACAACAGCCAGCGAAATGAAAAGGATCGCAACAAACAGCCAATTCTTCGCACTAAGCGCCAATATGACGCCAATCAGCAAACACGTTAAAACGATTGCAGAAAGAATTACCGATGGAACGGCACTTTCTCGCCGGGCAAATGTTTCAGGCGATGTTTCGATTTGTTTTGCCAATGCTTTTTCGTGTTCGCTTTCTAGCCTGCCGTCGTTGATTTTTCAAACGGAATATCGTCGAAATGGGTCATTCGCTTAAAATCCTTGAAACGCTGATTGATCTCGGAATACTCAAGTGCATCGATGCGTTCGGTACCAAATTTCTCTACGTTAAACGACGCCATCACGGAACCGTAAACCATCGCCCGCCGCAAAGTTTCGTCCGATATCTCGCTCTGCGCAGCAAGATAACCCATAAAGCCGCCCGCAAATGTATCGCCCGCACCGGTCGGGTCAAAAACGCTCTCAAGCGGATAAGCCGGTGTCGAAAAGTAGGAATCTTTTGTAAACAGCGTCGCTCCGTATTCGCCGCGTTTGATGACGACCGCCTTCAAGCCGTAAGCCATGATCGCTTTTGCGGCTTTGTGAATATTTGGCTCGTCCGTCAACTGCCGGGCCTCGGCATCGTTGATGATTATGCAGTCAACGACTTTGATCGTTTCGACTACGGCATCCTTCATCGACGAGATCCAGAAATTCATCGTATCCATCGCGACAAACTCTGCATTCTCACACTGCTCGCGTACCTGCTTCTGCAGCATCGGCAGAATATTTGCGAGGAAGAGAAACTTGGCGTCTTTCGAATTGTCCGAGAGTTTTGGGTCAAAGGTCTCGAAAACGTTTAACTGCGTGTCGAGCGTGTGGGCCGTATTCATATCGTAATCGTACCGGCCGCTCCAGAAGAATGTTTTGCCGCCCGGCACGACCTCGATATCGTCGGTGTTGATCGCGTGACGCTTAAAAACCGCCCATTCCTCATCGCCAAAATCACCGCCGACAACGCCGACCGCGTTTACCTGTGTAAAAAAACTTGCCGAAAGCCCAAAGTGCGTCGCGGCACCGCCAAGAACTTTGTCGCGTTTACCAAACGGCGTTTCCAGCGCGTCGAACGCGACAGATCCAACTACTGTTAATGACATCTAGAAAAAGTTACTCCGTTATTTAAAATAATCTAAATTTATTGCGGAAATGGTTCATCCGAAGGCCATACCCGAACTTCATAGAAAGATCTCTGTAGTTTCCTGATTGCGACTTCGTATTCCTTTTTCAGGTCGTTTAAGTCGGAGCCAAAGCAACTCGCCACTTTTGAACGATTTATCACTATGCTTTTTTCTTCGCCCGACAAGACTTGCCAGTTATCCACCTCACCCCAGAATTCATCCGGGTTGCCAAATTCAACAATCTGACTTGTTAATGAGGATGAGCACAATTTTTTCTTGACCTTCTGGGTAACAGACCAGCAAACATAGCTCGCAAATGTCACCGACAGCAATAATATGAACGATATTTTTACGGATTTCATGCGATCACTGTCAATCGAAGAGAATGAGACGAAAACTCATTTTACACGCCAAGGCGGATTTTTGCGATTGTCGTCGGCGTAAAATAGACAGATCTTGTTGCCGTTCGGGTCTTTGAGGTAGGCTTGGCGCCAGAGCCATTCGCGGTCGGCCGGGTCTTCGTCGAAGACGAGCCCTTTCGATTTGAGTTCGTCGACCGTTGCGTCGAGATTCTCGCAATCGAAATAAAGCACGATGTTGTTAGTGACAATCACGTCTTCGGCGACCTGTACGGAAAGTGTAGATTCGCCATCGGGGCATTCGAGACGGGCGTAACGCGGCAGGGAATCAACGATCAGATTAAGGCCAAGTTTCCGGAAAAATTCGACTGTTTCGACGGGTATTTCCGTGTAGATCGTTACCTGATTAAGATTCATTTCGCGGCTTGCAGTTCTTTCAAAACTCTCTTCGCCTCGTCCTTGTATTGGCTTTGCGGGTTTTTCTCAATCATGAGGGCAAGATAGGCGACCGCGTCCTCACGAAGTTTTACAGGTGCAAATTTTTCTTTTTCTTTATCGAGCTTCAGGTTTACCTTTTGCTTGCCTTCATTTTTCGAAAGGTAATAGCTGCTCATTCCGGCAAGGTAAAGAAACTCTTCGATCTTCGAGAATGTCGGGTATGCCGCATAGGTTTCCTCGAAACGCATGATGACCCCTTTATAAGCTTTTTTCAGCCGAAACGCCTGCCAAGCGACGTCGAGATTATGCTTCGCGTCCTGTTCCAGGATCGGGTCTTTGTCGATGGCCTGTTCGATGTTTCGTTGGCCAAGTGTGGTACCAGAAAAAATACCAACGCAAGCGCAAGTAAGCAAGAAGATCAAAATGACTTTTTTCATAGCTACTCTAAGAGATGACATTGTACGACGAAAAGTTTTCTCCGATCAGCAGAGGGTTTCCATCATTTCGACCCGAATGAGCTTCCCATTGCGCAATTGAAAGGTGACCAAGCCGAGGTTTTCTTTAGTAACATAGTCGAGTCTAGTCTCGCTTTCGCTTACGGGCGGCCCGAACTTTCGTATCAAGGATTCTTTCGTAGCGCCGATACGGATTCCCGGTGCAATACTCCATTTGGACGAGGTGACAGTTAAAGAAATTACGGTTGATCTGTTCCCATCTTTGGAACCGAGAAGGCCTACTTCAAGCCCGTTGAAATAGAGTACTCTCCGATATTTGCTTGCACACTCGTCGTAACCAATGATTCGGACGCGCACCGGCCGGCCGATTTTCCGCACCTGACGATACGAACTGCCCGAGCGGATGCCGCTAACTGTAAGATCCAACTCTGTGAGGACACGTTGGCTCGACACAGTCACGCAAAACCCAACAATGAGTGTGAAAACGAGCATTAACCTGTACATAATAGTTGATCCCTAGATCGTCGGATTCCCATATTTCCCAATAATGGCGTCCAATTTCTTGGCCGTCTCCGCCGGCCAGTCATTGGGTGCGGTAAAGATGGCATTCTTTATTGCGTCGCGGTATTGATTTGGTGTTTCCTTGGCAGCCACTCGTTTCACAGCGTCCTTCAATATTAGCTGGGCATTGCGGACGTTCTTGTTTAAGTATTCGATGACCATATCGACGGTTACATCGTCATGGCCTTCGTACCAGCAGTCGTAGTCGGTGACAAGGGCGAGCGTGGCATAGGCGATCTCGGCTTCGCGGGCGAGTTTAGCCTCCTGCAGGTTTGTCATCCCAATGATGTCCATTCCCCATTGGCGATAGACGTTCGACTCCGCTTTTGTCGAAAACGCCGGGCCTTCCATGCAGATGTACGTCCCGCCTCGATGCGAGGTGACACCGGCGGTTTTGCAAGATTCTTCGAGGATGTCGCCAAGCTCGCCGCAAACCGGATGAGCAAACGTGACGTGGCCGACAATCCCTTCGCCGAAGAATGTAGATTCTTTTGCCCTTGCACGCGTCCGGTCAAAGAATTGGTCGGGTATGACCATATCGGTCGGAGCATATTTTTCCTGCAACGAGCCGACTGCCGATACGGACAGAATATATTCGACCCCAAGCAGCTTCATCGCGTAGATATTCGCCCGGTAGGGAACTTCCGTCGGGAGGAATTTATGCCCGCGGGCATGACGCGGCAAAAAAGCGACCTTAACGCCTTCCAATTCGCCGACAATAAATGCATCCGACGGCTTTCCAAACGGCGTGTCAACCGCGATCTCCCTGACATTCTGCAATTCCGGCATCTGGTAAAGCCCGCTCCCGCCAATGATTCCTATATTCACTTGTTCCATTTAATTTGTTTCGGCAGTTGCGGCAATTCACAAGCCGGTCCCGCAAATAACGGAAGGGACGACATTAAATATCGCCCCTCCATTTCATCTAATTCAGATTGTAGATATCGAATGAGGAGCGACGATGATTCCATAGTCGCCCGCACCATTATTTACCTTTCGCAGGAGCAGGTTTGGCGGCGGGCTTCGATCCCGGCTTTGCCGGCGGTGCTCCTCCAGGCGGGACGACCTGACCGTCCGGTGACATTTGCGGCATCTGGTTCTGCATCTGTTGTTTCTTCTGCATCTCCTGGATCTGCTCTTCCGAAACTTCAGGAACGGTAAAGTCATCAGGCACCTGGACATTATTTTCCTTGACGATATCCTCAAGCACCTGCTTCTCTTTCTCCGTTTCCAGCTTGTTTCGAACGTAAGCCTTTACAGGCATTTCACGGCCTTCCGGGTCGGCAGGGTCCTTGTAACTGGTCGAAAACAGGATGTGCCTAACGTCGTAAGTTTCGGTCGGCTGGCCTGCGGGGTCTTTGCCTTCACCTTTTTTTTCTAATTTGATAATGTGATAACCGAAGTCGGTTTCTACCAGATTGGGCGAAACCTGTCCCGGTTCAAGCGCAAGTGCAGCCTGCTCGAACGGAGCAACCATCTTGCCCTTGGTTACGTCCTTATAAATCCCTCCTTGCCCAGCGCCTTTAGGATCTTTATTGCCCGGATCTTCGGAAAATTCGTTGGCTAATGTCGCGAAATCCTCGCCCGCCTTAGCTCGATTCAATACCTCATCTGCTTTGGCTCTCTTCTCCGTGCTGTTTAATTCCGGGTGATCTGAAACATACTTTGCGATGTCTTCGTCGGTAACTTTTACCTTATCGACCAATTTCTCGGAATAAAGCTTTGCCAGAAACTGAGCCTGTTGAAGTTTGACCTGTAAATTTACCTTCTGGCTGAACTCTTTCGAAAGTTCGCCTGAACCGACCTTGTCATCGAACTCTTTTTCATAGATCTCGATCTTCGCAAAAAAGTCCCTGGCCTGAGTCTTCTCTTCTTCAGACACCTCGCGATCCTTCATCTGAGGATTACCGCTCTTTAGGACGCTGATCTTCGAATCTAGAAAACGCTGAAATGCAGCTTCGCGATCTTCTTCGCCAAGACCGATCTTTTCCTTGAACGAAGCAAAAAAGCCTGTTGCCGGCTGTTCGCCTGTTCCCCAAAAGGCCTTGACCTGATCCTCGGAAATAAACCCGAATGGCGGCATCGGACCTTTATCCTTGTTGATTTCCTTGTCGTAATTGACCGCAACTACCTCCGCACGGATATTCTCGAGCTCCTGACGGTTGGTCGGGTCGTTTGTGAGGCCATCTTTCTGTGCCTGACTTGCAAACGCAAGGAGCTGCTTCAGATTATCGAGCTGCTCTTTTTTCATCGCGGGATCTTGTGCAAATCGCTTCAAGACCATTGGATTTACCTTTGCCAGGTCGCCCAGAAGCATCTCGACTTCTTCCTTACTAATGCTGTTGAACGAGCCTGAAGCGTGGCTGACGCCGCCAACCTTGTTTTTCCAAACAACGAGCCCTGCTCCTATTCCAAGAATGACCAACAATAAAATTAGCCCTTTTGTTAAATTACTCAATTTCTAAATCCTCACTTGTGATAATCTTTCCAGATACTTTATGCGAAAATGCCAAACGGACAGCATAACAAAACATTGCAAAAACAGCTAGGCATAATACGCTAGTGTGTCAGTTTGAGTCAGATTTGCTATGCTTGTTAGGACTGCCGCATCTGACACACCCCAAAAGCTAACGCAACTAAACCCCGACCAAAAGGTTTTTAATGCTTAGTCTGAACCAACTCCAACAAAACGCCGTTCGCCGAACTCGGATGGATAAAAGCTACCAAACAGCCTTCCGCTCCAATCCGCGGCTCTTCGTCAATTAGACGCATCCCTTGCTGTTTTAATTTCGCCAACGCAGCCTCGATGTTTTCAACCTCGACGGCTATGTGATGAATTCCGCCGCCGCGTTTTTCCAGAAATTTCGATATCGGCGAGTCATCGCTCGTCGGTTCAAGCAGTTCAATACGGCTTTCGCCAATCGGCAGCATTGCCACGCGAACCTTCTGATCTTCAACAACTTCGGTGTGCACATTCTCCAAACCAAGAGCATCGCCCCAGAATTTCAGAGCTTTTTCAATGTCTTTAGTTGCGATGCCGAGGTGGTTGATTTTCATTTCGTAGTTAAGATCTCTTCTACCGCGGAATACGGATCTTTCATTTTGGCGGCAATTTCCGATGCCATCTTGTCCAACTTCGCGCTTGTTCCGTTTTGACTTAACAGGTTTGCCAACAGCCGTTCCTGTAAAAGCTCTAACAGCCGCCATTTTGCGATCGCTTTCTTCCGCTCAAGGCTTGCATCGCCTTGTTTTTGAAACACATTGTAGCTTTCGATGGCTTCTGCAAGATCTTCGATGCCTTTGTTTTCCGTTGCCGTTGTTTTAACGATCGGCGGATTCCAGAGATCCGATCGATGAGCCAGACTGAGGAGCGATTCCAGTTCTTTTTGGGTCCGCAGCACACCATCGCGATCGGCCTTGTTAATGACAAAAACGTCGCCGATCTCCATTATTCCGGCCTTTATGGCCTGAATGTCATCTCCCATTCCCGGAACCAAAACGACGACGGACACATCCGCCGTCTTCACGATCTCAACCTCGTCCTGACCGACGCCCACCGTTTCGACGATGACTATATCAAACCCCGCCGCATCAAGAATCGCAACCGCATCGACCGTCGCACGCGATATGCCGCCGAGATTGCCACGTGTCGCCATCGAACGAATGAACACATTTTTGTCCAGCCCAAGCGTTGCCATGCGTATACGGTCACCAAGTATGGCTCCACCTGAAAAAGGGCTGGAAGGATCGACACAGATAATCCCAACCTTCGACCCGAGCGTTTTGTAATGCAGTGCAAGCTTATCGACGAGAGTAGATTTACCAGCACCCGGAGAACCCGTGATTCCGATGATGAGTGCATTTCCTGTGTGCGGAAACACGGCTTTCATAAGGTCGCCCGAATCATGCAGCGAATTCTCCACCTTGGTGATCGCACGCGCGATCGAGCGCGGGTCACCGTCAAGGAGTTTTCGAATGAATTCGCTTTCCACCATCTAATTTGTTTTGCTTTTGACAAATTTCACGAGCGGCAACCGGTTGTTCGTCCGCTCGTAATAATGCTTTGCCCTCGGCTTTTTCGGGGCGGTTAATAATCTTGAGGGACACACGGACTTGCTTCATAAGCCGCGATTTTCTCATTTTTCTACCCAAAAGCAAAAAGGGATGACCCTTTCGACTCATCCCTACTTATTATTGTTCCCAGTTGGCTACATCTGTCCCTCGTCCGCCGATGGACCGTAAATCGAGGGAACCGGGATGTCGTTCAAACGCAGATAAACAGAAAGCTGTCCGCGATGATGGACGATGTGGTTCATAACAAATGAGCGCATGACCGCTATCTTCGGCATGGTCATATAAACAGTCTCGCCGTTTCGCATCGTCCAATCTTCCATAAAAGCCGCGTCTTCACAATTTCTCAACGTTTCAATCGCCTCAGCGACATTCTTGTCGAGATATTCGACCAGATCAGCGGTCGTCACAGGTTCATAGGGCTTGAAATCCATCTTTGCAAAATCGAGCTCCGGATGCAGCATTGTAGGCGGGGTCCAGCCGAACATTTCCGCAACATGTGATGCAAGCCTGCCAAAGGACATCGATTTTTCATGTGGCTTCCAATCGAATTTGTCCGCAGGCACGCGCTCCAGGCATTTTCTCGATGTCGCGGCTTCATGCTCCATCTCGGCTATCAGGGAAAGCGCTATGTTATTGGACATGGCTGCGCTACTTGTACTCATAATCATTCTCCTTATTGTTGATTTGCTCAGCGAGAAAAAGATGATAGCAGATGTGTATCATCTATGCAACGCAATAACCGGAATGCAACGACAATGCTGCATCCGATGTTTATTAAAACTTCCGCTTGATTTTGGGTAGTTTACGCCTTCAAAACGTGCTTGGCAATGACCATTCGCTGTATTTCCGAGGTTCCCTCGCCGATTGTACAGAGCTTCGAATCGCGCCAGTATTTTTCGGCCGGATAATCTTTTGTATAGCCGTATCCGCCGTGGATCTGGACCGATTCTTCCGCAACGCGCACAGCGGTTTCGGATGCAAATAGCTTTGCCATCGCCGATTTTTGCGTCACCGTTTGTCCTGCGTCCTTCATCGCCGCGGCCTGTTGGGTAAGCAGCCGGGCACATTCGATCTGAGTAGCCATATCTGCAAGCTTAAATTGGATCCCCTGAAACTCGGAGATCGGCTTGCCGAACTGCTGGCGCTCTTTGGAGTACTTGATCGCCGCCTCGTACGCTCCTTGTGCAATACCGACGGAAAGTGCCGCTATCGATATACGGCCACCGTCGAGAATCTGCATTGCCTGCAAAAACCCTTCGCCCTCGTTGCCAAGACGGTTTCCGTCGGGTACATAACAGTCTTCAAATACTACCGAGGCTGTTTCGGAGGCACGCATTCCGACCTTATTTTCTTTCTTATCGGAACGAAAACCTTCCATCGACTTGTCGAAAATGAAGGCCGAAATACCGCGGTTTCCTTTCTCCTTGTCCGTAACCGCAACGGCCACCAGCGTTTCGCAAGTGATGGCGTGCGTAATGAAATTCTTCGAGCCGTTAACCTTCCAGCCGCCATTCGAGCGGATCGCGTTCGTACGCGTACCTGATGCATCTGATCCGGCCTGCGATTCGGTCAAACCCCAGGCGCCGAATGACTCGCCTTTTGCGAGCGGTATCAAATACTTTTGCTTTTGCTCCTCGCTGCCGAACATATATATATGGTTTGAACACAGCGAGTTGTGCGCTGCAACAGAAAGTCCGACAGAGCCGCAGACCCGCCCAAGCTCCTCGATGATCGTTGCGTATTCGACATAGCCCATACCGGCTCCGCCATATTCTTCCGGAAATAGCGCGCCCAAAAGCCCAAGTTCCGCCAGCTTTGGCCGAAGCTCGACAGGAAAGTGCTGTGCCTCGTCCCATTCCATCACGTGCGGCCGAATTTCACTTTCAGCAAACTCACGCACGCTAAATTTGATCTGCTTCTGCTCTTCGTTTAATTCAAAATTCATAATTATCTTAGTATAAGAAGATATTATACTGTCATAATCCAATAGCCAATTCAAGTATTTGGCCGCCGGATTCGTTCCGGCGTTTCCGGGTTTGTTGATAAACTAGACTAGTTATGAAATGGACCGACAATATTTTAATAACCGACGAACAGGTTGTAGAGCTGCTAAAAGAAATCAAGCGCATCGCAGTTTTAGGCATCAAGCCAGAAACGCATGCATCGCAGCCTGCGTTCTATGTGCCGAAATACATGGCCGATGCTGGCTATGACATAGTTCCGGTTCCTGTTTATTATCCGGAAGCGACCGAGATATTGGGGCAAAAAGTTTACCGAAGCTTGACGGACATTCCCGGCGATGTAGATATGGTCAACGTTTTTAGACGATCGGACGACATTAACAAGCACACCGTCGAGATCCTTGACAAAAAACCGGCGTCAGTTTGGTTTCAGTTGGGAATCAGGAATGATCAGGCGGCAGAAAGGTTCGCTCGAGCGGGAATAAAGGTTGTGCAGGATATGTGCCTGATGGTCGAACATCGGACCCTAATGAGGCCTGTTAATTAAAGGTCGCTTTGGTTTCTTTGTTTTCGTGACTCTTGTCGGACGCCTTGGTTTTTTTGCCGCGACATCTTTAGGCAAGGGGCCGACCGATTTTGTTACCGGCTTTTTGAACTCAAGCAAGCTTTTGATCTCGTCGTCCCCCAACTTTCGCGCTGTACCCGCAAGCGAATTATTATCACGGATATTACCGATCGCAATTCGGCGAAGCTTCACAACAGAATGTCCGATCGAATCGAACATTTTGCGTATCTGCTGGTTATGGCCTTCGCGTAGGATCACCTCGTACCAGCCGTTCTTATCGGTTGCCTGCAACTCCTGTATCTCGGCGGGTGCGGTTTTGAATCCATCTTCCAGACGAACGCCGCGTTTAAGTTTGTTAATCGCAACCGCGGTCGGAAGGCCTTTGACCTTTACCTCATAGACCTTTGGAATTTTCTTTGACGACGCAACAAAATTTGTAAAATCGCCGTCGTTTGTAAGAATTATGAGTCCCTCAGTGTTGTAATCCAGCCGTCCTACCGGGTAAAGCTTGCCGTACCCCTTGACGAGATCGGTCACCAATTTCCTGCCTTCGGGGTCCGAGGCACTCGATAAATAACCTTTTGGCTTATTCAAAAGGATATAGGTCTTTTCCCGCCTTTCGAGGCTGGGGTTGATTAGCTTTCCGCCGACCTTAATATGATCCGTTTCGGGGTCAGCTTTCGTACCTGGCGTAGTCACGATAGCGCCGTTGACGGTCACTTCGCCCGCAGCGATCAATTCTTCGGCGTGCCGCCGTGAAGCGATTCCGGCCTG
>JAYSON010000140.1:0-7018 GCA_043722725.1 Chloracidobacterium sp.
ACGTCTATTGGACCGAAGAAGCGGCTGCGGTTTGCCGAGGCTGCGACCATCGCTATGCCTACTAATTGAAAAATCAATTTGGGATTACTCGTTGAAACAGAAAAGGCCGATGCACCTGCTTCGGCCTTTTCTCGTTGTCGAGTTCATCTTCCGCTTCCGCAATGCGACGGAAATCGTCTCCAGATCTCTCCTGCTCTTACGCTTGCCCAACGGACATATATCCGCAAAGATCTTTGACGCCCGTGTTCCCGCCGCAGAGGATGAGCACGACCTTACTTTCAGAGCTGAAATTGTCCTTTAGGCGGAGGGCAGCCGCGAGCGTACACGACGCTGCAGGTTCGGTGATCACCTTCAGGCGTTCCAGGATAAATATCATTGCATCGACCGCCTCGGCGTCGGTTACGACCGTCACGCTTTCGAGATATTTTTGCACCAATGCCAGCGTCGCTTCCGACGCCGCCGGAGCCCCGAGCGTTTTCGCTATCGATGTGATCGCCGCCAGTTCGACCGGCTGCCCGGCCGCCAAGGCCTGCGACATCGCGTCTGCCCCTACAGTTTCCACGCCCCAGATTTTTACATCGGGATTCACGCCCTTTACCGCCTCCGCTATGCCTCCGGCAAGCCCGCCCCCGCCGATGCTGACGATGACGTCGGTCGCATCCGGCACGTCCTCCATTATTTCCAGCCCGACGGTTCCTTGCCCCGCCATCACCAGCGGGTCGTCAAACGGATGGACGAATATCATGCCTTCCGATTCGTAGCGTTTGACCTCTGCAAAGGCCTCGGCGATCGAAGGCCGCAGATCGACCTTGGCCCCGTAGCCGCGAGTCGCCGCGACATATACCTTCGGCGTCGATTCGGGCATCACTACGACCGCGTTTACGCTGAGCACGCTGGCGGCATACGCCACCGCCTGTGCGTGATTTCCGCCGCTGACCGCCACGACTCCACGTGAGCGTTCTTCGTCGGATAGGCTGAGCATTTTGTTAAAAGCCCCGCGCACCTTGAACGCTCCGGTCTTTTGAAAAAGCTCGTACTTGACGAAGACATTGGTGCCAAGATAGAGGCTAAGAGACTCACTCCGCTCGAGCTGCGTCCGTTTAACATAACCCTTAATCCGCTCCGCCGCCTCTCTGATCGAACAAATATCCATAGTTTGCAGCAATCCCGATCGTTCTTACCAGCACTTTTGAGATCACTATACATCAAAAACTCCTCTCCTTGTTTAACGCGTAGCCGATGTTCGCGGACGGGATGGTAGCTCTTCAGTTTCGCACCCCACAAAGTAAAACCTTTAAAGAGCTGATGCTCACACCAGCATTCGCCCTACAGTGCTTTCCGGCCTCGTTGACCTACACCCAAGAGTTTCGCCGGGAAGGTAGCGAAGTTCTCGATCTCAACGACGTATTGGCCGCTTTTTTTGTCGCGTTTCCAGCGGATTTGTGCAGCTTCAATCAATGTTCCTTCGCCCTTACCGGTTTTCGGATCGATAAAAAGCTCGATGACGCCAAACGGGTAGTCAACCGAACGGTATCCGCCGCGAAGCTCGGCAAACTGTATCCAGCGTTCGAAAACGGCGAATATTCGCCTTTTGCCATCGACATCGCTGACACGCAGGCCGAGGATAGTACGGCCAAGTCGGCCTCCAACCGAAAAATTACCGAGATCGCGCTTGGAGAGTTCCTTGAGCAGGGCTTCCTGCCCGCTGTCCTGCAAAATGCCAAGCGACCGCTGCGACTGTTCGTCCGTGGTCACTCCGGTGATGTTTAGCGTGAACGTGTTTGTGGACGTCCTTGTATTAAGGCCGGTTCCATAACTAAGGACAGTGCCCGTAAACGTTTCCTTGACCGACTCCTGTATCGCCGCCGAGGCCGCCGCACCGAGGATCAAGACCACCAGCACCGTAAAATATTTAAGCTCTTTCATTACCATATTCCTCCTTGAATGTAGTTGAGATGCCGGAAATTGTATCACGGCATGCAACCGATCTTTCCCGCTCACTCTTTTTCCCCAACCTCCGATCTCTCGTGCCGGTAATTATCAAAAAACAACGCGCCTCTTCGCGAATCGCCTTAGCTTCGTTTTAAGCGGAACCATCCTTATTTCTTAGAAGTTTGAATTGCCGAATTTCGGGTTGCCCGATAGGATGTTAATCAATGAATCAACAACAGCTAATGACCGCAGCGGACATACACGCCTTTGGGGTCGAGATAGTGTTTAAACAGCTTGAAAAAGACGGTTGGGTGATCGAGTCGGCGGACGTGCTGGCGGATGTTAACACCGAGCCACAGATCGTTGCCGCGAAGGATGGCGAACGTGCTTTCTTTGTCGTCCGCACCGGCATGCATCCGGGCAGAGGCCGGTTTGAGCAGGGCCAGGAAGGCTTCAATACACTTGTCCGCCATGCTATCGCTCACGGGGCCTCATGCTACTTTGCCAGCGTCGGCATCTCAAATTCACAGGGCAAAACCGAAGAGGAAATGTCGGTCCCGGTCAAAGGTGTCGCCTACAATGTCGAATTCGACGGCCTGGTAAAAATGGCGTTGCCGGAGAACACTCTCGTGCCTGACCAACGTATCGAGCGAAAAATCAACACCTGAGATCGGCGCAAGGAAACGGCCAGTCGCTTCTCTTCAAAAAACCAGCCGTTCCCTTTTTACTCCACACCAAAAGGCATGGAATTTTGTACGTGTTTTTTATCAGAAACAATCAATAAGGCTGGCTTTCCGAAGAAATTGCATCGCCGTTAGCCAATTGCACAGACTAATGGAGAATTGATCTGCAGAGGCTGTTTCCCAAGACACCCCTTCAATCAACAGTCGGAGATTTCTTGTGGCGCGGTTTAGATTGATATATGATTAAAGCCTTGTCACCAAAGGGGCACCAAGCCATTCGGGTTCATGCCTCGGAGGAGAAATTCTAATCGAGCGAGGGAGATTTTATTATGTCAGACGAAAATAAGTGCGGACACCCGATGTGTAATTGCCCGCCGTCAGGAGATTCGAAATTCTGCAGCGACCATTGTAAAGATGCGGTAGATCAAGACATTGTTGAGATAGCCTGCGATTGCGGGCATGAAGGCTGTTCGTAGTTTTTAAAACGTAAGTAACAAGAAAGGCTCGGTTCAAATGAACAGAGCCTTTCTATTTACTATTAAATAGGAACCTTTTTAAACTGAGCTTCTGCTTCCCAGAACCAATCTAACCAAAAGCAGCAGAATTATCGCACCTAGAATGGACATTATCCAACCAGCCGCGTAGTTCTCTGAGGCCCAAAGGCTTCGAGCGATAAAGCCGCCGATGAATGCGCCGACGATACCGAGAACCGCCGTCAAAAGCCATCCGAGCGGGCCGTCCGGAAACGCTTCCTTACCCGGCAAAAGCAATCTCGCAAGAATACCGACTATTAATCCACCAATAATTTGACCGATCATATCTTTCTCCTTTGAAATTAGAATTTAGTTGTTTTCCCGAATAGTTATCTTTTACACCCAATTGGCTTCGAATACAAGCGTATTTCAGATCGCGACCTTTCGATGGGCGAAGATACGCAGCAAGCCGTTAATAGCCAAATGCAGCAGCATGTAGGCGACAATTGCAATAATTATCGGCAATGCCAGCGTAAAGCCTTCGGCAGTCGTTGGACTGGCCACTATCCCTTTGAATGGAGCATAGACCGGGTCGGTCACCGATCTGACAAATTGCACAAACCCATTTCCCTCCCGCGCCGCAAATAATGCGAGTAAGAGCCTTATCGCAAGCAATCCATAGATCAGAAAGAAGATGTAATCGACGATCTGCGATACGCGGGCCACAAATCGGCCGCGTTCCACTTCCCTTTCTGTCTGCTCAACTTCGTTCACGGCCTTGTGCCGCATATTCTCTGCGATGTTCTCCACCCGCTCCGATTCCGAACTCGTCGGAATTCGGGCCTCGGCCGCAATCTCGCCGCCTACTTCTGCTTTCACGTCGGATTTTACTGCTTCGTAGTTCGCCGCCCGTTGCAATTCGTCCCGCTCCAATTTATCGTCAACCATTATCGTTTGCCTCTTTTTTTTGAACTGTTTTAGTCTCTTCCCGTCCATGCGGGGTTTCCTGCGCTTCTACCGCCCCGGCGATATCGCGTTCGTCCGGATCGCCTTTCGATTCGTCCCCGCGTAATATCTGACGCTGTATCTGATCTTCATCAGTAAGGCTCCCTTCATCCGCCAGATCTTTGACCGCCCAGCCTTGTTTAGCAGCGGGCCTTAACTTATCACTTTTTTCACTCTGCATAAACCCTCCCCGAAATGCTCGATGTAGAAACAAAATCGCAGGATGGACAGCTCCTGTCCATCCTGCGATAGTTTTTAGCGATTAACACCAACAGTGCCCGGAGCCGATGAGGTTATCATAAACTCTGAACCCTGTGACAGCTGAATACTGTCGCGGCCGGTTACGAGAACGCTTCCCGCACCAACTCCCGCGCCCACTCCGGCGCCGATCGCCGCACCCTGGCCACCTCCGGCCACAGCACCGATTATCGCACCCAAAACGGCACCGATCCCCGCACGGGTAACTGTCTTGGTGGTCTGGTTGCTATCACGGACCGTACCCTCGTTATTGACCGAAACGTCGTCACCGTTCGCTGGTTTTACCGAATCTATAATGCCCGCGAACCGATAGCTGCTCCCGTTAGCCAGGCGAATAGTGTCAAATTCCATTGAAACATTTGCCCGCCCCGAAACTCGGCCCGAACTCGCTATCGAGCCGATGTGTCCTTCGATCACCGCCCCGCGATACTGTGACGGCGACGTTACTTCCATCGTAAACCTATCGCCCACCTGCGATACCTTTGTATCGACCGAGTTGTTCAACACCGCTGTTAATTTAACACCATTAGGAATGTAAAAATTATTGACGTTGCCCACGCCGGTATCGATTACACCGCCGCTGTTTACCATTGACCACTGCGCAGTATTATTTACCTTGTCATATACGCTCGAAACGGATATCTGGTCGTTTCTGTTTTCTAGGTAAATCCGGCGTGTCACCTTTAACTGACCATTACCGCTCGGTGCAAAAGTTACGTAAAAATCATTCGACCTTTCACCAACGTAACTGATATTGAGTCCGTCTCGGTCTGTAGTCGCGGTGGTCGTAATAGTGCGGCCCCGGTCATTTGTTTCCGTTCTTCCAACGCCATCTGCTTCAAATGTAACCTGCTGCCCGTTGGTGGAAGCCAAAACAATCGTACGATTTTTCTTATCGATCGCGATCATTTCAGGTGAATTTAGACGCCTTTGCAGATTTCGCGTGACGCTGTCGTGTTGTTCGGTTGCATCGTGAGGTAGCGACCGATCAATCACTCCGTGCACATCGTCACTAAGACTAGTGTTCAACCGATAGGTGCCTGTAAGGCGCGAATCGAACGCAGGATAACCGCCGCCGACCACCGGAGTTGTAGGTAGTGTCTGATTCCAGTTCCAACTCACCCGGTAATATCGCGCAAGTGTGTTGAGATCCGTTCTAATATTTCTCCACTGTGTCTGCGACGCGGTTGTCAGACGATTACTCGCCATGAATCTATTAATAAATTGGGCCCGGGTCAAAACCTCGGATGCATCATCGCCAACGGACTCGCGGTCGTCGAATCTCTGCTTCAAACGGTCGGTGGCGTCTTCAAATTCGGAAATATAACTGTTGATGCCGTCTTCGCCGTTCGTGTTATTTAACCTGCTTCGGTCCAGGGCGATGTTCATCTGCCGTTTGTACACGTCCGTTGTGTTCTCAATGCGGGTCAGCAATCTGCGCAATTGAACATCCGTCGCGATATACGCCGGCAACGACGGGTCTGTAGTCGTAGTCTGCGAATTCCAATTCCAGTTTATTCGATAGTAACCCGCTAACGTTTTCAGATCTGCCCGCAAACTCGCCCATTGTGACTGTACACGAGCGTTCATCCTGTTACGGGCCATAAATCTGTCAATGAACATCCCTCGGTTCAACACTTCTGAAACGTCGCTGCTCACGTCTTGCCGGGAATTGAATCCCGCCCGTAAGGCATCCGTGGACCGTTCGAAATCCGCAATGAAATCACTAAACCGATCTTCCGCACGTGTGCTGTTTATCGGACTTTCGTCGAGTGCCGAATCCATCTCCCGTCTGAAGGTGTCGGTTTTTGTCTCGATATTTACCAATAAGGTTTCTATTTGGCGATTTGTAGCCGCCGGAAACCGATTTTGGGCGTCAACGTCAATCGCCGTTCCGAAACCTAAGGCCACGAGACCTAAAATCACTATATTTATTAATTTCCTCTTCATAATTGTTCCCTCTTTATTGTTCCCTCTTTAATTCTCTTGTAAATACGCCATGTTTAGTCTTACATCGCGCTGTGATAATTGTCACACCAACTGCTATTGCAAAAACCGTGCCATCCACATGGCCTTTATTTATCCTATTGGAAGGGGCGAAATTCGGCTTGCAGAATTTCGTAAGCATTCCTTTTGGTGGAAAAGTAAAACCAAGAAGGCGACTTTATTACTCGGACGGAAATTTCTTAAAAGCTTCTAACATTAAGTGTATGACTATCGTACACAAATAAAAAATTAGCCGCAGTCTTCTACTGACGTCAGCTGTCTAATATTTGTGATATTGTATAGATGCTAGTTGAAATCCATCGATGCTCAACACGTGGCATCGAACTTGCACAAACAAGTGTGCGGTTTTCTTATTTCATTGAGAGGAGAGTTAAAAAGTATGTCCGAAGAAAATGGTACGGGGAATAATTTAATATGGGCGGTGACAACTATTATTGTGGTCGCTCTTATAGCCGGTGCTTTATATTACAGCGGATTTTTAGGCGGCACAAAAAAACAGAAGATCGATGTCGAAATCACGGCTCCGGGCCCGGCTCGCTAGGCCACTATCCTGAATAAAAAAAGGGTCATGACTAGTTAAGTCATGGATAGTTGATAATTTTCAATAGAATGGAGTAAAGATTTTCTTTTCTATAATTGAATCTAAACTCACATTCTTTA
>JAYSON010000141.1:0-3140 GCA_043722725.1 Chloracidobacterium sp.
CACACAGTCGTAAGAGAAATCAACACTTGTGCGTGCGGCGTTGACGGTTAATGCACTCTGCCTGTCGAGTTTTTTACAATAGGCTTGGGTTTCGGAGGTTTTATGAATGCGGTGACTGAATTGGACAAAGAACGTAGGGAAGCATTGACGAAAATTGCGCGGCGGCGCAAAATGTCTTGGCAGTAATTGTTGGAAAAAGCGGTAGATGAGTTTTTGCTTCGCGTTGAAAACGAAGATTTGTTGGAAACTTCGGCGCGAACAGCCCGAAAAACAAATTTGCGCGAGGATACCATGAGAACCGCGAAAAAAAATGTCTCGTTTTTTTTAATGCTGATGCTGAGTTTTGCTTTTGTTCCAAGTTGTCGCGCCCAGGTTGCAACTGATGAACAAAGGACCCAAACCAATGTTGCCCGTGATGGAGTTGTCAGCGCGATTCGGAGTATGACGACGAAACGGGCGGCGCATACGGCGACATTGCTGAACAATGGCAAAGTTTTGATTGCAGGTGGTTTTGTCGGCGACAGTGGCGGTTTGTCGAGCGTGGAATTGTTTGACCCAACGACGAAAACTTTTACATCGGCGGAAAACATGAGTGCCGCTCGCGCTGGTCATACGGCGACTTTGTTGCCGAACGGCAAAGTCTTAATTACAGGCGGCTACAACGGCGATTATCTAAACAGTGCCGAAGTTTATGACCCAGCCACTAGCCGATTTGCGTCAGCCGGACGAATGGTTACAGCGCGAAGCGGTCACGTCGCCACGCTCTTGAACAACGGCAAAGTTCTTCTTGTCGGTGGTGTCGGAACGGGCTGGACGTTTCTGGCGGATGCCGAACTCTTTGACCCGCAGACCAATACTTTTACGGCAACCGGCGGTCATAAAGACAGACGCTCGGCAATTACAATTTACACAAGCACTGAAATCTACAATCCGGCAAGCGAGACTTTCACGGCTGCCGGAAATTTAACCGTCAAGCGACACAAGCACGATGCCACATTGCTGGCGGACGGCAGAGTTTTGATTATCGGCGGTTCGGACGAACGCGACGGAAACGGAGCATACCGAAACGCAGAAATTTTCAATTCGGCGAACGGAACTTTCACGGCTGTCCAAAACAATATGAATACTGCCCGTTACAAACTGCAAGGCACGGCAATATTCTTAAAAAACAGGAAGGTTTTGATTGCAGGCGGCGCAAATCAGGCGGAAGTATTTAACCCGGCAACCAACAGTTTTTCCTACACGAGCGGTGACATGGGGACAAAACGATTGTTTGCGACGGCAACGCTGTTAAAAAACGGGAAGGTTTGATTACAGGCGGCTATCACGACGGCAATATGGTCAGTGCCAACGCTTGGATTTATCGGACGTGATTTTTCCTGAACGCGCCGCTGAACTCCGCCGTTATTAGCGATCAGTTTTTCAGAATAATTTTCCCGCATAATAAGATTTGAAACATCACCCGTGAAAGTTTTAATCGCCGGGGTCGGACACCCAAACTTAAAAGATTTATCCTTCGGACAGGTATTACTTCCGCATCTTAAGCTGCAAAAATGGACGGAAAAGTTTGACCTTGAAAATTTAAGTTTCGGCGCGATCGCAGTGCTGCAGTGGTTTCAGGATTTCCCCGGCAAATACGAGCGAGTGATTTTTGTCTCGGCGGCGGAACGTGAGGGGCGTGCGCCCGGAACTCTGAATACTTATAGGTGGAATTTTGCGCCGCTTGACGAGGAAGTAGTGCAGGAATGCGTAGCTGAGTCAGTTACAGGAATTATCAGCCTGGATAATCTGATGATGATTTTGCAGTATTTCAACGCTTTGCCGCCGGAAGTCGAAGTAGTTGAAATCGAGCCGGTCGATTCGAGCATCGGTTTTGAGTGCAGCCCCGAAATTACGGCGCGTTTTGATGAGTTCAGCGAGGTCATCAGAAAGAAAACGACGGCAAAACCTGAAGCAAAAAATGAATGAAACGACAACGGAAGTGGCCGAAGAAAAAACCGCTTTCGATCAATTAAATATCCTCCTCGAGTCAATAGAACAGCATCCGGAAGAGGCGGTTCACAATCACGTTCGGGCTCTGGTTTATACGCTGCTCGATCTCCATCACGGCGCATTGCAGCGGATTGTCGCAATAGTATCCGAGCAGCCCGAGGGCGAAAGAATCATGAAGGAATTAAGCGGTGACGACCTTGTGCAGGCCGTTTTGATGGTTCACGAATTGATGGCCCAGCCGCTCGAAAAACGTATCGAAGGTGCTCTCGAAATCGCCCGCCATCAACTCAAAATTTATGGAGCGGATGTTGAGCTCGTCGAGGTCAAAAACGGAGTCGCCAGACTAAAACTTTTCGGCGGAGCCTCAACCGCGAATGTTTCAACCAGCATTCTGAAAGCTGAGATCGAACAGGCTTTACACGAACACACGCCCGATTTGCTCAACGTCGAATACGAAGATATGATCGCTCCTTTGGCGCCCGCTAAATTGGTGCAGATCGGATTCCGCAAACCATCAGAGGACCTGTCGCCGAATGAATTTTATATGCCGGTTATACGAGCCGACCAGATACCCGATAACGGACTGAGCGTAGTCGAGCTTGGGGGAATAAATCTGCTTTTGTGCAACGTGGCAGGAACTAATTACGCCTTTCAAAACGCCTGTGCTGAAGAACAATTGCCGCTTGGAGAGAGCCTCCTGGAGGATGGCCTCCTGACTTGTTCGTGTCACGGCCATCGATTTGACGTCCGCCAAAAGGGACGATGTGTCACCAACGTCGATTTGCGGCTTGCATCACTGTCTCTACGGGTGGAAAATAATGTGGTAAAAGTTGCCTTGCTCGCAGAGACCTAGAAATTATGTCTGAAAAACCGACCGACTTGATAACGAACGACGAACAGCCGTCCATTTTCTGGCAGGACGAGATTTTGCAAGTGATGTTCTGGATGCGCGGCGAAGGGTTTGCGACGAAATCGTCGATTGCCGATCTAAAAAAGTTCCTCGACGCATCTGAAGAGATTTTGACAGCCAATTTATCGGAGCTCGTGAAAAAGCAGCTCATTGAATTGGATTTTTCAGATACTTATGAACTCACCGGGACGGGCGTCAAAGAAGGCGGACGGCGTTTTGCCGACGAGTTCGACGGAAT
>JAYSON010000142.1:0-4912 GCA_043722725.1 Chloracidobacterium sp.
TCTTACGAGAAATTCGGGAACGCTTAAATATGTTGTAACTATCTGTCATTACTAGCTTTATCTTATACAATAAGATGTTTAACTAGTCATGACCCTTAATTTATTTACGAATACAGGGGAGAATGTAATTATGATCACACTTGCAGATGCACGACGAATAATAGCCGCGGCCGAGAAAAAGGCAGATGAAATTGGACAACCGATGAATATCGCGGTGGCGGACGCGGGCGGAAACTTGGTCGCGCATGTTCGGATGGACAATGCCTGGCTGGGCAGCGTCGATATCTCGATAAAGAAGGCTTGGACATCGCGGGCGTTTGATATAACGACTAAGGACCTTGGGGAAAACAGCCAATCGGGCGATCAGTTTTTTGGAATTCACGCGTCGAATAACGGCAAGGTTATGATATTCGCCGGTGGCATTCCGCTCAAAATGGACGGCAAGGTCGTCGGTGCTATCGGCGTTTCGGGCGGAGGCGGCGAGCAGGATCACTCAGTAGCCGAAGCCGGTGCCGCCGCCTATTAATACCATCGGTTCCTGAAGAAAAAAGGACTTCCCGATAGCGAGAAGCCCTTACCAATATAAATTCGAATGTATTTAGACGTTAATCCCAACGAGACGTGGATTCGCTTTCTTTTTCAAAAGCTTCCGCAGTTTTAGTCTTGCTTTATGAAGCTGCGATTTCGATGTTCCGACCGAGCAGCCGAGAATTCTTGCCACTTCCTCGTGTTCAAAACCTTCGACATCGTGCAGAAGAAAGACATTTTTATAGCCATTAGGAAGCTGCTCGATCGCATTTTCCAACGCCAGTTTATCGACGATCTGCATTTTGAACGGGTTGGCCGTTCCCGCGACTATCTGTTCGGGTGTTTCGCCTTCCTCGGTCGTTTTTTCGAATTTCACGTTCCTTTTGCGGAAATGCATCAGGACCTGATTGACCGTCAGCCGATGCAGCCAAGTTGTGAAAGCCGAATCGCCGCGGAAGCTTCCGACCTTTCGGTAAAGCTGTATGAATACATCCTGCGTCAGATCTTCGGCCTCAAACGCATTTTGCAGCATTCGCAAACAGATCGAGTAAACCCGCCTGTGATGGCGTTGATAAACCTCTTCGAAAGCGGCCATGTTGCCTGTGGACGCCGCCTGCGTCAGGTCAAAATCCTTTGCAGTTGATAAGTTCTCAAGAGCACCTGACGGGATTGAAGCTGTATCACCAGCTTTGTCGCCAGATCCGCTCTGAAAAATAGGATAATCTAATGTTTCGGTTGTCATTCGCTTGTTCCCCCCGCTTAGTAAGTAATCAATTGGTGTGCCAAACTCGGAATGTTCCGATTTTCTCGAATTAAATCACGCAAACCGGCAGAATTTGTTGCGTTTTTTCTAGGCATACTTTCATATTCGTAAGTCATCCAAGCGCAGATTCAAACCAAAGCGTGTATCGGTCCAGCATCTTGGTATACGATTTGGTGTGTACTAAAACGTGTCACGATTGTTGTCAAATTTTCCATTAGTGCTAAAATCTATATTCCATAATCATAACGCAATATTCCGATGATGGCGGCTAACTGAGATGTTTCGACAAGTAGCTTTTAGATCCACGATTCTGTTTTGGACATTCCTATTGGGAATGCTCAACGTCATTGCTCAGTCTCAAACGGGTCCGACGATCAAGAGTCAGGAAGTTTCCGACATCGACGGTGTTCCAGTTTTGATCAAACATCTTCCAGATTGGGAGAGCGTAAGGAACGCCGCTACGTTTACGAATAAGCCTCAAGACCTGAAAAACGCACTTGGCGACAGGCCTATTTTGGAACTGATCGTGTTCGCGGGCGGAATCGAGGCCGTTACAGCGCCTTATCCGGCGGGCAGGCTGCTCATCGTCGAATACACAAGCCCGCAAGGTTCAATCGAAGCTGATACCAAATTCCAGGAGGATATTGCGAACTCGCCGCAGACTCCGCCAGTCGTTTACCGAAGGATCGGAAACTACAATGCATTTGTCTTCGACGCCACGGACGAGGCCTCCGCGAACGCTTTGCTGGATGAGATCAAATACCAAAAAGTGGTGCAGTGGCTTGGCGAAGATCCATATTTGCTAAAGCGCCTGGAACGTTATTTTGTAACCACTACTCGCGATATTTTTATTTCGACGGTTATCTGGATCGTGATGGGTATCGGTTTGTCAATCGTTACGGGAATAATCGCCGGATTCGTCTTTTTCCGCTATCGCGAACAAAAACGGACGACGCGGACAGCTTATTCAGACGCAGGTGGGCTGACACGGTTAAACCTTGACGATCTGAGCGAGTGAATTCGGGCTAGGACGGCAGGGCATTTACCAGCCGCTCGATGTCTTCCGAATTATTATAGAAATGCGGTGCGATACGGAGCCTGCCGTTACGAGGACTGAGGATGATGTTCTCGTTCTGTAATTGCTCGGCGATCTGGTTGCAATCGATGCCGCCGCGATGCTTGATGCAGACAATTGCGGACTTTTCACCTTTTTTGCGGGAGCTGATTATCTCGTAATTCTTTTCCGATAAGCGGCCGCACAGGTCGTCCGTTAACTCGTCCAAATAGATTTCGATATTCTTCAGACCTGTTTCGTGCAGTAATTTCAAGCTCTGCTCAAGCCCATAGAAAAGCGCCGATGCCCCGGTGCCGCTTTCCGATGCCATCGCGTTCGGCTTGAAAGGCTGGTCGCGGGCGCCGAAATCCCAGGGCGTTTCGACGCTGATCCATCCGACAAAGGTCGGCTCGACACGCTCTCTCGCTCTGTCGGACATATATAAAGTGCCGCAGCCTTCGGGCGCACACAACCATTTGTGACTCGAGCCGGAAGCAATATCGACAAACTGCTCGGGCAGGTCGAAACCCATTGCACCGAGTCCCTGAATAATATCGACGGCGAAAAGTGCGTCGGCTTTCCGCGCCGCGCGGCCTATTCGTTCGAGATCGGCTTTGAAGCCGGATGCGTACTGAACGGCACTGATCGCGACAAGCTTAGTGTTCGAATCGATCATTGAGACCAATTCGTCGATATCGATCCGACCGTTTCGTTCCTGGCAAAGTCGCAATTCGACGCCGAAACGGTCTCGCACCATCCGCCACGGATAAAAGTTCGCCGGAAATTCTTGCTCGAAACTGACTATATTGTCCGTGTTTATCCACTTGATGCCGTTTGCGACAGATGCAAAGCCGTCGGACGTGTTTCGCATGAACGCGATCTGTTCTGGCTGTACGCCAAGCATTTCGGCGACGAGTCCCCGCGCTCGATTTTTTGTGGCGATCCAGTCGTTGTAATTGTTTGAGCCGTTCTGCGACACATCGTTCAGTTGGGCAGTGACGGCCGCGATGGCGGTAGTTGGTATCGGCGAAACCGCGGCGCTGTTGAGGTACGTGTAATTGCTGGCCGCCGGGAATAACGAACGGATTTCCTTATTCATGATATTTTTCAACCCGGAGAAGCGGAGGGAGATTTTCTTACCACAAATGGTCACGAATGACCACAGATAGGAAAGGCACAGAATCGGATTGTTGATCCATCAGTATCCATCTGTGTTTATCCGTGGATAATTTTCTTCATCTTTTCTCAGCGTCTCAGCCGTCTTTGCGTTTAAAATTTCTTTGACAAAACCGTACGGTAAAGTTAAGTTCTATGTTGGCGAGGTTTGTGCCAACCGTCAAGTTAATAAGCGGCATCAGATATTTGATGAATATGTTCGATCTTAAAAAGAAAAACCAAATCGATTTCGGCTTGGTCTCGGCTGAGGATGATGGAGATGTCGAGATCGTACGGCTTGGCCGCGAATCGCGGCAGGGCTTGTGGACAGAGAGTTTGCGGCTCGCTAGAGACGTTTTTCTCATCATAGTCGTATTTATCTTATTCGGTGTGTTTGCGGTGCAGCCGGTTGTGGTAGAAGGGACATCGATGCTGCCGCAACTTCATGATGGCGAGCGGCTGCTTGTCAACAAACTGGTCTATTACAAGTTTAAGAATATTACCTGGGGACATCTCGACCGCGGCGATATTGTTGTATTCTGGTATCCGAGCGATCCGGAAAAGAGCTACGTCAAGCGAATCATCGGCCTTCCGGGCGAAACCGTCGAGGTGCGAAACGGCAAGGTCTATATTGACGGAAAAGAACTTAACGAGCCGTATCTGGATACCATACACAATCAAAATTTACGCGACAACGTCGTGAAACCAGTTGACCAGCATTATTATTTTGTGATGGGCGACAACCGCGACAATTCGTCGGATTCGCGCGTGTGGGGACTGGTTCCGGAAAAGTATATTTATGGCAAGGCTTTTTTCAGGTATTGGAAACCGAAGGATGTCGGATTTTTGGAACATGGCGAATATGACCTTCCGGCAAAGTCGAAGATCGACGAGATTCGCGCTGAGAGTGAGGAAGAATAGGATTTGATAGGAGACGTTAAGACTATTCCAGCCACGGATGGGCGTGGATAAACGCAGATAAGGAATTAGCTCACTCGATCTTTCTCATAAATCGGTTTCCATCCGGGTCAAAATCTCCTCTCTTTTTTTCAACGTTTCCTCGGTAAAATCTTTTTGCGATGAATTTAGCTAAAAAAGCGATTTTGGTACTCGAAGACGGGCGCACCTTTCACGGTGCGTCTTTTGGCGCTGATGGCGAGACTTTTGGTGAAATGGTTTTCAATACCTCAATGACTGGTTATCAGGAGATTCTGACCGATCCCAGCTATGCCGGCCAGATTGTCTGCATGACGTATCCGCTGATAGGAAATTACGGCGTCAATCAGGAAGATATCGAATCGCGAAAGCCGTGGGCCGAGGGTCTGGTGGTACGCGAGGCAAGCCGCATTGCTTCAAACTGGCGTTCGACGGAGACGCTCGATTCTTATCTTATAGGCAATGACATTGTCGGC
>JAYSON010000143.1:0-9291 GCA_043722725.1 Chloracidobacterium sp.
AGCCGCGAACCGTCAATGCGTCATCAGACCGTGGACGAATTCTGGCAGGACCTCGAAGGCGTCCGCCGGATCGCCGATGAACATGAGACCTCGACGCATGTGCGCTCAAAGTTCCATGCGGCCCCGCAGCCGCACGTCGCTCGCGGCTACACGCCGATCGCACCGCAGCAGCCGCGTTTTGATACATCACGTGACCTCAAGCTTCGGCACCACTTCGGCCCGGCTTTATCGGCACTAGTTGATCTAGAACAAACGCCTTCGCTGCGGCATCCGGCGATTCAGCCGACAGAACGCGTCGAAGGTTACTGGCCGAATCAGCAGCCTGATCCACAAAAGCCAGAGGTAAATATACTTCAACAAAATGGTCAGGAAATATCGCTTAAACCTAGGAAAAAACGGAAGTTTATTCGACGGCTCGCTACCCTAGCTGTTTTCCTTATGTTATTCGCCGGTGCTCTGTTCGCAACGCACTCTTTTTTGCGAAACGCCGGAGTCCTGCCCGATATTGCGAGTTTGTTTAGATCGCGGACCGGCCGCGCGAATACGGACATTAATCTGAGGCCGTCGCCAAACGTCAACAACGAACCGATTGGCCTTATTACGAAAGATTCAAAGGTCCGTATTGTCAAATCGCAGAATAACTGGTATCAAGTTGATGTAATTGAACAGGGCCGCCAACGCGACAGTCAGCTTGAAACAAATCGCGGCTGGCTGAACGGCAAGTATGTAGATCTGGATTAGACTTAAGACGGCGGACATTTAACGCAAAGTCGCCAAGATGCGGAGCCGCAAAGGTTTTGAAGGAAATTGCGGGCGATCATGACAGGGTTCATTTCGTTAAAGTGATATGTTTTTGCGTCTTGGCGACTTTACGGCTTTGCGTTAAAAATTATTGGAAGGTACAGAACATTGAGTTTGAGCGTACTTGATAAGGTAAGAAAATGGATAGACGGCGAATCGGCAGAGGGCGTTTTGGAAGAAGCTGCCCGCGACGCGCAGGTAAAACCGCGCAGCCAGGCCGAGGAATTTATCGTCAAAATAGCCCGTGCCGTCGAGGGCGTTATGCAGCGAGAGATGGTTCCGCTGCCGCAGGGAACTACGATAATTCCCAGCGAATACACCATCTTTTTGAGCGAAGGTGACGACAAGGAATGGCAGGGCGTCAAACGCCGCGGGCTCGAACAGGGGCTCTATCACATTCTCGCCGAACGGGCTAAAGAGATAGCCGGCAAGAAAAAGCTCGAGACAAAATCTTTCGTAATAGAACTCCGTGTTGACGGAACGCTGGAGAAAGGCGAACTCCGCGTTCAGCACAGCTGGGAAGACTCTTCGAGCAATAAAACCGGCGTCCTGTCGCGCCCAAAGTCCGTACCGCTTCCCGAACCGCAACCAAAACGCTCGACAACTATACCGACCAGCCCGAATTTTCATACACGCGGCCCAAAACTACCGGACTACGCTCCCCCTCTACAAAATAACATCCCGAAAACGCTCCCGCACGTCAGCATCGAACAGGCCGTTCCGCTCTCATCAGGTGAGCTTGAGGAGATGACAAACGTCCGCAAACGCGCGACCGAACTTTATCGTCTCGAGATTTGGCTAAACGGTGTGCGGCAAAACGTAGTGCCGATCTTCCAGAACGAGATAGCCATCGGCCGCGGATCGAAATCAAAGCCCGTCGATATTGCACTCGCCGGGGATCCTGAAATAAGCCGTCGTCATTTGACGATCATCGCCGACGGAAATGGGAAATATTGGGTCGTAAACGAAGGCCGAAACGCCGCTGCTGTTAATAATTACGAGCTTCCGCCGGGCCAGCGAATCAGCCTCGCTCCGGGCGTGAACCTTGCCGTTTGCAGCTACATCCTGAGAATTCAGCCGCGTTGATTTTTCAAGCTCCCTTCCTTACGAAGGCGGAACTCCAAACACAGCACTCGATAACTCGAGTTCCAAAGATCCCACTGAACCTGCGGCTGCAATGATCTAGAGGTCGAAAGGGAACTCGTGATGCTCGATCATCGCGGTAAGCTCGTTAACAGCTCTTGATATTTCCATACGAAGTTCGTCGGAAAAACCGTACCTTGCTGCACTTTCCTCGAACTCATCCGAATCGAGAATTGAATACGTGCCATCGTTCGTGATCAGAATATCGATGTCGAGATCGACATAATCGAGTACGCCATTCTCAAAGGTTGGCGGAATGTTAATGTTGCAGTAATAATTACGAAACGCACCGTCAGGTTCGTGGAATCGAAAAACGTTGTACCAGCGGTCGAGCCAGTAATATTCGTGTGAGATCGTGCCACGTCTGAGTAAGCCGAGGTGTTCATGACTTATCTCCCGATCAAAAGTGCCGACACAAACGAGCAAAGAACCACGCTGTTCGATAAGCTCGCACGTCCAGCTTTTACCAATGCAACCGTCGTATCTGCGGGAATTGACGATAACGATCTCGCCGCTCATCTATGCTTCCGCCGCCGTGCGGACCACTAACACCGAGCACGGAGCGTGATGAACAACCGAATCTGACACGGACCCGAGCAAAAGCCGTTCCCAGCGACTGTATCCGTGTGAGCCGACGACGATCAGATCGGCGTGCCATTCCTCTGCAGTTTCGACGATACGGCTGTCGGGCGAACCGAAAAGTACATCGGTCAGAAGAGCAACCTTATTCGCGTCCGCATATACGTTTAGCTTTTCGGATGTTTCCGCCAGGATCTTCGCTGCATTCTCACGCGCGGTCTTCTCTAATTCTGCCGTATCCGGCAGATATCCTCCGTAAATATCTATCGCCATCGGCAAAGCCATGTCGACAACGCTGATAATTTTGATCTCGTCACCTTCACCAAGCGCCAATCGCTGTATTGCCGAAATCGCAGCTTCACCCTGTTTTCCCCCATCCGTCGCTAAGAGAACTTTCATTTCGACCTCCTTCTCTACTAAATTATCGGTTAAAAGGTATGGAATGTTTGACTGGGACAATTCTACAAGGCTCTGCCCTTATGCGAAAGCCAGGAGGATCGGGAACAAGTCTCCCGTTAGAGATGCTTAGCTAAGCTCTATGCCAAGCTTAACTAGAAGCTGCTTCAGCATCAACGTTTCAGTATCCGTCAGCCCGGCAAGCGTCTGATCTTCCAGCTTTGCCCACTGCTCCTCGAGGTGGTCGCGTACATCAAGCCCCTTCTGGGTCAGAAATATACGGGTCGAACGAGCGTCATCCTCATATTTGGCCCTCGTGACAAAATCGTTCCCGAGCAGCCCGCCGAGAATTTTGTTTACCGTCGGCGGCGAAAGTCCCAGATTGGCGGCCAGATCTATCTGCCGCTGCCCGTCCGTCTTCCACAATTCGAAGAGGACGAAAACCTGGCCGCTGTGCAGGCCAGCCTCGTTCACCGCCTTTTGAAGAAGATTGCGGTGGGCAACCGTTACCTTCGTCAATAGAAAACTGACCGTCTTCTCAAATTCCATATAGGAGTGTTTAAGTGTTTATGTTTAATACGCTTAACTAAGCAATGTCCAGGCTAATAAACTGCCGTTAGCGGGCTAATATGTAAAGGTTAGCCAACTAATAATCTATCATTAGCTGGCTAATAAGCAAAGCTTGGCACGGTATCGATAATTTAATTGGTGGTGTATTATTTAGGTATGACAAACACGGAATCGCTTAAGTCGGCCAGGAATTTACTTCTTTCGCTGCATAAATCGCTGGTTGATTTTGAACGTTCGATTTACGAAGGGATACACGGACCGGTTACGAGCGGGCAGTTCCTAAATCTTTTGCTCGAGAATAATGATTTCGCATGGCTGAGGAGATTCTCCACGCTGATAGTCGATATCGACGAAATGTTCGCGCAAAAAGACGGCTTCGTTGAAGACGCCGTCGATACACATCTTGCGAAAATGCGTCAATTGATCGCTATGGATGATAACGACGAAGATTTCATCGCCAGATATCAGGGTGCGTTACAGCAGGACCTCGACGCCGCCGCCAAACAAGGCGAGCTTCGCAATCTGCTGGCCGGAAATTAAGCTACTCCCGCCCACTCTTCTTCCAATCGCTCAAAAACGCTTCCAAGCCTTTATCCGTCAGGGGATGCTTGACGAGCTGCTGGATAATTTTAAAGGGTATTGTCGCAACGTCGGCGCCGACAAGAGCACAATCGACTATATGCATCGGATGCCGGATCGACGCAGCCAGCACTTCAGTCTTGTAACCGTAATTACCGTATATCTGCACTATGTCCTGAATCACCTGCATCCCGTTCGTCGCAATATCATCGAGTCGCCCTATAAAAGGCGAGATGTAAGCGGCTCCAGCTTTTGCGGCAAGAATCGCCTGTGCCGCCGAAAAGCATAGAGTGACATTCACTTTGGTACCTTCAGCGGTGAATATGCGCGTCGCCTTCAGCCCGTCGAGCGTCAGCGGGCATTTCACCACCACATTCGGGGCGATCTTCGCAAGTTCGCGGCCCTCGCGAAGCATTCCTTCCGTGTCCAGGGCCGTAACTTCGGCCGACACATCGCCTTTGACCATCGAACAGATCTTTGCTATGTGCTCCTTAAAATCGATATCGCCCTCTCTTGCGACAAGCGACGGGTTTGTTGTAACACCATCGATCATCCCAAGCTCATTTGCCTCGCGAATCTCCTCTAAATTTGCCGTATCAATAAAGAATTTCATAATTTCTCCGTTTCGTAATCAAATTGTCATCTTCGCGGGACCAAAAACAGGATGAGATTGATCGCCAGAGCGACAAGGCTGATAATGCCCAAAGTCTTGTCCTTAGAATGTTTTACCGAAAGCAAACCGACCGCCGTGCCCGACCCGAGCAGAAGCAGCCACATCAAAAAGTTCGCCGAAAGAATATATTCCGTGATGGAGGAAATGTATTGCTTCTCAAGATATAGCCACTGCCACCAGTTATGCGCCAACGCGAGAACGATGGGAGCTGTTTCGAGGATTTTTGCCGTTTGCGATTGTTTCGCGGAAAGCATTGATTTTTCCAAACCGGGCCATTCCGTTTCGCCGGCTTTCCGGATTACTACCGTTGCTTCCGAGTTCAAGTTCGAAAGCGGCCCCGGCTGTGGATTCGTCGCCGGCTTCTGCTGAATCGTCGGTGAAGTCGCGACTCCGACCGGCTGAGATGCAAAAGACAGCCGAGTGCCATCCTCGAGACAAAATTCGAGCACATTGTCGAAATAATCGGCGTGACACTTAGGGCAGCGTTTCATCTTTATTTTACTGGACTTGTGAGTGTCCCGATCCCTTCGATATCAACCTGACACACATCATTACTGCTCAATTTCGAGACGCCAGATGGCGTTCCCGTCGCAATCACATCGCCCGGTAAAAGGGTCATCATACTAGATATGTATCGTATCAAAAAATCGACAGGGAATACCATTTGCGATGTTCGGCTGTCCTGCATTATCGTGCCATTAACCCGCGTCGTTACGCGGATATCCGTCACATCAAGTTCAGTCTCGATATAAGGCCCGATCGGACAAAACGTGTCAAACGATTTACCACGCGTGAACTGCACATCCTTGCGTTGAATATCTCTTGCTGTTACATCATTTAGACAAGTA
Source organism: Chloracidobacterium sp. (assembly GCA_043722725.1). GTDB lineage: Bacteria > Acidobacteriota > Blastocatellia > Pyrinomonadales > Pyrinomonadaceae > OLB17. The sequence goes on from JAYSON010000143.1 coordinate 5,590, forward strand.
TAACCGAGAACATACTTGAACGGCTCATCATCTACGGAAAGCGATTTACACAAGCGCCCGATAATTACGGCCAGCTCGCCCTCATGCTCGACCTGTACCGATTGACTCGGAATAACGATCGGCTCGCCGCTCGCAATGACAGCAGACGGTGCCTTCAAGAACAGAAGCGGTTCTTTGGGAACGTCATTCCCAAGCTCGGCCGCGTGTTCGGCATAATTACGTCCGACACACACGATTTTCGAGGGTTTCACCGGTGCAAGTACCTTCACCTCGTTCGTGTACCAAAGTTCCTCGGTTTTCCGAAGCTCGGTATCGCAAACCCATATCTCCTCGCCCTCGACGATCCCGATACGGAGATTTTCGTCTTTGCTAAACCTGCAAATCTTCATAGTTTACCGGAGCGTCTCCGACACAACCTCCGACGGCCCACTGACGTTGCCGAATTTATCGGTCGCCGTCAGATAATAAAAATAAGTCTTGCCGGACGCGACGTCATTATCTTGGAAAGTATTTGTATCCAATAAGTTAGAGGTCAAAAGCTTCCACTGAGCTTTATCAAGGCTCGGGTCTTCCGAGCGGTAGATTTTATAGCCCGCCACGTCGTTTTCGGGGTTGGTCGGGAAAAAGATCGAGATAGTGGTAGGCGTGGCGGCGAGTGTGATCGACGCCGGTGCGCTCGGAGCAAACGTGTCTTTTGGTTTGATGGCGACTATATTTGATTCCGAGCTTTCAATCGGCACGCCGCCGGTTCCGACCGAAACCGCACGAACAAAATAGAAATATTCCTTGTCGAATTCGAAGAATCGATCAGGGAATTTGATTGCGGTTACCGGCGTCTTGTTCAGGATCTTGCCGGCTTCCGTTTTCGCTTCCGAACGGTAAACATTGTATCCAAGAAAGTTTGCGGGCACTGAGCCATCGGCGTTCTTGTCCGGGGCGTCCCAAGCAAGGCTGACCGCGTCCTGAGAAACGACCGCCGAAAGGGAAGCGGGTGCAGCGGCGACCTTTGCGGTCGGCTCGATTACCAAAAAATTCGAGAAAGATGCTTTTTGGCCAGAGGCGTTTACAAAGCGTATCGCGTACCGCAGCCTGGAAGGCTGCCCGGTTAATTCGAGCGTGTCTGCGTACGAAAGTGTTTTCAAGGCAAAATCGGCGTCGGTTATGGGAACGGCTGCGATCAAAACGCTCTTCGATGCAAATTCTTCTTGCGAAAGCGTAAGCGGGGAACTCAGCGGTTCTGCCAGCCGGTAAATATCGACACGCTTGATATTCTGCACATCGTTGCTCGCGGCGTTTCTCGCCGGCATCTTCCACGAGAGAATGACCTGATTACCGCGTTGAAACCCCGTAGTTTCGGCACGTTGCACGACCCGGCCGGTAGGCGGCAGAGGCGGCTTACGTTTCCCGCAGCTTAAGCCGCTAAGCACAACAAGTGCTAAAAGCGCTAACGGTGCTTTAACATTTTTATGCTTAACGTAATTGTTTAATCGCGAAAGCTTAACGGAGTGTCGTGTTAACATCTGCTTAATCTACAAAATGTACTGTCGCAGGTTTTGGTCTTGGATCAAGCTGCCGAGCCTTTTTTCGACAAACGCCGCGTCGATAAGCTGGAGCTTCTCTTCAAGCTCATTTCCCAGGAAGCTGATTTCCTCCAAAAGCTTTTCAAGCAGCGTGTGAAGCCGCCGAGCACCTATATTTTCAGTGCTTTTATTGATCTCGGCAGTCATCTCGGCGAGCTTTGCAATGGCGTCTTCGGTAAATTCGAGTTGTACGCCTTCGGTATTAAGCAGCGCCTGATATTGCTTAATCAACGAATTTTTTGGTTGGGTCAAAATCCGTTTGAGGTCGTCAATCGTTAAGGACTCAAGCTCGACTCGAATAGGAAATCTTCCCTGCAGTTCGGGAATAAGGTCGGACGGTTTGGAAACGTGAAAGGCGCCGGCGGCGATGAACAGTATATGCTCCGTATTGACCATGCCGTATTTGGTGTTTACGTTCGTACCTTCGACAATTGGGAGCAGGTCACGCTGTACTCCTTCACGCGAAACATCAGGGTTCCCGCCGGATTCGCGTCCGGCGATCTTGTCTATCTCGTCAAGGAAAATGATGCCGGAATTCTCGGTCTTTTTGATCGCGGCACGGACGATCTGTTCCATATCGACTAGGTTTTCCTGCTCATCGCGAAGCAGATAGGCTCTGGCATCGCCGACCTTCATCTTCCGCTTCACGGTCTTTGTCGGGAAAAGGTTGCCGAACATGTCCTTCAGGTTGACGCCCATTTCCTCCATTCCCTGCCCGCCTACGAAATCGATAGTAGTGTTCCCGCGATCCTGTGTGTCAATCTCGATCAGACGGTCGTCGAGGTCGCCCTTACGCAATTGTTCGCGGAGCTTTTCGCGTGTCCTGTTCACCGGAGGTTCGGAATCTCCGGTTTGGTCGAGATCCGACGACGGCGTCTGATAATGTAAACTTGTTGGCGGAAGCAGCAAGTCAAGCAGCTTTTCCTCGGTATTCTCTTCGGCGGTTCCCAGAACCTCGATGTACGCGCCTTGCTTGGACATTTCCACGGCGATTTCGGTCAGCTCGCGGATCATGCTCTCCACATCGCGGCCAACGTATCCGACTTCAGTAAACTTCGAAGCCTCGATCTTTATGAACGGCGAATCGGCAATGCGTGCAAGTCGTCGGGCGATCTCGGTCTTCCCCACTCCGGTCGAGCCGATCATCAGAATGTTCTTCGGCAGTACGTCCTGGGCGATCTCTTCTGGAAGCTTTTGCCGCCTAATGCGGTTGCGCAGAGCAACGGCGACGGCTTTTTTCGCGGCGTTCTGGCCGACGACGTATTTGTCCAACTCCTCGACGATCTGACGCGGGGTCAGGTCATCCAGATTTCGTTTTTCCATCACTTGTTTTACTTCGCCGCCTAAATAAATAGCCATTTCAAATCGAAAAAACTTACAGTCTTTTGTTCGCCTTAACGCTTCTTCTTTGCGTCTCTGCGTCTCTGCGGGAATGCGGAGTTTTGCCCGCAAAGCAGCAAAGATAGAAGCATCAAAGCTCTTCAACAATAATGTCCGAATTCGTATATATACAGATCTCGCTGGCAATGCGCAGGCTTTCCTCGGCAATTTCCTTTGCCGAAAGCTCGGTGTGTTTTACCAACGCCCGTGCCGCGGCCAATGCATACATACTTCCCGAACCGACTGACAGCAGTCCCTCGTCCGACGAGATAACGTCGCCTTTGCCCGATATCAGAAAGGCATCATTTTTGTCCGCAACTATCAGCAGCGCCTCGAGATGCCGCAGATATTTGTCCGTTCGCCAATCCTTGCTCAGCTCGATCGCCGCCCGTTCGAGCTGGCCCTGAAACTCGCCGAGCTTTGTCTCAAAACGGCTGAGAAGCGAAAAGGCATCGGCCGTCGCACCCGCAAAACCCGCCAGTATCTCGCCGTTTAGCAGGCGGCGGACCTTTCGTGCATTGCCCTTAATAACGGTTTCGCCAAGCGTCACCTGCCCGTCGCCACCCATCGCAACCGATCCGTTTCGGTGCACAAGCAGCACGGTGGTCGAGCGTATTCGCCCGCTGTTTTCTTTGATTCGCATAAAAAGTAAATAATAAGGTTTTAATTCCAAATGCTCAAATTGACAGACGGCTTCAATTTGATTGAACATTAAGTAGTTTATGGCGTACAGACCAAGAAT
>JAYSON010000144.1:0-3527 GCA_043722725.1 Chloracidobacterium sp.
ACCAGATTTATCGCCGTCAATGCCGGACGGCCTGCCGTTACGGGATGTTCGAACTCGACCGTGATATGAGCGGCGTCGCAACTCGAGCCGCCGTTGCCCATCGTCATAAGCTTGCCGCCGGATTCGTAAACATTGGCGATAGCTCGTGCAACGTTAACGACTTCTTGCGCGTTATTAGCAAAGAACTCTTCCTTGACGCTGATGCCGTCACGCGCCTTTTGCCGGATAGATTCCATCAAACCTTCATCGAGCCGCTCGGCGTCTTGCCGTTCGCCATGCAGGAATGGATAAAGGAAATTTGATGAAGTCTTCGTCATTGTCTAAATGAAGAGAAAACCACTTCGTCTGCTGAAGCGGCATCCTTCCCTCGTTCGAAAGGAAGCTAAGCCCGGTCAAGTACCCGACGCTCGCATCGCCGCGATCTCGGCTTGGATTTCGCCCATTTCTTCGAGCAATTCAAGAGTTTTCGCAGCTTCTTCTTCGTTGATGCGACTCATCGCAAAGCCGACATGGACCAAAACCCATTCGCCGATGCACGAGTCCGGAGGATGATCTTCGTCAACAATGCAGGCAATGTTTATTTGGCGACGAACGCCGCCGACATCAACGGTTGCAAGTTGTGGGATTTTCTCATCGAGCGATACGATTTTCCCCGGAATGCCTAGGCACATAAGTCTCCTTGTCAGAACCATCTGCGGTAGCGGATGGGTTGAATAGTAAGTCCGTGTTTCAAGTTTCAGGGTTTTAAGTTTGAATCCAGTCTGAACCTGGAACTTGGAACTTGGAACTGTTGTCGTCAGCCGCCCGCTACCGCAGACGGTAACATACTTTGGGCCGCCGCTATCACAGCCTGTCCAAGGGATAGCCCGCCGTCGTTCGTCGGCACATTTCGATGAGTTAAAACCTCAAACTCCTTTTCGCGCAAACGCCGAATCACTTCTTCCAATAGAATCTTATTCTGCCACACCCCGCCGGATAGCGCGACGGTTTTTGCTTCGTCTTCGCCGGTTTCATAGCGGCTGAGTTTCTCGACCATTTGGACAATGATCTTCGCCAGGCCTTTGTGGAAACGGGCGGAAATTACGGGTATAGGAGTTTTCAAGATCAGATCGCCGAGCAACGCCTGCCACATCGCGTAAGGTTCGATGTAGGGCAGATTCGATTCCTCCAATCGCGGGATAGCGAACGGATAGGCAAGCATCTCGTCCTCGTCGTGCAAAGCCTTTTCATCGACGATCGCTTCGAGCTCGACCGCTCCCTGGCCTTCGTAAGCGGCATGTTCGCGGGCGATTCCGACCGCAGCCGCGACCGCATCGAATAGGCGTCCGCAGGAACTAGCCATCGGCGAATTGACCTGCTTCGTGATCATTCCTTCGAGAATTTCACGGGGTTTCTTGTCCAGAAACGCGAACAGTTCGAGGTCCGCATAGTTCAAAGCAAATCGCGGCCACCCCATTTCCGCAATCAAATGCGCGTATGTGTTGCGCCACGGCTCCTTTATTGCTTGCTCGCCGCCGATCATCGCGACCGGCTTAAATACCGCCAGCCGTTTGTAAGATAGATAATCCGCAAGCAAAAACTCGCCTCCCCAAAATGTTCCGTCATCGCCAAATCCGATACCATCGAGAGCGATACCGATCATCGGTTTTGCTTCGAGTGAAATATTATTTTCAGCTAAACATGCGGCAATGTGAGCGTGGTGATGCTGCGTTTCGATAAGTCGAACCGCGGTTTTTTCCGACCGTTCGCGAGCAAGTTTGCTCGATAGATATTCGGGGTGCAGATCGCAGACCAACGCTGCCGGTTTGTGCTCGTAAAGCGTTTCATAGAGCTGTAAATTGTGTCGATAGTCGGCTTGCGTCGCAGCGTCTTCGAGATCGCCGATGTGCTGAGAAATTATCGCTTTGCCATCGGCCAGGAGACAGAACGTGTTCTTCAGTTCACCGCCATAGGCAAGGACAGGCGGAGCGTTTTCAAAGCCATGCGGCAATTGCATCGGGGCCGGTGCGTAGCCGCGGGCACGCCTGAGAATTCGCGGCTCGCCGGCCATTATCTTTACCACAGAATCATCCACACGCTGTGGTATCGGCCGGTCGTGCATAAGGAAGTAATCGGCGATGTTGCCAAGCCTGGCCCTGGCGTCTTCATTGTCGATGCATTGTGGCTCGTCGGAAAGATTGCCCGACGTAAGCACGATTGGCCGCGGCATCCGTCTTAAAAGTAAAAGATGCAGCGGTGTATTCGGCAGCATTACGCCCAGCGTGTTCACACCGGGAGCGACGGTATCAGCGACATCGCCTCCCACATCAGAGGTCTCCGGCTGAAATGCAGTTGCGTTGAGCGTCTTCACAGGGTCAGTTTTAGACCTTGGATCTTGAAGTCTCGGCACGATGACGATCGGCGCGGCGTGATCGTTCAAGAGTGCTTCTTCCGCTTCGCTGATATCGCAGTGCTCTTTTGCAACAGCGAGATCACGAACCATCAATGCAAAAGGCTTTCGTTCGCGATGTTTCAGATCTCTCAGGCGCTCAACTGCATCTTCATTCGTCGCGTCGCAGGCGAGTTGAAAACCACCGATACCCTTGATCGCAACAATAAAGCCTCGCTGGATCAGTGTGCAGGCAGCATCGACCTCGTCGAGCATCGTGAACGCCTCGGCGGTAAAAGGCTTTCCGTCAGCGCGTTCAAGCCAGGCCTTCGGCCCGCATTTGTAACAGGCGATCGGCTGTGCATGAAAACGCCGGTCGGCTGGGTCTTCGTATTCTGCTCGGCAATCGGTACACATTTCGAACCCGCTCATTGTCGTGTTCGCACGGTCGTACGGAATATTCTGAATGATCGAAAATCTCGGGCCGCAATGTGTGCAGTTTGTGAACGGGTAACGAAAGCGTCGGGCGAAGGGATCGAGCGTTTCCGCTTTGCACGCCTCACAACTCGCTGCGTCCGGCACAATACCCGTATGGATTTCAGTAGTTTCACTTTCGGCAATTTGGAAATCCAGAAGGTTAGCGGACAGCTCGATTTTCGCTCGCTCGATGTTGTTGATCCGTGAAAGCGGCGGAGCTTGCAGCGAGATCGCTGAAACGAAAATATCGAGGTCGTTGGCCGAGCCCTGAGCGGTAATCTCGACGCCGTTGCCGTTATTCATTACCGAACCGCGAATGTTAAATTCCTTTGCCAGCCGCCAAACTGCCGGACGAAATCCGACGCCCTGCACCAGGCCGTGAACTTTTATACGTTCGGCGATCTCGCTTTCTTCGACTTGTTTGGTAGCTGAGTCGAACATTCTAAATTTACCTTCGAGCCTTGCATCCATAGGCGGTAAAGCCGCAAGACCTCGATAGCAGTCTTCGGGAAAGGCACAGCCTTTCTGCAAATAGAGCGGCAAAGCCGCAGCAAGGCATTTATCTCAAAATCGTATCTCTAACCTCAGCCGACGCTCGCCAGAGCAACGCCCGGCTGTTGCCGGAATCGCTAATCAGCAGCATGTAGTCCTTCGCGTACAGTCCGTAAGGCTAGGTAAGGCA
>JAYSON010000145.1:0-3035 GCA_043722725.1 Chloracidobacterium sp.
TCTTACGAGAAATTCGGGAACGCTTAAATATGTTGTAACTATCTGTCATTACTAGCTTTATCTTATACAATAAGATGTTTAACTAGTCATGACCCTAAAGGATTATTATTTTGACCGTAAAGCGTTGCAAATGTGACCTCGCGGAGGTGTTCGCTATTAGCTAAGTCCATAATGTCAGCACTTAAATCCTTTGCATTCATTCTCGTCGGGATCTTGATCTTGTGTGCGGATATCATAGCGCAAAAACCTGAAGCAATTCCAAAAACCGCAACAGTTCTCGAAACACAAATTCTGGGCGCAAAACGGAAGATGGTCTTGTGGATGCGCGATCCAAAAAAACATCCGAACGAACAGGCGAAGGATGATATTTACACTTGCCCCGATCATACCCACGGCAGTTATTATACCGGCGAGGTCCACGTAACGTTGATCGATTCTCAAACAAACAAGGCGATAAATACGCTCAATATAAAAGGGGACGACGAATATGGGGGCAATGACACGATAGATATCCCATACCTCATTCGCGGCGGTTACTACTACAAAGTCCCGAATCCCAGTTCAAAGATCGAGCGCAAGCCTCAGATAATGGCGTTAAAAGACTATAACGGAGACGGACGGGCTCAGGAATTTGTTCTTTTCAACGCCGAGGCGTGCATGGGCCTCGGAACTACGCTGATCGGGTATAGTGAACGGCAAGACCGCGTTATTCAATATCCGATTGCGGTAAAAGCCCCTGAAGAGAGCCGCACTCAGTTTTGGCTTGATTACCTTTTCTCTAAAAAGCCGATTGGTCCCGGATACTGGCGATACGAGATCGACTACCGCGGACGGGACGGGACACTGGATAAGTTCACGGTGCGATATGATAGAAGCAGGGAGAAATTTACCGCGAACGTCATAAGACAACAATGATCAGTGAACCTTTGGAATCAATCGATGCCCGCACGGCGACTGTCCGTGATGAAGAGTTACAGTTCGAGGCGACGCTCCGGCCGGCTCAGTTGGCTGAGTATATCGGCCAAAAGAAGGTCAAGGACAACCTGCGCGTGTTTATGAAGGCGGCGCTCAAGCGGCGTGAGGCTCTCGATCACATTTTGCTGACGGGCCCGCCCGGACTCGGCAAAACGACGCTTTCAAACATCGTTGCGAATGAAATGGGGGCGTCTTTGAAATCGACCGCCGGACCGATCATCGAAAAGGCGGGCGATCTTGCAGCAATCCTAACGAATTTAGAAGAAGGCGATGTGCTTTTTATCGATGAGATACACCGGCTGAATCCGGCGATCGAAGAGATCCTTTATCCGGCGATGGAGGACTACAACCTTGACATCATGATCGGACAGGGCACGGCGGCGAGGTCGATAAAATTAGAGTTGCCAAAGTTTACGCTGGTCGGGGCAACAACGCGACCGGGCCTGATCACTGCTCCGCTGCGCGGTCGGTTCGGCATCATATTTCATCTCGATTTTTACGGCATCGAGGAGCTTCAGCAGATCGTCGAACGGTCGGCAAAAATTCTAAATGTAGAGATCGATACGACGGGTTCGAACGAGATCGCACGCCGCTCGCGCGGCACGCCGCGTATATGCAATCGTCTTCTCCGCCGTGTCCGCGATTATGCCGAGGTCGATCATGACGGACGAATCACGGCCCATGTCGCGAACGACGCTCTAAACCGCATGGAAGTGGACACCTACGGCCTCGATGAAATGGATCGTAAGTTGTTGATGACCATCATCGAGAAATTCGACGGCGGACCGGTTGGGTTAGGTACTCTTTGCGCTTCCCTGCATGAGGAGAAGGATTCGATCGAGGAGATAATCGAACCGTATTTATTGCAGATCGGTTTCCTGAACCGCACACCGCGCGGCCGTATGGCCACGCGTCTGGCCTACGAACACTTCGGCCTCGACACACTTGTCCGGCGCCCCGAAGAACCTTCCCTGTTTAGCTAAATCTGCCGGATATCATTTGACGACAACACAACCCGATCCAGGGCGTAATCGCCAGTGCGTATATGAGCCGTTTTGAGTGCGTATTTCGCCAGCTTTGAGACAGTGTTTCGCGGTTTCCGGAACAAGATCGCTTTTGAGTCGTTCGGATCGCCAAAGGCGGTCACGCTGCTTTACGATAAGGTGAATGGAGTTATTGAATTGAAGCCATCCGAAACGGATGCACCCAATGCCTTTCCAGTTAAAGGCAAGCAGGATTTTATGAATCTTGTTATTCATGGAAAGCCTTTTTTCAGGCACCATGAGATCGAGACTGATAGGACCGTAACTTTCAATAACGTGGAAACCGAGGAAGATATACTTCTGCTTGACCGGGCATCTGTGACTTCGATCAGGAAGAAAAAGGGCGGATAAAACCGCGTTGCCGGAACGCGGGCACGCTGCCCGCAACGCCCCTTCATTTTTGTTACGTTGAGCATGGGCCGAAGTTGTTCGGGAGCGATGCTCCCGTGCACTGCATTCTGGAGTGCGTTATTCGTCTATCTCACCGATGTCAGAATCGTCGCCTTGCGGTTCGATCAGCGAAGCACTTGTCACAAGGTCGTCGGCCCCGGTGCGGATCAGCATTACGCCCTGGGCGCTTCGGCCGGTCTTGCGGATCTTATCGACATCAAGACGAATCAGTTTCGCCTGCTGGGTGATAATGATCACTTCGGAGTCTTCGTCAACCGGGAACGACGCGACAACCTTGCCGGTCTTCGCCGTCGTTTTCATATTGATAACGCCCTTGCCGCCGCGTTTTGTCAGGCGATAGCTTGACGCCAAGGTCTGCTTGCCAAAGCCCTGCTCCGAGATCGAGAGGATCTTTTCGGTTGCCTCGGCCGATATTGGACATACGGCCACAACATAATCGCCCGGTTTCAGATTCACACCGCGAACGCCGCGGGCAACGCGACCCATCGGCCTAACGTCGGTCTCGACGAATCGGACAGCCATTCCGTCATGTGTAGCTATGAGGACCTGCTTCGTTCCGTCGGTACGGATCACGTCGAGTAGTTCGTCGCCCTCGTCGATATTGAT
>JAYSON010000146.1:0-4114 GCA_043722725.1 Chloracidobacterium sp.
TCTTACGAGAAATTCGGGAACGCTTAAATATGTTGTAACTATCTGTCATTACTAGCTTTATCTTATACAATAAGATGTTTAACTAGTCATGACCCAAAATCAACTTAATCGGGGCACGCTCCGCCGTTGCCGACCCATTCCTCGACCTTCGCCGCAAAAGCTTCAAAGCTCATCGGCGGCAGAGTCCGGCCATTTCCCGGCTCCCAAGCCCATGTGACGAGGGGATCTTTTTTCTGTATATGATCCATGGTCTCACGGAGCGTTTTATGGCCTCCATTCTTGGATGCATTCTTAAAATTGCGGCATAGCTGGCCGGGCGTCAATCCCTGAAATACCATCTTCTGATCGGCAGGCGGCATGTGCCAATCCTTTGACGTGCCCGGCGGCATGTGTTCGCCCGCGAGGTTTTCCCTTTGGTGACATGTTGTGCATGTCTGGCCGTAAACACCTCTGCCTTCCTTGCCGCGAGTAACACCCTGGGTGTGCGGCGTCATCTCGTCCCCCTGAGTGGGAATGCCGCCGGCCGGGTGGCAATTGGCACACCGGGCCGAAAAGAATACCTTCACCGCCTCATTAAAAGCAGCCCGGGCTTTTTCAGGATTATCCGCGCTTTCTATGGCATTTTCATTAATTGTGGATGCTTCTACCCTCTCCAGACGATTTCGCTGGCTCGACCAAGCAAATCCAACAACTAACAGACACGTCGCGGCGATTACGACCAATTTAAGGCCGCCGCGTTTTGAAAATCCAGTAGTTATTTCCATGACGATCGCTCCTTCATATCAGTGATCTTGGATTCCGTTCAGCACGCTCGTTCACACTCGCTTTTCTGCGCGTAGTTCCTCTGGCCTGATCGGCAGGCTTCGGATACGTTTTCCTGTCGCGGCAAATATCGCGTTGACGACTGCCGGAGCGATAGGCGGGGTGCCTGGTTCGCCAACTCCGCCGTGTTTTTCCGTACTCGGAACGATATATACCTCGATCTTCGGCGTTTCGTTCATCCGCAGCATTTTGTAATCATAAAAGTTTCGCTGTTCGACGCGTCCGTTCTTCAGCGTGATCTCGCCGTAAAGAGCGGCGGTCAAACCGAAGATGATGCAGCTCTCCATCTGTGCAGTGACCGTGTCGGGATTAACGACCTGTCCGCAGTCTATCGCACAAACTACGCGATGAACTCTTGGCTTGCCGTCATTGCCAACCGAAACCTCGGCGACTTGTGCGACATAGCTGCCAAAACTCTCGTGAACGGCAATCCCGCGAAAAATACCTTTTGCGACGGGTTTGCTCCAACCGCCTTTTTCAGCTGCAAGCTTCAGCACGCCCGCGTGACGCGGATGTTTTTCGAGCAGCGAAAGCCTGAACTCCAGCGGATCTTTTTTGGCAGCTTGCGCAAGCTCGTCAAGAAAACACTCAGTCGAAAATGCCGTGTGTGAGCTACCGACCGAGCGCCAAAAACCGACTGGAACGCCCGACTCCCGTCGAACCCAATCAACCTGCAAATTTTGCATTTCGTAAGGCAGCGTACTTGCTCCCTCTACCGAAGAATCGTCGAGCTGATCGTCCTTGAAGGCGAAACCGAAAAGCACCGGAGCAAGCGGCGCCATGATGGAGGAATTGACAACACGATGATGCCAGAAAACGGGTTTGCCAGCCGCATCGATTCCGGCCGACATCTTGTTGTAGGTTGCCGGACGATAAAAATCGTTCTGCATGTCATCCTCACGCGTCCAAACGACTTTGACCGGTTTGCCGACCGCTTTTGAGAGCATGACGGCATCCATTACATAGTCCAGCCCGATGCGTCGGCCAAAACCTCCGCCGAGCAATGTGGTGTTGACTGTCACTTTCGCGGGAGCCAATCCCAGAGTCTTTGCCACAACGCCCTGAACGATCATCTGACCCTGTATGCCGCTCCATATAGTACAACCGTCCGCACGCACATCGGCGGTAGCATTCATCGGCTCCATAGTGGCGTGGGCGAGATACGGAGCGTAATATACAGCCTCGATGGTTTTAGCTGCCTTTGAACGCACGGCAGCCACGTCGCCGATCTTTTTGGCTTCGATGCCTTTACCCGTTTCGGCGGCCTCGGCGTAGGAACGGTAAATGCTGTCGCTCGAAACGTTTGCCATCGTTCCTTCATCCCAAATGATTTTAAGAGCATCTCGGCCTTTTTTAGCGGCCCAGTAATTATCGGCAACAACGCCCACACCGTATCCAAGCGGGACAATATGACGCACGCCTTTCACGGCTTTTGCCGCTGTATCGTCAATGCTCTTAATCGTGCCGCCGAAAACCGGCGAACGAAAGATCGTAGCGGACAGCATTCTCGGAACCTTGATATCAATGCCGAAGATGCCTGTGCCGTTGACCTTGCTCGGCGTATCGAGCCGCTTTACGGACTTGCCGATAAATTTGAAATCCTTGGGATCTTTCAGTTTAGGATTTGCCGGCGGCATGATCTTTGCCGCCGCCGCGAGCAGATCGCCGTATTTGGCAATACGTTTCGTTGCGGTGTGAATGACCGTTCCGTTCACGGCTCTACAGGTGTCGGGCGATACGTTCCACTGACCGGCCGCCGCTCCAACAAGCATTTCGCGGACCGACGCAGCTGAGTTTCGGAGCGGGCCGAAAAAGGCCTTAACGCTGGAACTTCCACCCGTGATCTGGCTGCCAAGCATTGGATTGGCAAATTCTTTTCCGGCCGGCCCGTGCTCAAAACCGACATTCGCCCACTCGACCTCAAGCTCATCCGCGACGATCTGCGGCAGAGAAGTCAGCACGCCCTGTCCCATCTCGGCCTGCCCGACTACGATCGTTACTTTGCCGTCCGAAGCGATCTTAATAAAAGCATTCGGCTGAAATTCCGCCGCCACCTCCACGCCAAATCTTTCCTCGGCCCGCGAACGCATAGGCAAAGCTGATTCTATAACGAGCGCACCGCCGGCGACCAACGTAGCCTTGATAAATGATCGTCTATCGATCTCGGTTTTAACGGTCATCTCATTTACCTCCGTTTATCGCCGCCAGCTTTATCGCGCTTCTTATACGGTTGTAGGTTCCGCAGCGGCAAACGATACCCGACATCGCCTGATCTATATCGGTATCGGTCGGCTTTTTGTTCTGCATGAGCAGGATGGCGGCGGACATGATCTGTCCAGACTGGCAATATCCGCATTGCGGAACGTCCTCCGCGATCCAAGCCTTCTGCAGCGGATGGCTGACGTCGTCCGAAAGCCCTTCGATTGTCGTAATTTCCTTGCCCACAGCCGCTTTCAACGGCGTCACGCACGAACGCCTCGCCTCGCCGTCCACATGCACGGTACACGCCCCGCACTGCGCGACTCCGCACCCGAACTTCGTCCCGGTCAAACCGATATCGTCCCGAATTACCCACAACAAGGGCGTATTTAGGTCCGCATCGACGTCATACTGCTTTCGGTTAACGCTAAGCTTTGTCATTTGAAAAACCTCACAGCGAAACAGCTCGATTAATTTTTTTGGATTAAGAAAAAATCTTAAATCGACTATATCATCCAAACCGCTTTATGCAAAAATATCCCGCTGCCAAGCTGCTTTTTGAACGATATAAGGCGTCCACGGCGACTCTGCCGCCCACCGCATGCTGGGGCGCCTTTGACTAGATTGTGTTTTTGGTGCTTTGCTCTAGAAGAGTTTTTAAAAGCTGCAATATTGGTTGACGCCGACTGTCCAAACTGCTAATTTGTATATCATGTCAACCTATAGGTTAACATTATGCCGGTACAGACAATCTTCAAAGGCCCACAATTTGAGATTGAGGCTTGGGTCGATGGTGAGGACTGCCAAGTTTTGGACTTTTTGGCGGAATTACGTGCTGACTCAAAATCGGATTACGAAAGACTAATATATCTAATGGAACGCACGGCAAACGAAGGCGTTTTGCGGAATAATAGACAGGTTCGTCCCCTGAAGAACGATATTTATGAAGGGTCATGACTAGTTAAGTCATGGATAGTTGATAATTTTCAATAGAATTGAGTAAAGGTTTTGTTTTCTATAATTGAATCTAAACTCACATTCTTTAAGGTGCAAGTAGAAGGTGGATTTTCGCATACCGCGAAACTTTACGAGT
>JAYSON010000147.1:0-5801 GCA_043722725.1 Chloracidobacterium sp.
CAACAGATAACGCAGGTTGCTGAAGCACATTGAGTACAGGTAAAAAAATGACGTGTCACGAATGCGGCTCGGATGTCGCGGAAATTGATGTCTTTTGCCCGTTTTGCGGTATCAGTTTAGAACCGGTATCGCTTACGGACGATCAATATGATGAATCGATGGCGAGTACATTGATTATTCAGCCGTCGGAGGTAGGCGCTCTTGCGAAAGCGGTTAAATCACCCGTGCCGCCTGTCAGTCCGTCGGTTAAGGAAACTGATTCTGGGCCGAACGGAGAGCAGATGGGAGAGGTTATTGAAAATCGGACACCGGTTGATCCGACCGGTAGCACGCCGCGGACGGGCACTGAAATTGATGACGTTTCGATCGATGACATTCCCGCTCCGATGATATTGGGCGACGCAACCAAAACGGTCGATAATCTCGTTGCCACATCAACCTCCGAATTCAACTTGCACGGTGAAGACGCGAACAAAGACGCCGAACCACCTTCTAATCCCGAACAAGCGGCTTCAGAAGCCTTTGATGTGCAGGAGAATCTAGCTTCTCTTGAAAGTTCCGTGGACCCTGAGCCACGACCTGAAGCAGTCCCCGAGACCGAGGCCGCCGATTTGACCGCCGCAGATTATGTAGCCCAATTCCCTCAACCTTCCGATGCTTTATCGGAACGTGAACCAGCTTCCGAGATAGACTTAACACCGTTATCTGCTGAACCAGAAACTTCGGCGAATAGCATCGACGAATCGAGTCCCGCTGATGCGATAGCTGCTTCAGTCGAAAGCGAACCCGAAATAATAGCTGGAGATTCTCCCGGGGTTTTTATGGCCGATTCGGGCAAAAGCGATGTAGACAGCAAAATCCCCGATGGGCCGGCGGCAGTCGTCGACCCCAGACGCGATCCAGGCGAAGTGTTGTATGAGGCACGTCTTCCTTCGAATTTTGAAGGTATCGCAAAGCCATCCGAGGAATTTGAGTCTATTGATAGTTTCCCTTCGAACTCGACGTTTGATTCGGTTCGGATCATGGAGAACCAAACATCGGGTCCGCCGGACGATGTCAATACGAAGATTCACCCGGAACCCTTGCTTTCAAACGAACCAGAGCCAGTCCCAGAAGTGACTCACGAGGACGCGGTGCCGGTAACGAGCGAGAAAGAAAGGCCGCCAACCGCCCATAATATCGGAATCGGAGAAACGGACGGAAAGCGAAGTGCAAAGCTAAAGCCGCTTTCGGAAGGAACGGTTCTAAATGGCCGTTACGAGATCGTGCGAAAGATTGGCGGCGGTGGGATGGGTGCGGTGTATCTTGCCAGTGACAACAATCTTGGCGGAGTTCTCCGGGCCGTTAAGGAAATGGTCCAGGCCCACATCGAGGAGGAGCAGCAGGAGAAGGCGATCAACGACTTCAAGCGGGAATCGATGATCCTTTCGTCGTTGGACCACGTATCGATCCCAACTATTTACGATTATTTTTACGACGAAAAAGAAAGCAGATTCTATCTGGTGATGAAGTACATCTCCGGCGGCGACCTTTCATCTCGACTTCGGTCGGCACAAGAAGGGAAGATCGATGAAAAGAGCGTTTCTGAATGGGCGATTCAGATAATAGATGTGCTTGATTATCTTCACAATCAGCCTTCAACCATCGTCTACCGCGATTTGAAGCCGTCAAACGTTATGATCGACGGGAATTCCGGGCGCGCGATGCTGATAGATTTCGGAATTGCCAGATCGATCAATCAAAAAGAAGAAAAGGGTGTAACCGCCGTTGGAACAATGGGCTATGCTCCGCCGGAATTGTTCAGCGGTAACGTTGAGCCCCGTTCGGATATATATAGTCTCGGCTCCACGATGTTTCATCTATTGACAGGTGCCGATCCGCAAAGCAATCCGCTGTTAATCTTCGATTTCCAAAAGAATCCGCGGCCGAGACAGATAAATCCACAGCTTTCCGATCAAATCGAACGTATTTTGATGCGATCGGTCGAATACAGTGCGGACGCGCGATTCAAATCCGCAGCCGAAATGCGGGAGGTTCTCGAAGACCATCTGGTTAAATTGAACGGTGGTAATCTAACGTACGGAATTACCGAGATACCGGCTTCGGTCAGCCTTGCGAACCAAAATGTATTCTGCGGCTTTTGCGGCCAGAGGATCGTCGCGACTGATTTGTTTTGCGCGTTCTGCGGTGCAAAACAGCCCATAGCTCAGCAGGGCGTGCATTCCGAGATTTATTCGGAGGATGCCTGGACGGCGAAACTGGTAGTTGAAGGCACAAGCGAACTCAATGCTCCGGCGTTTTTGCTTCAGAAGGATGATAATTTGCTTGGCCGACGCGATCCGATGTCGAATATTTTTCCAGAAGTCGATCTTTCCAAATATGACCCGCAAACCAAAATCTCCCGGCGCCACGCTAGAATATGGCGTGATGGCAATAACTTTATGGTTGAAGATCTTGGCTCTTCTAATGGAACAATCCTTGCCCGATCGGTAAATGACTCGTCGAGGCTTGTTCCTAATCAACCCCAGGTCTTAACGGCGGGCGACAAAATTCGCGTCGGTGATGCAACGCTACATTTCGTGATTGGATAGGCGTCTTACTTGATTATGAGTGCAAATGTAGAAGCGGCCCCGATACGGTCGTCACGTAACACTGAAGTGGTCGTCGATTTTGAACCGGAGAAGGTACAAGCGCCCTTCTTTTTGCGTTGCGGAGCCCTTTTGACGGACTACATCGTGCTGATCTCGATACCGGTTATCGGATTGCTCCTTGGACGGTACATGGGAAACGACGGTGCAAAACTTCTGGGCGGCAGCTTTAACGATACCGGCTGGCTCATCGCGGTCCTTCTTGCTTTCACAAATTTTATAGTTCTTCCAATTTTCAGCGGACAAACTATTGGCAAAATGCTTGTCGGCCTTCGTATAGTTCGATTAGATGGGAGATCGGCATCCACAGGTTCGATAATATTGCGGCAGACGTTGGGTTACGCTTTGAGCATAGCAACCTTTGGAATTGGTTTTCTTATTTCTGTGCTCGGCAGCAGAGGAAGAGCGTTACACGACTATTTAGCCGGCACCGTTGTTATTTATGCTGATCGCCGCGTTCGCTAACGGCCCTTAGACTTGTTATGGCTCAATTGGTCTTTAAAAACACTGATCGTACGGCCGAGATCGTGCAGCTTTCGAGGCTTCGAACTACGATCGGACGATCTGCCCGCAGCGATGTCTGTATTCCCGACGCGTTTGCGTCCCGGCTTCATGCCGAGGTCCGTAAAGAAGGCGACGGATATTGGCTTCAGGACCTCGGTTCAGCGAATGGCACCCGCTACAACGGCGGGCCTGTTAAGACCGCGGTGCCGCTATCCACTGGCGGTGAGATTCAAATCGGTGAAACGACGATCATTTTTGATGATCAACAGTCGAGCGATATTTCTGGCTCTACTCTGATTACCGATCACACCGAAGCTCTGGACGTTTCACGAACCATCTCGTTCCAGCATCGGAAGATCCCAACCACCGAACTTTTAAAAGGACAATTCTCGTCGCGGACCGAACTCCTGGGCTTGATTAGCAAGGTCGGAGTCGCACTGCTTTCCGCAAGCGGACTCGACGAAACGCTTAATCAGGTGGCTTCACTCGTATTTGAAGCCGTTCCTGCGGAACGCTGTGTAATTATGCTTCGTGACGACGAGAAGGATGGGGCGATGAAGATCAGGGTCGCTCGAATAAGAGGTAAAGAGGACATTATTGAAGAAGTTCGGGTAAGCCGCACAGTTATGGACGAGGTTCTCAATAACGGAAAATCTGTATTGACAGCGGATGCACAACACGATCCGCGATTTGCTAGTCAAACGATGGCGCTTTCAGGAATTCGATCTGTCCTTGCGGTTCCGCTGAGCGTCGATGAAAGAAATGTATTCGGCTTGATCTACGCTGATTCGCCAACGTATGAGGCGACTTTTTCGGAAGAGCATTTGAATATACTTACAACTCTCGCTTCCGTAGCGTCGATACGTGTAGAGAACGCGACGCTTGTTGAAGAGCGTATTAAGCGTGAGCGAATGGAGCATGAGCTTGAACTCGCAACTGAAATTCAGCAGAGATTTCAGCCGTCGGGTCCGCCGCTTGTCCCGGGCTACGAATTTCAGGGCATTTCATTCTCTTGTTATGAGATCGGCGGTGATTATTACGATTTTATCGAAAGGCACGATGGCAAGATGCTTATTGCTCTTGGTGATGTTTCGGGAAAAGGAACTGCCGCCGCACTTCTTATGTCGAGCGTTCACGCGGCTATTCATGCTCAGGTTTCAGCCAAAAGCTCGCTAGATCAGACGATCAGTTCGGTCAACCAATATCTCGCGGAAAACACACCGGCTAACCGTTTTGTGACGCTTTTCGCGGCCGAATTGGATCCGGCTACCGGCAAT
The DNA here is from genome assembly GCA_043722725.1 of Chloracidobacterium sp. Taxonomy (GTDB): domain Bacteria; phylum Acidobacteriota; class Blastocatellia; order Pyrinomonadales; family Pyrinomonadaceae; genus OLB17. The sequence goes on from JAYSON010000147.1 coordinate 4,430, forward strand.
TTGAAGTATATAAATGCTGGTCACAATCCGCCGTTGATCGGACGGACGGACGGTTCGATCGTACAGCTTTCATCCGGGGGTTTTCCGCTCGGAATAATGCCGGCTGCCGAGTTTGAGCTCGGTGAGACATATCTTAACCCCGGTGAATCCCTAGTCATATATTCGGACGGAGTTTCCGAAGCAAATAATATACGCGACGAAGAATTCGGTATGGAAAGGCTGTCTGCGGTGGTTCAGAATAATTTGCGATCGTCTGCGGCCGGAATGCGTGACAAGGTCGAATCCGCGCTTTCAGCTTTTACACAAACCGCGCCTGCTAATGACGATATCACGCTCGTGATAGTGAAACGGATATAATAGCCGCGATCCCAAGCAATAGCCAATCTATTGTCCTACGGCATTGACGAATGCCTCCGCTCTTTAGGCAATGGTTTGCCGTTCAACGCTCTTTTCGACGCAAACGCTACTCAACAGGGAATCCGCTAGGCGAATAATAACATTTACATATGTTAAATGTTATTGACCGTTCTAGCGGCATTGTCGTAGAATTAGTTAGCGGTTCTCTGCGATCCGTTCCCCATGTCACTCAAATCCTCAAAAATCAGCTTAGTTTATTTTGTTACGTTCACATTGCTTCTTGTCGGATTAGTACCTCTGCTTTTAACGGGTTGGTCATTGTCCGAGCGTAGCGCAAGCGAATTGCGGGCGGTAGAAAATCGATATCAGATCCAGCTCGTGCAGGAAAAAGCACGCCAGATCGAGATGTTTGGCCAAAGATATGGCGACCTCGTTAAAAGTCTTTCTAACGCATTCGAACTATCTAATAATTTGGAAATCTTGTCATCGCCGAAAACCGAGCAAAAGTTGAGCGAAACCTTGCAAAAGGATCCAAATTTATTGGCGCTTTATCTAAAACCAGTCGGATCCGAATCCTTATCGCTCTTCCGACCGGGAGCAATCGGGAAACAAGAGCTTGAAGCTATCGCTTCCGACGCTCTCGCAGCTTCGGGTGCCGAGGAACTGTTCATTGGTCCGCCCAAGAAAACTGCTTCCAGCGGCGAATCGGTCATTGCTATGGTCTCGCAGGTCAACGTCGATAATCGTTCGATCGCGTCAGTCGTAGCCGTGGTATCTCTTAAGGAAATAGCTCGAAGCATTGTGGGCACGACATCGGAGAGCGAACAGGAATTGTGGACCGCCGGGCTACCGATAATTTTTGTCGTCAATCAAAACGGAAGCCCTATATTTCACCCTGATCAAGGGTTGGTCGATTCGCAGAAATCTCTATCGAACTTAAAGATCGTCGATGAATGGCAGCAATCGAATCGACAGATCCAATCCGGCCTGGTTCCATTTACGGCCGAGTTTGGCG
>JAYSON010000148.1:0-4373 GCA_043722725.1 Chloracidobacterium sp.
CCGAGCGTCGGAACAATTGGTTCCGATTTCACCCAGGCGGCGATTGCAACTTGTAAGTCAGCTCCGGCTGCAGCTGGATGCAAACCTCTGGATAACTAAATAGCCCAAGTAAGATAATCCGGGCGGGAGGCAATTTCGATTGCTTCCCGCTTTTTTGCGCACAATTTGGTAATGTTTGAACATAACCAACATTGCAAAACGACCTCAGTAAATGCGACATGGGGCGCCAGCGGCGATATCCCCCGTGGCCGCCGATTACGACGGAGATGGAGACGCGGATATTGCGATCTTCCGACCAAGCGAAAACAATTGGTACATTAGGAATATCGCAGCGATCTCTTTTGGCTCCAGCACGGATAAACCGGTACCCGCTGCATTCTTACCGTAAGCTATTAATCGTATAACTTCGGGGAGCAAGGAAATTTGTTCCCCGCCTTTTGTTTAAAATTCATCTTAGAGTAGTGTTATAATATTCTTGGCAGTCCTTGCCTAGACGACTTTTTTAACTTCAATTTTCACTCATGCAATCTCCGGCAGAAGCAAATAATTCGTTTCATCGAATTCTTGTTATTGGGAAAAATACGTTTCGCGAAGCGATCAGGGACAAGGTCCTGTATAATCTCGTTCTTTTTGTTCTGCTGCTTACGGTTTGTGCGATCCTGCTCGGCGATCTTACTGAAGGTCAAGAAGCTCGAACCGTGGTCAATATCGGGCTGAACGCAATGCTGCTTTTCGGGGTCTTTATCTCGATATTTGTCGGTGTCGGACTCGTGTCGAAGGAATTAGAAAAACGTACGGTCTTTGCTATCTTTGCAAAACCCGTACGCCGGAGTGAGTTCATTGTTGGTAAATATCTCGGCCTATGCCTAACCTTGCTGGTCAACGTAGTCGTAATGGGCATCGGAGTCTCTATTGCCCTGATCTACGTCGGCGGGTCGATGTTAATTTCTATCTGGGGCGCTATCTTTCTGATCTACCTTGAACTAGTTATTATTACCGCTGTCGCAATCTTATTCTCCTCGTTCTCGTCGCCGTCCCTTTCTGCGTTGCTCACATTTTTCGTCTTCATTATCGGCCACATGAGTTCGTCGCTGCGTGATCTGGCAGCGGTCTTGGGTTCAAAAAGTGCATCGGTCATTTTCGAGATTATCTACTATATCTTCCCGAATCTGGCCCATTTCAGCTTTAGGACCGAATCAGCACATGGCTTGGTGCCTTCTCCTACCATTCTTGTCGGTGCGACTCTTTACGCATTCTTTTACATCGCGATTCTTTTAACCTTTTCGATATTAATTTTTAGTCGTCGAAACTTTAAATAAATTATTCCTTTAGATTTCCGGCGGTTAGAGCGAACGGCAATTTATTAAGCGATGAAACGAACATCGAAACAATTCATAGTTTCCGCCTCAATTATAGTCTTCGGTTTTTGCGGCGTCTTTATACTAAGCAGGTTTTTGGATCGGAATCGCGTACCTGTTTCAGATGATTCCCATATCGCCGTCGAAGGCAAACGTCTCAAAGGCTTTATTCTCGGAGCTGAGGGATTGATTGCCGATTGGTACTGGATGAGTTCGCTTCAATACGTGGGTGACAAGCTGGCAAAAAGCCAGTCCGATTACGTTAATCTAAACGATCTACGTTCTCTCAATATGCGCCTGCTGTATCCGTATCTCAACAATGCAACCGACCTCGATCCGCAGTTTATTGCGGCTTACACTTACGGCGCGATGGTTCTTCCGGCCATTGATCCGGATAAAGCCATTAAATTGACGCATAAAGGTATCGCAAATAATCCAGACAATTGGCGCCTTTATCAGTATCAAGGGTATATCCACTGGCGACTAAAGGAGTACGATAAAGCTGCCGAAGCATATGATCGAGGCTCTCAAATAGAAGGTGCCGCCCAATTTATGAAGATGATGGCCGCCGCAATGAAAACGCAGGGTGGCAGCCGCGATACAGCCCGCGAAATGTATTCGCAAATGCTTGCCGAAGCAAAGGATCAATCGACAATCGATAACACCCGGCTGCGTTTAATGGAACTAGATTCGCTCGACGAGCGCGACGCCATTCAATCTGCGATAAATAGAACCAAAGAAATCTCAGGCCAATGTCCGCGAACTTTGGAGGAAATTTTACCGCTTCTAAAGACCGTAAAACTTACTGCCGGTAAAGATTTTCGATTGGACGACGAAAACAGGCTGATTGATCCGAGCGGTGCTCCGTACGTTCTTGACCGAGGAGCATGCGCCGTTAAGCTTGACCCCACACGCACTAAAATACCGCAAATGTAAGACCATGGAACCAATAATTGAAATCAAAAATTTGACTAAGGATTACGAAACCGGCTTTTGGCGAAAGAAGAAGGTACGGGCGCTCGACGATCTTACTCTTTCAGTCGAAAGCGGCCAGATCTTCGGCTTTCTTGGCGGCAACGGGGCAGGCAAAACAACGACAATGAAGATTCTGATGAGCCTTCTCTTCGCGACGTCAGGATCGGCGGAGATTCTCGGCCACGATATATCCGATGTAAAAATGCACCAGTCGATCGGCTATTGTCCCGAAAATCCGTATTTCTACGATTATCTGACGGCCCGCGAGCTGATGAATTATTTCGGCGAGCTTTTCGGACTCGACGGAGCAAAGCGCAAACGCCAAACCGAAGAATTGCTCATCAAAGTTGGGCTTGACGAAAAGGATTGGGACAAGCAGTTGAGAAAATTCTCCAAGGGTATGCTGCAGCGAGTCGGTCTTGCCCAATCGCTTGTCAATGAGCCAAAGATCGTATTTCTCGACGAGCCGATGAGCGGCCTTGACCCGATGGGCCGCCGCGAGATTCGTGATCTCATCGCCGGATTGCGCGAAAACGGTACGACCGTCTTTATGTCCACGCACATTCTGTCGGATGTTGAAGCGTTGTGCGATCAGGTCGCAATCTTACGCAACGGGAAACTCGCGGCGACCGGAAAACTGGACGATCTGCTTGCGAGCGGCGGCGAAGATATGTCGTTTGAGATCAATGTTTCTGGCATCTCGGCCGAAGCACTGGGCAACTGCGTTGGCCGAGTCACAGAAAAGGCAAGCGGCCTGAGTATCGAGGTAAACCGCGAAAAAGAGGTTGACGCCGCAATCCAATCAATCCGCGCGGCTGGCGGAAAACTTCTTTCCGTTCAGCCGATCAAGCAGTCTCTCGAAGAATTATTTGTAGAAAAGACAAAGTAGGTTAGTCGTATCGACATCTCCGCCGAACTCAGATCCTTAGGCCAAGAGAACCTAGCGTCAGTTCTCCGTTATAAGGCCAGTCACTTTCCAGCGAATATTGGCCCGGTCGTCTTTTTTGTCGAAACCGTCCAAACTGAGCGTGATCGGAATTATCTCGCCCGGTTCCAATTTCTCTCTTTGCGTGGGAACGACGAGCACGCGCTTTTCCTTTACGACCGCACTTAATTGATCGATAACCGAAACGTTGACCTCGAGGGCGCTTATCGTCTTCGTGCCTTTATTACGGACCTTCCCGACGATAAACATAGAGATCGCGCCGAACCCGTTGGGCGATTCGACCGTTTTGTCGTCGGTTGAGATGACGATGTCTTTCGTAACGGCTTCAAACTCTGGCGATCTTTCGCGATAGAGGGTTTCAAGTATCTTCGCCTTTTGGTCATCAACCGACGGTCGAAATGACATTAGCCAAATACCGATAGCGATCGCCACCACCCCGACGAGGATCCCAATAACAAACCCTTTGTTAATACCTTTTTTTTCTTCTTTTTTGCCCAAAAATGATTCCATAGTTCGCATCTACAAGTGTTAGACAACGCTTTTCGCAATAAGTTCCAATAGGTTATCATTTTAGTCATCGAAGCTAAAATATCTAAACTTGCCGCGTTTCAGTTTGTAGAAGTCGCACTCCCTTTGCCCTTGCGTCGGACGTTTACCTACCGAATTCCTGTCGGTTTCCGCAATGCTATTGAGCCGGGTTCTCGTCTTTTGGTGCCGTTCGGCAAGCGGAATTTGACGGGCTATGCGGTCGCACTAAGCGAAGAACTCGACCCCAAACTCGGCATCGCGGAATCGACGGTTAAAGATGCCGCTGAGCTATTAGATGACACGCCGCTTTTGACCGGAGAAATTCTTAAGCTCACGCTATGGGTGGCTGATTATTACGCGTCTTCGTGGGGCGAGATTCTTAAGGCATCCCTGCCGGCAGGCATAAACACGACGTCGGAAAAGGTACTTTCCATAACGGAAAAAGGCCGCGAAGAGTTTGCGAAGCAATCTGCCAAACAAGGATCGCGGCATAAGATACTAGCTTTTCTTTCGGAAAACGGTGAGACATCGCAGCGCCAGTTAGAGAAGCATTTCGGGGATTCGCG
>JAYSON010000149.1:0-25062 GCA_043722725.1 Chloracidobacterium sp.
TCGACCAGATGCCGAAGAAAGCGACCGGGTAAAAAATCAGCGAGTCGGCGATCTCGCCAAGGATTGTAGAACCAATCGTTCGAATCCATAAAAACCGGCCGGTTGTGAGAACCTTCACCTTTGCAATCACGAACGAGTTAACGAATTCACCTGCCCAGAATCCCAGCAGGGAAGCCAGTACTATCCTAGGCGTCTGTCCGAAGATAGTGTTGACGGCTACCTGTTGTTCGGCGGACATCGTCTTTGCGACAGGAAGGCTCGTCACCACATAAGCCATTATCGATGCAAAGATCAGAGCTCCAAAACCCGCCCAAATGACGCGTCGCGAACGCTTATAACCATAAACTTCGGTGAGAACGTCGCCAAATAAATAGCTGATCGGAAAGAACAGGACGCCCGCTCCGTAAATATACTCGCCGTAAAAGGGAAGAGCTACGTATGAGACCTTATGAACGCCTATAAGGTTAGAACACAAAAGTACGGCAACGAATGCGGCCATCAGAAGATCGAAATACTTATAGTTTCTCGGTGAGGCCAAAAGAATCTCCAATCAAAAAATTCAATTGAATATTACCAAATTGAAGCGAAGTTACAATCACAAAAAAAGCGAATACAAACCTTCACGGTGTGCATTCGCAAAATTAATGGAGAAAACTACGTGTACGTAGGTGGAAAGCTGAGTTATGACAAATTCGCGACGTGTTTGGTCAAACGTGACTTGTGACGGGCAGCCGTATTCCTGTGAATAAGCCCTTTATTAACTGCCTTGTCGATCAACGATACCGTCGGGCTCAGCAATTCGGTGCTTTGAGCTTTATCAGTATGAGTAAGAGCATTTCGCAGACTCTTAATCTGAGTGCGCAGCTTGCTTCGGTTACTACGATTGATCAAGTTTCGCTTTTCGTTCTGACGAACCCGTTTTTCTGCTGATTTATGATTTGCCATTCAAATTCTCAAAAAAAATAAAACCGTAAATGATAAACGAACTTTATAATATATTCATTGCGGAAAATGTTGTCAAGCTGAGGTGTGCTTAGCCGTCCACCCGGGATGCGAACGCATGCATCAAATCCACAAAAAGCACAAAGATCGGCGGGTAAAAAACAAACTCCGGCCCCAATCGCGGCGAAAACATTGACGGCATCGAAATCGAAACAAAGTCGATATAATTTCCGATCAAAACACCGGTACCGAGGCAAAACAGAAATCCGATAATTAGAAACGCTCCCGCCGTCATCCGTGAATAGGGCTTAACGACAGGTTCATTTTCGTCCAGTATAGAATCGTGAAGGTCATCCTGATTGTAGGTGTATTTATCAAACGCATCCCGAATCCGCCCGAATAGATGGATAACGCCGGCGACGAAAAGAGATACCAGAATTATCTTTCCGATGATCGCGGAATTCACAAAGACCTGCGGCTTAAAGATCCCAACGACCAGTGCCGATACAAACAACGCGACAGTAGGGAAGATGATTTTCTGTAACGCCATCGATTCGCGCCGCTCTTCGGCGATCATTCGATCAATGATTTCGTTGTATCGATGTTCATAAACCATCTGGCGCCAGCGCCTTGCATGACTGTTCGACGATGCGAAAACAGAGTCGCCGTTTGTTGAACGGCTGTACTGGGCCTCCAAAAGTTTTTGATCGTATGAAGCCCGTTCTTTAGAATTTCCAAGGATTTCGTAGGCTTCGGCAATGACCGCAAAAGCACGGGCAGTTTCATCCGAGCCGTTGTTCTTGTCCGGATGCAGTTTGCGGGCAAGACGACGGTACGCCGACTTTATTTCGTTAGTCGAGGCTTTAGGCGAAACCTTTAGTGATTCGTAATAATTCACAATCCACGCGATATGCCGAAAGGAGAGAGCTTTATTAAGGATGAGCCAGGATTGCTCGCCACACATCCAAATAATATCACAGAGAATCGCGGGAATTCCATGTTTTTCGTCAGCAATCAGTTCAGATCATCGATCTGAAGCGCTATCGGATCTGCTCCGGACGACTTGACCGCATCGACCACTGTAGCCACGCTGCCATAATCAAGGCCGCGTGGAGCCTTAATAAATACCGATGTGGGAGCGTTTGAACTCCCTTCCGATGCGTGAGAAATCTTTCGCAGATCGAATACGTTTTTTAGTCGATCAATCATTTTTTGAGGATCGTCGACAGACCCGAGTCCCGTTTCATGATTTAGCTCGAGCAATGATCCGTGGCCGATCGTGACGACCAGGGTATCCGGGTTGGGTTGCACGACCGAATCGTTTTTGGGCTCGCTGGGAATTTTAGTTTTGAAGCTGCTTGGCTTCATCGGCGACACGACCATAAAAATAATCAGCAGTACGAGAAGCACGTCGATTAGAGGCGTTACATTGATTCGTGGGTTTTGCATATTTCCTCCTTTTGGTATTGTCTTAAACTTGGACACCGAAAGTAGAAAAATGTTCGCGCTGTATTATTGATCTGAAAATACTTGGCTGGAACTCAGAGCGGTTAGCAGGGCTTTCGCCTTCAGCATTGACTCGTCGTATTCGCTTTCGGGACCGCTGTCGATGACGATGCCTCCGCCGACATTGAATACGGCTCTTCCGTTGCGTATGACCATCGTACGGATGGCGACGCTCATTTCGAAGGCGGCTGGAAGGCCGAAAGTGTGTTCAGGAACGCGGTAACCGATCGTGCCCATCGAGAGGCCGCGGTCCGAGCTTTCGATCTCATCTATTATCTGCATCGTGCGGATCTTCGGCGCGCCCGTAATCGATCCGCAGGGAAAAGTTGCTTTGATAATTTCGGAATATGCAATTCCTTCTCTTAGTGTTCCGCTTACCGTTGAAACGAGATGAAAAAGAGTAGGATGTTCTTCTAACTCGCAAAGCGAATCGAGGACGACGCTTCCAAATTTACAGATCCTCCCAAGATCGTTTCGCGTTAGGTCAACGATCATAGTATTTTCAGCCCGGTCTTTTTCGCTGTTGAGCAGGTCGGACCGAAGGAATTCGTCTTCTTCGACGGAATTTCCGCGTCGTCGGGTACCTTTTATCGGTGATGAGGAAATATTCTTGCCGCCGTTTGCTCCTGGTGACACTCGGACAAACATCTCCAGCGACGCTGAAACGACCTTTGACGACCCGCGGTCGATGTATGCCGCGAACGGTGCCGGATGATCTCGCCGCAAACGCATGAATATCTCAACGGCGGTCATTTCGTTGGAAAGTTCGACTGAGAGTTGCTGGGTGAGATTGGTTTGGTAAGTCTCGCCGGAGCGTATCAGCTCCTTGATCTTATTTATGGCGCTCAAATATTCCGATTTAGTGAAGTTCGAGCGGACGATTTCGGTTTTGGACGGCGAAAAGTTCGAAGGCTCGTCAAGAGTCTGGGCATCGATCAGGTTCTTTGAGATTTGATCGAATTTAGCGTGGTTGCCGGAAAGAAACGTCCGCCCTTTATCGTAATCATGAATGACAAGGCAATCGAACAATGCAAGGTAAATATCCGGCTCTTGTGGTGAAACATAGCCCCTTGGTCGCGGCTCAATGGCCTGAAGCTTCAGTCCGAAATCGTATGAAATTGTAAATATTGCCGCCAGATTCTTGCTGCCAAGCTTTTCGTCAAATATGCAGAGTGTTTCCGTCGGGTCGTCGTGGGAGATCTCATGGACCTCAACCGGATCGATCCCGGCAATCAAAAGATTTGTATTTTTGCGGCCGACCCCGCAGCTGTCAAGTATGGCAACATTTTTGACTGCGGCGAGCTTTAAAAGGCTCGAGACAAGCCCGTCCGCCGTTATTTCGATCTTTTGCACGTAGCCAATTTTAGCACGGATAGATATTTCACTTGAGCCGCGTTTTCGCGTAAGATGTTGCAAATCAAATCGATATATCCTGAACGAACCGAAAATCTATGGTTTCGAACACAGACGACAAGTATAAATTGATTCGCGGACTGGGCTTGCTTGCCGCGGTATCCGTAATTATTGGAAACGTGATCGGCACGGGCGTATTCCTCAAGGCCCGTGTGATGACATGCAATGTCGGCAGCCCGACGTGGGTCATTATTGCGTGGATCGCCGCCGGATTACTCTCTCTGGCAGGAGCATTGACCTACGCCGAACTCACCGCCATGAAGCCGCAGACCGGCGGCGAATATGTTTTCCTTCGAGACGCTTATGGCCGTTTGTCTAGTTTTCTGTTCGGCTGGATGCAGATGTTTATCGCAAAACCCGGTTCGCAGGCCGCCGCTGGAATGGCATTTGCGATTGGTTTGAACGATTTCTTAGGCGGCGGGCGTTTGGCGGAAGCGGTTTTTATTAAAACGTCATTCATCGAGATATCGATGATCCAGGTAGTTGCCTTAATGATGATCCTCATTTTTACAACGCTTAACGCCGCCACGGTTGCGATAAGCGGGCAAATAGCGACGATCCTCACTGGAGTCAAGATCGTTCTAATAGTATTCGTTGGTTTCGGAGCGTTTATCTGGGTTACAGGCGATTTTGCGCATTTCTCGCTGATGAATAGCGGTGGAACGTGTGAAGGCGTGGCGGATTCCGTGCGATATGGTTCGCCAGCCTATTCATTTGCCGCCGGATTCGGTGCAGCGATGCTCGGTGCTCTTTGGGGTTACGATGGCTGGAACAACCTGACGTTTGTTGCGGGTGAAGTAAAGAACCCAAATCGCAACATTCCGTTGGCCATCATCGGCAGCACTGTCCTGGTTATCGTTTTATATGTATTTGTACATGTCGGCTATTTTTATGTGCTTGATCCGACGACGATCGCATCCGTTTCGAAAAGCTCATCGGTCGCCAAGGTTGTGGTCAGTATGTTTTTCGGCGGAGATGCGGCCAGCCTGGCAACCGGGGTCGCTGTAGCTCTCTTCACAGTCGGACTAATGCTGTCGTCGCTGGGAACACTGCATACCTCTATATTATCGGGTTCGCGAGTGCCGTATGCGATGGCTCAGGACGGTTTAATGAGCAAAAAGTTGGGTAAACTTTCGGTCACGGGCGTTCCGATCGCTTCTTTGATCTTCCAAGGTGTTATCGCATCTATTTTGGCCCTTTCCGGCTCATTCGATACGCTCACCGATTATGTCGTTTTTGGCTCATGGATTTTTTACGCTTTGGTTACTTCGTCTATTTTTGTCTTCCGGAGAAAATACCCGAATGCTGAAAGGCCATACAAAGCCTGGGGCTATCCGGTGGTGCCCGTGGTATTCATATTGGTGTCAGGATGGCTTCTCATCAACACTATGGTGACATCGCCACAACAATCTTTCATCGGGATTTTCTTGATTATTCTGGGATTACCCGTCTATTACTACTTAAATAATAAAGCAAAGAAAAACGCGGACGCCGATTAGCAGGTTGTAAATGGTAATGACGGATAGAAGAAGCGGTATCGAGCGCCGGGCGACGGTTCGGAACAAGGTTTCCCTGCACGTGGAGTGGGAAAACCTTTCCGGGCGCCATTACGGTACGCTCAGTGACGTCAGCGAATACGGGTGTTTTGTGCTGAGTTCGGGTGAGATAAGCCAAGGCGATACGTTAAAGGTCTTTCTCCCGCTCGCTGATGGAATGAAGGTTCAAATTTTGGGTGAGGTGAAGAATCACGTGTTCGAGATCGGATTCGCCTTGCGATTTGTCGATCTCTCAAACGCACAAAAGAGAGTTCTGCGAGAGTTTATAGCGAAACACCGGCTCGTCGAGTAAACAAATTAGTCCTGCTTAATTTTTTCGAGAGCCTCCAGCGCGACCTCACGGTCGTCGAAATCAAATTTTTCATTCCCAATAATCTGATAATTTTCGTGGCCTTTACCGGCAATCAGTACGACATCGTTCGCACTCGCCTTCTTTAACGCCTGAAAAATAGCTTCGCGCCGGTCGGACATCACCTGATATTCGCAATCCGTATTTTTTAGGCCAGACTCAATCTCTTCGATAATTTTTATTGGGTTCTCAGTTCGCGGATTGTCGGACGTAATGATCACAAAATCACTGTTTCTTCCGGCGACCTCGCCCATCGGCCCGCGTTTGGTACGGTCACGGTCGCCGCCGCAGCCGAATACAGTAATTATTTTTCCGCTCGTCAGTTCCCGGGCCGTCTTTAGAACGTTCAAAAGAGCATCGTCCGAATGCGCGTAGTCAACCACGACCGCAAAATCGCCGTCGTGCGATACCCTTTCAAACCGCCCCGGAGCACCGACACACTTTTCGAGTCCTTCCTGAATTGCGTCAAGGCTGTAGCCAAGTTCGAGTGCAGCGGATGTCGCGGCAAGCATGTTGTAAACATGCGGTTTGCCAACCAAAGGCGAATTGATCTGCCGCTCGCCTTGCGCCGTCGAAAGCCGGAACGAGGTTCCTTTGATAAGTGAGACCGCGATGTCATTTGCGGTCAGATCGGCGGACGGGTCAGAACCGGGAGCGGTAGCGATCGGGTTCTTCTGTGAAAACGTTACGACACGTTGGCCCGCCGCCTTCAGTTCGTCCGCAAGTTTACGACCCCATTCGTCGTCAATGTTTATTACCGAGGAACCCGGTTTTTCACCCAAACGTCCGTCGAACAATTTCTTCTTCGCGTCAAAATAGTTCTCCATCGTCAGGTGATAATCCAAGTGATCGCGGGTGAGATTCGTAAAGATCGCGACTTTGAATCTCAGCCAGTCGCAGCGGTGCAGATCGATCGCCTGCGAAGAGGTTTCCATGACGGCCATTTTGCATCCTTCATCGACCGCTTCACGCAAGAATCGATTTGTGTCGGACGCTTCCGGCGTGGTCCGAACGGCAGGTTCGCTTCGATCGCCAATACGATATTCAACCGTGGTAAGCATCGCGGATTTCTGTCGGGTAGCTTCTGCGAGTGCCAGGCAAAGATATGTTGTCGTCGTTTTGCCATTGGTGCCGGTAATGCCGATTAGATCCAATTCATGTGAGGGATTTCCATTGATCACGGCGGCGGCTTTTGCCAACGCCTCGCGGGCATCTCTTACCTTTAGCCACGGACCCTGAAAGTCAAGCGGCGGATCGTATTCCGAAATTATTCCGGCCGCCCCGCGTCTTATTACATCTTCTACAAACCGATGGCCGTCCATCGTCGCGCCGCGTATCGCAACGAACAGCGTGCCTTCGCGGGCCTGCCTTGAATCATGCGTCACATCTGTAACCGGCGAACCGGTGTCGCCGAAAATCTCGGCATTTAGCTCCTTCGCAACCGCTTCTATCTGTAATGTTTCGAAACTCAAAAAACCTTCCTTGCTATAACCCGAATTTATTGTTTCGGATTATACGACAAGACAAAAATTTGCACGAACAAAGAAGCTTGAAATCCGTATAGTAAAAATAGACGGAGGTTTTGGGCAATGAAAATTATCAAACTTATTCTTGCAATTCTTGGGCTGATATTCGGCGTAATGCTTTTCTTTTGGTTGTTTGGGCTGATCACGTCGCTTTTATGGTACGGTCTTGTGATCGGCGTGCTGGCAGCCGTTGGTTACGGCGGTTACAAGCTTTTTAGAAAAGCTGAAGACAAATATGTTGGGGCAGGCCCGGCTACAACCTACATCGATGACCGCGACTATGACACGTCATGGGACGAATACAAGCAAAAGTATCTGTCGAAATAGGCCGCTAGACTTTGTACGGGGTATTCGGTAAATTTAAGTGGGCTTCATGAGTATCTACCTCGTAAGCCTAAATGCTGAGGTGGCGTAATTGGCAGCCGCGCTAGACTTAGGATCTAGTGCCGAAAGGCGTGCGAGTTCGAGTCTCGCCCTCAGTACCACATTTCTAACGTTCCCATTATTAAGATTCCGTTCGAGAAAGTAGGCCTCACTATGCGCTCGATTTTCAGCGCCTGTGGTTCACTGCCAGCATCGTATTCGACATTTAATTACAACTTCGCTATCCTTTTTTTAGCGGTCCGATTTGCTAAATCTTAAATGAAAACAGAACTGATAGAAGTTTCTCCGACACAAAAGGAGATAAAGATCGAGGTTGATGCCGAAGCGATAAAGGAAGTGTACGCGAAGGTCAGTCAAAAGTTTGCGAAAGGAGCGAGCATTCCCGGATTTCGCAAAGGTTTTGCTCCGCTCGACATAGTGCGTCTCAGGTACAAAGAAGAGATCAAGAACGATGTGTTGCAGCAGATACTGCCTTCGAAGGTCGCCGAAGCCATTCAAGAGTATGCCCTTCAGCCATTGACGGAACCGCAACTTCATATCGAAAACGCCAAGAATGTGGTTGTGAATGGTTCGCAGCCGATCGGACTGCATGTGCATGTCGAAGTGATGCCCGATATCCCGGCACCAAAGTATAAAGACCTGGAAGTTACGCGCAGACGAAGGCCCGTGGAAGATTCGGAAGTCGAAGGTCTGATGGAGAACCGTCTAAAGGAGCATGCCGCTCTGATTCCGGTCGAGAATCGTAAATCGGAGATCGGGGACACAGTCATTGCTGATCTCACGGGAACTTTTGACGATGATCCGGAGGGTGAACCAATTACAGCCGACAATCTGGAAGTTGTTTTGGGTGATGAAGTGATCGAAAAGGCTTTTACAGAGAACCTGGTTGGGGTCCAACCGGACGAAGACAAGGAATTTACCGTCATGTATCCGGAGGAATTTTCGTCGACCGCCCTGGCAGGGAAGACTTTGCATTATAAAGCCAAAATAAAGTCGGTCGGGATAATGGAAGTCCCGGAATTGAATGATGAGTGGGCAAAGAGCCTCGACGAAGGCTACGAGTCACTTGCGGATTTGCGCAAAAAGCTGAAAACGGACCTTGAAAGCTATGCGGACTCGGATGCCGATGCCCGCGTCAGAAACGACGCTATCGCAAAATTGATTGAGGAAAACGCATTCGAGATCCCGGCTACTCTTATCGAATCGCAGGCCCGGAATCTGCTGAATAATTTTGCGCAGGATTTACAGCAGCGGGGCGTCGATCTGAATAAGGTCGAGAACGATTTTGTGACGATGGCCTTTGAACAGATGAAGTCGCAAGCCGAGCGGGATGTTCGCGGGGCGATGCTTCTCGACAAGATTGGTGAAGCGGAGAAGGTCGATGTTTCCGAGGCCGAACTGCAGGAAGAGATCGGCAAGCTTGCGGCCCATTATCGAACGACATCGGACGAGGTTCGTACTTCGCTCGAAAAACAAGGTGGAACAGGCACCATCCACAACAATTTGCGAACCCGGAAGTCTATCGAAGCAATGATCGCAAAAGCAAAGGTAGTCGAGGGTGAGTGGATCGAAGAAGCAGCGAATGCTGTTGCCGGATCTACTGATGAAAAACCGAAAAAGGCCGCGAACGCCAAGACTGCGGAACCGAAAAAGAAAACCGCTAAATCGAAGGCTTAGTGAGATACGCGGGAACTGTTCGTTTACGCGGACGGTTCTTTGGATGTTTTGATAATCGACTTGGGCATTTTTCCACTTGCTTTTTAACCGGAAACGTGTAAAATCGGATTCCGATTCGGCAATAGGCTTAAAATCAACAACTTATCGTCGCCCAATTCACCCATTACATAAACTAGCATTTATCGAGAGAGAAATAATATGGCTTTAGTACCAATGGTCGTCGAACAAACTTCGCGTGGAGAACGGGCGTTCGATATTTACTCGCGGCTTTTAAAGGACAGCATCATTTTTATTGGAACGCCGATCGATGATCAAATCGCAAATCTACTTGTGGCTCAGTTGTTGTTCCTCGAAGCGGAAGACCCTGAACGCGACATCAATCTATATATAAACAGCCCCGGCGGCTCGATTACGGCGGGGATGGCAATCTACGACACGATGCAGTTCATCAAGAACGATGTGACTACGATTTGTGTCGGCCAATGCGCTTCGATGGGGGCATTGCTCCTCGCAGCGGGAACAAAAGGCAAGCGTTTTGCCCTTCCGCATGCACGCGTTTTGATTCATCAACCATCTGGCGGCGCCACGGGACAGGCGACCGACGTGCGGATCATGGCCGAAGAAATCTTGCGCATGCGCGAGATGACGTCGCGAATCCTTGCAAATCACAGCGGCCAGAGCTTTGAAAAGGTTGAGAAGGACGTCGAGCGCGATCTTATACTTTCGCCGGTACAGGCCAAAGAGTACGGCCTCATCGACGAGGTCATCGAACACCGGGAAAAATAGTTGTCGGTAGTCAGTTGTCAGTTATCAGTTAAGAATGGCCGGAGGAAACTATCGGGATTTATTGGTTTGGCGGAAATCGATGCAATTGGTTACCGACACTTACAAAATCACTGAAGTGTTCCCAAAAACGAGATTTTTGGACTGACAAGTCAACTGAGACGGGCAATAGTCTCCGTACCGTCAAATATTGCCGAAGGTCAAGGTCCGCTGAAGTTGGCCGAATGCTGAATGGATTATCGAGGTCGCTTATGCAACCAAAAACTGACAACTGACGACTGACAACTGATTTATGGCACAATTCCGACGACCAGAAGAACTTCTTTGCTGTTCATTTTGCGGTAAATCGCAGAACGATGTACGTAAGCTCATTGCCGGTCCGGGCGTTTATGTTTGTAATGAGTGCATAGATATTTGCAATGAGATCATTAATGACGATGAGCAAACAGACTCTTCGACTTCGCGTGCGACAATTCCGAAGCCACAGGAAATAAAGAGCTTTCTCGATGAGTACGTAATCGGGCAGGATGAATCGAAAAAGCGGCTGTCGGTTGCTGTCTATCAGCATTACAAACGCCTGGAGTTGGCAAAGCGACGGTCGGATATTGAACTGCAGAAGTCCAACATCCTATTGATCGGCCCGACTGGAACGGGCAAAACGCTCCTTGCACAAACGCTTGCTCGAATTCTCAGCGTACCTTTCTGTATCGTCGATGCAACCAGCCTCACCGAAGCCGGCTATGTCGGCGAGGATGTCGAAAACATCCTGCTTCGGCTGCTCCAATCGGCCGGAAACGATGTCGAGAAGGCACAGCAGGGAATTATTTATATTGATGAGATCGACAAGATCTGCCGCAAGGATGACAATCCGTCGATCACTCGGGATGTTTCGGGAGAAGGCGTGCAGCAGGCGCTGTTAAAAATTCTTGAAGGAACCGTCGCAAATATTCCAACCGGTGGCGGCAGAAAGCATCCGCAGCAGGATTTTATACAGCTTGACACCACGAATATTCTCTTCGTCTGCGGCGGTGCGTTCATTGGCCTTGAAAAGGTCATTGAAAAGCGTTTCCGAAACAAATCGCTAGGCTTCCAGGCGGATATCAAATCGAGCAGTCAGCGTCAGAATGAGGCTTTCGGCAAGCTGGCACCGGAGGATTTGATTCACTACGGATTGATACCCGAATTCGTCGGCCGTATGCCGGTAGTCGGTACGCTCACCGAACTCGATGAAAGCGCATTGATCCAGATTTTGACCGAGCCGAAAAATGCGCTCGTGCGCCAATATCAACGCAAATTTGAATTTGACAACATCGGGCTCAAATTTACCGAAGAAGCCCTGCACGCCATTGCACACGAAGCTTACAAACGGAAAGTCGGAGCACGCGGCCTAATGATGATAATGGAAGAGATCCTGCTCGAATCAATGTACGTCCTGCCCTCCGAAAAGAAGGTCAAAGACATCCTCGTCACCAAAGAAATGATCGAGAAAAAACGCCCCGTCTTCGACATCATTGCCCCCCGGATCGACGAAGCCGCATAGCCTAAGACCTTGAGTCAGCATTATTTCGTACGCAAATCCAATCGGATTCGTCCGGCCTACCAACCTCTATGTTGTGAGTTGCGGCGATTCTCTTATCTGCTAAACTGACCAAGCAGCAATGTCCGGAAGCTGATAGAAAAACCTGCAATGACACAACAGCCACTCATGGACAACAAGGCTTGAGCCGAGATCCCCGGACTTGACTCGGCAAGTACAGGAATCCGATGGCTCGCCGCCGCTCTCTCGCAACGTACGAAGAGCTAAAATATTAGGGGACTGAAGATGAGCTTGCTTAAACTTTCGCCGCTCGCATTTTTGTTGCTCACCTCTCTGCCGTTCTTAAGTCATGCGCAACGGCACACCACTCAACCGGTCCCATCGCCCGCCGCTTTGCGCCGCATGGCGGATGATTATTATCACTGGCGCAACGAGCAGTATCCGGTCGGCAGCAGTGATCAAGGCATGCACACGTGGGATACGCGGCTCGCCAATTACTCGCCCGCCGCGATGCAGACGCGCCGCCAACACGTCGCACAACTGCTCGCACAGGTGCGCTCGATGCAGACGGAGCGGTGGCAGAAGGACGACCGCATCGACTGGCTGCTCTTTCGCGCGCAACTCGAAGGCGTTGACTTCGGCAACCGCGTGTTGCAGTTCGAGCAGACCAACCCGCAGACCTACGTGGACGAGTGCAGCAACGGCATCTTCTCGCTGTTGAAGAAGGACTACGCCGCGCCGCACAACCGCGCGCTATCTGCGACCGCGCGGCTCAAACAAATGCCCGCCTTGCTCGCGCAAGGCGAACGCAATCTGACGCGCCCCGTCAAACTCTACGCGGAACTGGCGATTGATTCCGCGCGCTCGATTGACAGTCTCTTCACCGACAGCTTGATGACGCTGGCAACCGATCTCTCACCCGCCGAGCGAGCTTCTCTCGTCACGGCGCGCGATGCGGCCGTCGCGAGTCTGCACGCTTACGCCGATCATCTCACGCAGCGTCTCCCGCAGATGGTCGGCTTTGCGCCGATGGGCACAACGAACTACAACTATTATCTGAAACACGTTTTGCTCTTGCCGCTCGACGAGCAGCAAGTGGAGATGTTGGGACAAGCGGAACTGGCGCGCTATCGTGCGCTCGAATCGCTGTTGCCCGATCCGTCGCTCGCCGATCCGAACCCGGCCCGCGCGGCCAACATCCCCGTCGATCAGCAAGCGTTTCTGACCGCTTACGAGAGCCGCGAGCAAGAGATGATCGCGTTTCTCAAAACGAACAATCTCGTTACCATGCCCGCTTATCTCGGCCCGTTCCAGATACGCCAACTGCCCGAAGCGTTCAAGCCGACTAGCCCGGGCGGTTTTATGAACCCGCCCGGCATCTACGACAAAGACCCTGGCGGCTTCTTCTTCATCCCGACCTATAACCCGCAGTCCAAAAATTTCTACATCCGCGCCGCCATCGAAGACCCGCGCCCGATCCTCGGCCACGAAGGCATTCCCGGCCACTTCCTGCAAATCTCGATTGCGAACCATGTTAAAGACGAGATACGCCGCCAGCACGGCGACGGCGTCTTCATCGAAGGCTGGGCGCTCTATGGCGAAGAGATGCTCATGCGCACGGGTCTCTACCCCGCGAACTCGGCCGCGCAAGGGCAAATCCTCCGTCTCTCTCGCTATCGCTCGGCGCGCATCGGCGTCGATGTGAACTTGCACACCGGCAGGTGGAGATTTGATCAAGCGGTCAACTATTTCATGGAGGCCGGCGGCCTGGACCGCGAAGCGGCGACGGGCGAAGCGGCCGGCGCAGCATCTTCACCGACGCAAAAGATTACCTATATCGTCGGGAAGTGGCAGATCATGCGCCTGCTCGGCAAGTACCGCGACAAACAGGGACCGCGGTTCCGCCTCGGTCAATTCCACGACGACTTGATAAGTCACGGCAGTTTGCCGCTGTCGGTGGTTGAATGGATATTGCTTGACGATCCCTCAACGCTTGAAACGGCATTGCGTTGAGCGATTTGCACTGGCTGCATGTCGGCGTGGCCCGCTTTAGCACAGTGGAAGCAGAGAACGCATTCGGGCTTCATTTTTTTTGACTGCGAGTATTTGGCCTGAGCCGCTCGTTCCAATGTTTTACTCCGTGAGCTGTTTCCGTGGGACATGAAACAAATTCTAAAATGCGGTGGGCAATCGGCGTTTAGATAATGAGCGCGTTAAATGCACGGGTTTTTATTGCATTTAGGTGTTATTTCTGCGTAAATAGGATTAACCCTAAATACTCGGCTGGATATATAATTAGATTGAGTCGATTTCCCCCATACATATGCAAGAATTTACAGATCAAATGCCTACGGACATCAAACGTTACCCGATGGTGCCCATACGCGATGTAGTCATTTTTCCCTATACAAAAGTTGCGTTTAAGATCGGCCGGCCAAGCTCTGTACGGGCTTTGGAAGAGGCGATGACAGGCGATCGGGATATATTTCTCGCGACCCAGCATGACGCGACGATCGATGAGCCGAAAGCGGAGCAGATCTACACGGTAGGAACCCTTGGTCGGATTCTACAAGCACAGCGGCAGGAGAACGGGCAGATCAAAGTAGTTGTCGAGGGACGCGATCGCGGCGAATCGGTCAGAGTCGAGCAGGATGAAGACGGGATGTTCTATGCTCACGTCCGTAAGATCCAGTCGAGCGACGAATCCGGTTTCCGCACCGACGGGCTGCTTCAAAAAATACATACGCTGGTCGAGCAATTTTTACGAGTCTCGCCGGACGCTTATACAGACGCTCTTCATGCAAGTTTGCGCGGCATCTCCGCTGCACAGATCTCGGATGCGATGAGCTCGCACCTGCGCATCAGTGTTGAAGACAAACAGGCACTTTTGGAAACCGTTTCCGTTCAGGAACGGCTACAAAAGCTTGCTGATGTCCTCGAAGCCGAGATCGAAAAACGCCAGCTTGACCGCTCGATCCATTCGCGAACGAAAAAGCAGATGGACAAGCACCAGCGTGAGTATTATCTGAACGAGCAGATCAAGGCAATCCACAAAGAATTAGGCCGAAAGGACGATAAGGCCGAGCTGGACGATCTCAAGAAGAAGATCGAAGAAGCGGGAATGAGCGAAGAGGCCAGGGACAAGGCGATCCAGGAGTATTCGCGTCTTGAGGCGATGCCGCCGATGTCCGCGGAAAGCACTGTTTCGCGAACATACCTTGATTGGCTTATCAATGTTCCGTGGAAAGATCGGTCGGACGAGATCGAAGACTTGGTTGAGGCGGAGAAGACTCTTAACGAAGACCACCACGGGTTGGAGAAGATAAAGGAAAGGATTTTAGAATTTCTCGCGGTGCGGCAATTGGTTAAAAATCCAAAAGGTACGATTCTTTGCTTCGTCGGAGCGCCCGGCGTCGGTAAAACCTCGCTAGGGAAGTCGATTGCAAGAGCAACGGGCAGGAAATTTGTTCGTTTGGCTCTCGGCGGCGTGCATGATGAGGCTGAAATTCGCGGCCATCGCAGAACCTACATCGGAGCATTGCCGGGACAGATTGTTCAATTGATGAAGCGTGCGGGAACGATAAATCCCGTGATTTTGCTTGACGAGGTAGATAAGCTCGGCCGTGATTTTCGCGGCGATCCAAGTTCGGCCCTGCTGGAAGTTCTCGATCCGGAACAAAATAATACCTTCCGAGACCATTACCTGGACGTCGATTACGACCTGTCGAACGTGTTCTTCATTGCTACCGCGAACGTACTGCACACGATTCCGCCGGCATTACAGGATCGCCTCGAAATCCTGCACCTTTCCGGCTACACGGAACGGGAAAAATCTGAGATCGCAAAGCGCCATTTGATCGAAAAGTCAGCAGAGAATAACGGCATCGATCCTGAGAAGGTGAAATTTACCGACGACGGTGTTCTCGAAATTATCCGTCACTACACTCGCGAAGCCGGTGTTAGAAATCTCGAACGCGAGATCGGCTCGTGTCTGCGAAAAATCGCGAGAAAATATGTCGTTTCCGATGCCAAAGACGATTTTCGTGTCGTAGTCGATGCGGAAAAAGTTAGAGAGCTTTTAGGTACGATACGATTTCGAAAGCAGGACATTGCCCGCAAGAGCGAGATTGGGCTGGTCAACGG
Organism: Chloracidobacterium sp.; assembly: GCA_043722725.1. Taxonomy (GTDB): domain Bacteria; phylum Acidobacteriota; class Blastocatellia; order Pyrinomonadales; family Pyrinomonadaceae; genus OLB17. The sequence continues at coordinate 15,817 of JAYSON010000149.1, forward strand.
GTTGGCGTGGACAGAAGTCGGTGGCGATGTTCTGCAGGTCGAGGCGACGCTTGTCGAAGGAAAAGGTGAAGTCACGTTAACTGGCAAATTGGGCGAGGTGATGCAGGAATCGGCACGCGCCGCCCTTACTTGCGTTCGGTCGCGAGCCGAATCATTGGGCATCAATCCAAAAGACTTCCGCGAGAAGGATCTCCACATTCACGTTCCCGAAGGAGCAATTCCCAAGGACGGCCCGAGCGCGGGCATAACGATCGCCACGGCGATGGTCTCGGCCTTGACGAAGCGGAGAGCTCGTCACGACGTGGCGATGACCGGCGAGATCACCCTTCGCGGTAAGGTTTTGCCGATAGGCGGTATTAAGGAAAAGCTTCTTGCGGCTCATCGTTTTGGTCTGAAGACGCTAATTTTGTCGAAGGAAAATGAAAAAGATTTGGCGGATATTCCGGAAGAAGTCCGCGAAGATCTGACGATTCACACCGTCGATTCTATCGATGAGGTGCTTAAATTCGCTCTCGAACCCGATACGGTCGAAGAAACGGTCGAAACTCCGCAGCTTTGGAACGCGGACACGCCTTCTGCTGATATTACGACATCAGTGGAATAGATATTTTATAAAAATGTTGGGCCGGGCGGCTGTTTTAGAAACGCAGCCGTCGTTTTACGTTTAGCCAAATTATTGCCGCCGGCTGTTTTCCGCCCGTTCACCGGTTTTTGTTCTTGCCTCGATAAAGTTCGCAAAAGCCTTCCAAGCTTGATTATCGTCGGTTTTGCTTGAAATTTCGTTCCAAGCGTTTTCAATTCTCGTCTTTTGCCTCGAGCTAAGGTGCCATGATAGCGGTGGAGCGTCCTCATTCTCCTTACGTGGAAATTCGAAGATAACCGTCTCGATATTTACGCCTTTGGTTCGCCAATAACGCATGAAAATCTCCAGCTCGGCGTCATTCCGCGAAAGCTGTCCCGTCGTCCGGACGTTCAATAAAGTGTATAGCGGGGCAAGCGATTGGTAATAGGGCTTCGGGCTTGCTTCATCGGTCTTCCCGCCAACAACCTGATCGCCGCGAATTTGAACGATCAGTACGTTTCTAAGATTCGGATTGGTTTTATATGAAAGACCCTCGTTAAGCCATTCCAAAAGACTTGACACTCCATAGTTGTCGTAATATCCTCCGTCGGCCAAATGCTTGTAATTTATCCTTTCACGAGCGTTGATATCGGCTCGCGGAGCAGGCGTGACGTATGGAAAACTTGCTGAAAGCCTGACGGCGGTCACTATCGGAATATCGTATCCTTCGAGAAAGCTGTAAAAACTGGTTCTACCATAAGGCGCGTTTATCGGCTCAACCGCAAGGCCGGGTGAAGTTGAAATTAATTTATTCGCTCTTTGTGAGCACTCATCGAGTGAACCTCGTTTTTCGCAAAGATCGCTTGTCGAGATCATCATACGCTCGCCGGTTTCGACCACCGTAGCATTGAATATCGACGACGGACGCCAGCCTTGCTTCACTCCTTCGCGCCAAGTTAGAAGACCGTCTCGTAGATTTAGGTCATCCTTGGACCATTCGTCCTCGAGAGCATGCCCGCGTCCATAACTCCAATTATAAAATGGCACAAAGCTACGTGTGAAATCGGGATAGACTAATCCCCAGGCGGCCGCATCCAGGCTCGACCTCGAAGCATTTGCTACAATTCGGTCGAGAGAATCGTCCGGCGGGCCGCCCATTTTGTAGGAGTTGATAAAATACATAGCTCCAACGCTTCCACCTGAAACGGAGCTGATGAGCCGTATTTTAGGCGCGCATCCTTGAAACTCTAAGCCGAATCTGCCGTCCCTGCATTTTCGCTCAATGCCGGTCAATACCTTTGCGGTCCACGCCGCCGCTTGGATGCCGCCGCCATTCGCGGCAACAACGATCGCGTAGTCATCAGCGGCCAAGCCCGTTAATTCAGGGGTCGCATCTAAAACTTGGCCGGGCGTAATTGGGTCGGATCTTAAGGCGGCCGCTTCTTGGGTTGGTAGCTTCTTGACTGGAAAGACATAATCCTGGCTGGTTAAGGACGCCAATAAATATATCGGGACCAAGATCAAAAGCACAGGAAAACGGTACCGATCCAACAGGAATGAAAGGGCGGTCAGGGCCCATACAATCACCGTTAGCAGAAGCATAAGGTAGCTAATTGCGGTTACTTCCAGCAGGCCGCGTGTCAGCCACGGGAACAAATACGACGACCACCCGACTATCACATACACAACGAAAAAGAACGAAAAGAGTGCTATCGCCGTGAAGTGCGCGGGATTGAAGATCGCTCGTCCGTCCGCGTCAACATCCACGCTCCCGTCCTCCTTGTATTTTAAATAACCTCGCCCGAGAAAGCCCGGTGTCTTTTTAAAGTAAGGCTCAAGAAACGGCGGACGAAATATGGAGTTTGACATCCTGTAAAGCAAATCACAGCGGTTTGACCAATTTGCAAAGGGATTCCGACAAGGGAAAAGAAAACGGTCAAGGCTCTCGGCGTTGCTTTTCCGGTTTATCAGCCGTTGAAGAACATCGGCGAAAAACAGCATGACCATTGAGGCCGCGAATCCCGCAAGAGAACCGGCAATCTTTGCCCAAAGGTTATCGAAGTTAAAGAAAAACACGCCCGAGATTAGAAAAGCGGTTAGAATACAGGCCATTAAAAAGAAGATTGAGCTTAGAGCGTACTTAACTGATTTTTTGGAGAGCGTTTCCCGTGTTGCCTGATCAAACTCGATCCGTTCACCGCCATAAAGCAAGATTAGTTTCAGCGTAGAAATCGTCGAAAAGGCCAGCAGGAATGCCGACAACGAAAACCAAAATGTTTTTAGGAACGAATCCAGATCGTACAGGTTAGCCAGGAGAGTCTTGAGCGAAAACCACAGAGTGACCGGCATGAATGCGACAACCAGCAAGAGTATCAGCAAAGGGTATCGGATCAAGTACAGAGCCTGAAAAAAAATAAGTGTGGAATCGAGCAGTTTCGCGTTGATCAAGCGTATGAGATTGAACATTTCGGTCTCCTTTTGCTTTTGAATTGGCCAACTAATCCCTTGACGTTGCAGTCAATTGTCTTTTGCACCATGAATGCCGGTTTTCCTGAAACAATGCGTACACTTTTACACGTCGAAGCGGCTGGTCCTATAATTAGCTAATGAAAATAACGTCCGCAGAATTCGTGAAAAGTGCATTCGACCGCAACCACTGGACTAATGACGGCCGACCTGAGATCGCATTCCTCGGCAGATCGAATGTTGGCAAATCGTCGCTGCTGAATTCGCTTTTGAACCGAAAAGGATTGGCACGTACCTCAAACACGCCCGGCCGGACGCAGAGTCTTAATTATTTCCTGATCAATGATACGTTTTATTTTGTCGATCTTCCCGGCTATGGATATGCGAAAGTGTCGAAGTCGATGCGGGCGGATTGGGGCGTCATGGCGCGCGACTACCTGTCCGAAAGATCTGAACTCGTGCTTTTTATACAACTTGTTGATTCGAGACATTCTCCTACCGAACTCGATATGCAGTTAAACGAGTGGCTGATCTTTAATAATAAAACGCACATCGTCGTCGCAACCAAGGCTGATAAATCTTCAAAAAATCAGTTACAGAAGCAATTGCTTGATGTCCAGAAAAAGCTGCCAGAAAGCAAAATACTTCCCTATTCCGCGTCAACAGGCAAAGGGCGGGATGAACTATGGTCGGAAATCGATTCCGCCCTGAAAAAAAACTGAAATACTATTTGCTTTATTGGTTTACTTGTAGTAATAATTTAGTCTTCCCGAATAAATTTGAGAAAGCTCTTAAGCTTGTTTCAACTGTTTTACTACATTTTAATCCATACGATTTTCTCCACCTTTATATTTCAGCTCGCTCTTATAGCTTTTGCGACAAACACTCTGAAACTGTAAAGCGTTGGATCATCACAACGCAAACCGGTACAAACCGAATAACATGGCAACTAAAACTACACCCACCCGCAAACCGAAGGGCGCGAAAACCGAAGAGATATCATCGGACACCCAAGACATGGCCCGCCCCTCAGACCTCGACGAAGGTTCTAACTCCAAACCAACAAACACCGGTCCGAAAAATGACCTGTTGAACCTCGCCGACCTGAAGGACATGTCGATCAGCGAGCTCACGCACATCGCGAAGGAAATGGGCATCGAGGGAGCTTCGGGCTTACGCAAGCAGGAGCTTATTTTCAAGCTTCTCGCGGCTCAGACCGAGAAAAGCGGCCTAATCTTTTCGGAAGGCGTACTCGAAACCCTTCCCGATGGCTTCGGATTTCTTCGTGCGCCGGAATATAACTATCTGCCGGGCCCCGACGATATATATGTAAGCCCTTCGCAGATTCGCAAATTCGATCTTCGGACCGGTGACACCGTTTCGGGACAGATACGCCCGCCGAAGGAAGGAGAGCGTTACTTTGCTTTAATCAAGGTAGAGGCCATCAATTTTGAGGCTCCCGAGCAGTCACGCGAGAAGGTATTTTTCGACAATCTCACGCCGCTCTACCCAGACGAAATGCTTTCGATGGAGATTGGCCCGGATAACATAGCGGCTCGCGTCATGGATCTCGTTACGCCGATCGGTAAAGGCCAGCGTGCGCTCATCGTCGCGCCGCCGCGGACCGGTAAAACGGTTTTGCTGCAAACTATCGCGAATTCAATAACCGAGAATCATCCCGAGGTCACGCTTATCGTTCTCCTTATCGACGAACGACCCGAGGAAGTTACCGACATGCAGCGTTCGGTGAAGGGCGAAGTTATAAGTTCGACCTTCGATGAACCGCCGACCCGGCACGTTCAAGTAGCCGATATGGTGATTGAAAAAGCCAAGCGGCTTGTCGAGCACAAACGCGATGTCGTGATCCTGCTCGATTCGATCACCCGTCTGGCACGTGCTCATAACTCCGTTGTTCCACCGTCAGGCAAGATCCTTTCAGGTGGTATCGATTCGAATGCTCTACAGCGTCCGAAGCGTTTCTTCGGTGCCGCGAGAAATATTGAAGAAGGCGGCAGTTTGACGATCATTGCGACTGCGTTGATCGACACCGGATCACGAATGGACGACGTCATCTTCGAGGAATTCAAGGGAACCGGTAACTCTGAAATTCACTTAGACCGCCGACTGTCGGACAAACGCCTGTTTCCGGCGATCGACCTTCAGCGTTCGGGCACCCGCAAGGAAGAATTGTTGATCGACAAAGAAGATCTCGCCCGAATATGGGTTATGCGGCGGGTTCTTAATCCACTTTCACCGGTCGAGCAGATGGAAGTTGTTCTCGAACGCCTTTCCAAGACAAAAACGAACGCGGAGTTTCTTGCCTCGATGCAGACGTAATATAGCCGACAGTGAGTCGTAAATCGTGAAAAGCGGGAAATGAAAGATCGTAATTGTCATTTTCCGCTTTTCACTTTTCGTTTTTCATTTTAAGCTATTTCATTCTTATGCGTGTTGCCGTAATATCTGCAGAAGCAGTACCTTATTCGAAGACAGGCGGGTTGGGCGATGTCGCCGGGGCCTTGCCGAAGGCGCTAAAGCAGGTCGGCGTCGATTCTGTTCTTATTACTCCGTGCTATCTTCAAACAAAAGGTGAATACCTTTGGAAGACGGCGGTAGACGATCTTCGGATAGATTGGCGTGGAAGTCCATTCAGAGCGAAAGCTTTTTTTAGTGAGGCGAACGGATCGCCAACATTTTTGATCGACGCGCCGGAATATTTCCATCGCGATTCGATTTACGGCTACCGGGAAGACCACGAGCGCTTTGCTTTTTTCAACCATGCCGCCCTTGTCCTGCTCCGACGAATCGGTGCTGCGCCGGATATTGTTCATTTGAATGATTGGCATTGCGGCTTTGCGGCAGTAGAACTAGCCTCGAAGCGACTCTGGGATTCCTACTGGAGAAACACGCGAACCGTGTTTTCGATCCATAACATGGCTTACCAGGGTGTTTTCGGTGAAGAAGAGTTATGGAAATTCGGCTTTAGCGGGGATTTTGAAAGAAACGCATTTTTGTCAAACGGGGCCGCATCGGCAATGAAAGCCGGTCTGTCGCTATCCGACACGCTTTCGACGGTTTCAAGACGCTACGCGCGGGAGATACAACTTCCCGAGAATGGGTATGGGCTCGATTGGCTTGTACGGCAGCGGTCGGATCGGCTTATCGGAATTACGAATGGTGTTGATTACGATGTATGGAATCCACAGACGGATCCTGAATTGACCGCGCTATATGATTTCGATGATCTGGAAGGGAAGCGGGAATGCAAACGATCGCTTCTTGACGAATTCTCGCTGCCGGTCAAACTCGACCGACCGATTTTTGCCAGCATCACTCGTCTGACCGCACAAAAAGGCATCGATTTGATGATGCAGGTCGCTGGCGAGATTTTATCGACGGGCTCTTACATCATCTCGCTCGGTTCGGGCGAAAAACGTTACGAAGATTTCTGGCAAAGCCTTCGTGATTACGCTCCTAGCCAGGTAGGCATCTATAGCGGCTACAGCGAAAGCCTTGCGCACAGAATCGAAGCGGGCGCCGATATGTTTTTGATGCCTTCGAAGTTCGAGCCTTGCGGTTTGAATCAAATGTACAGCCTGCGATACGGCACTGTTCCGATCGTTCGCTCCGTTGGCGGCCTGGACGATACCGTCGAGAATTTTGACGCCGTGAATGGAACAGGCAATGGATTTAAATTCGGACCGTATCGAGCGGACAGTTTTCTCGAAAAGATCTATGAAGCCCTTTTTGCCTACGCCGATCCTGATACTTGGAGAAAGATCCAACATAACGGAATGTCTGAGGATAATTCCTGGGAAAACGCAGCACGAAAATATGTAGAGCTTTACAACTGGACCAGACAGTAACAGATGTTAAAAGGCAGTAGGCATCTACTTCGAACGTGGTCGAAATCACTGCTTTCGGCCAAACGCCAACCGTAAGCAAAGTCTAATTATGATAATCGTAATAATAGGCGCCCAATGGGGCGATGAAGGGAAAGGGAAAGTCGTCGATCTGCTGGCGGATCGTTTCGACATTGTTGCCCGCTATCAGGGCGGGCATAATGCCGGCCACAGTGTTTACGTAGGCGACAGGGCGTTTGTACTGCGGCTGCTGCCGTCGGGGATCATTCATCCGGACAAAATCTGCGTGCTCGGGAACGGAATGGTTATCGATCCTGAGGCATTCTTTGAAGAGTTTGATCAGATCAAACTCAAGGGCATCGATGTATCGCCGGAACGTTTAAAGGTATCGAGCCGCGCTCATCTAATAATGCCTTATCACCGGGCTTTGGATCATACGTCCGAAGAGCGGCTTGGCAACGAGAAAATTGGAACTACGCTCCGCGGCATCGGTCCGGCTTACGAAGACAAAGTTGGCCGGCGGGGAATTCGCGTGTCGGATGCGATGTCGCCCGAAATGCTAAAACTGCGGGTCGAGCGAAATCTGGAGGAGGCGAATCGCATAATCGTCCTATATGGCAATCAACCGCTCCGTGCTGACGAGATACTCTCGGAGGTTTCGCCTCTGATCGAAAGGCTTCGGCCATTCGTTTGCGAAACGTCTCATTTCCTCGCCGAAGCGCGAAAACAAAATAAAAAAATACTTCTTGAGGGTGCTCAAGCCACTCTTCTCGATGTCGATCATGGAACCTACCCATATGTAACGTCATCGAATCCGACTGCTGGCGGAGCGGCTGTGGGTACGGGCATTCCGCCGCATCATATAACCGGTGTTTTAGGAATCGTACGTACCTATGCCACGCGCGTCGGCGAAGGCCCGTTTCCGACGGAAATGCTGGATGCCGAAGAGAACATGGCTCATTTGATCCGCGAGCGCGGCAATGAGTACGGATCGGTTACAAAACGGCCGAGACGCTGCGGCTGGTTCGACGCCGTCGCAACGCGATATGCCGCGGAGCTTAACGGCTTCGATTCGATCGCTTTGACTAAACTCGATGTACTCGATGAGCTCGAGCAGATCAAGGTCTGTGTTGGTTATGAGATCGACGGTGAAAGGATCGACACGTTCCCGGCTGTTTCAAGCGATCTGCGACAGATTAAACCTGTCTATGAAACGCTCGCCGGCTGGAGGAGTGAGACGCTCGGAACGACCAATTTTGGGGAACTGCCGGAAAATGCCCGGAAGTATGTGGAGTTTCTTTCGGACTCGGTAGGCGTAGAGATCGGGTTGATATCTACCGGCCCCGAACGGGATCAAACTATCATTCTGCAGGATTCGGTAATGGAAGCATGGTTTCGCTGATGCACAATGCTTAATTCCCAATGCATAATTTAAGGGATTATGGACAAAAGTGAAATAAGGGAAAACGTATTGAAAACGAAGTCGTATGCTTTTGCATTGCGGACTGTAAATCTCTACAAACACTTAGCGTTCCAAAAAAGCGAATATGTATTGTCTAAACAAATCCTCCGTTCAGGTACATCGATCGGAGCCAATGTTACTGAAGGAAACCGGGCACAGTCGAAATCTGACTTTGTCCATAAACTTTCGATAGCATTAAAAGAAGCCGCCGAAACCGAGTATTGGCTGTGTCTTTTACGTGACAGTGAATTTATCACCGAAGAGCAAGCGGATTCACTAATCAAAGATTGCATCGAGCTGCAAAAAATCCTTATTGTCTCGATCAAAACCGCCAAAACGAGTTCTTGATTTTGCATTTTGCATTTTGCATTGTAAACTTTCTGTTTGTGGTCCGATAGCTCAGTCGGTAGAGCAAATGGCTTTTAACCATTGGGTCGAAGGTTCGAGTCCTTCTCGGATCACCATTTTCGAATCACTCATCGGACGCCTTTTCGGGGCGTCCTTTTTTTTGTCATTTTCGCCCTTTGCCGCAACCGTCCATTCGTGTTATAACCACTGCATTCTCTTCCGGCCTTAATGTGCCGAGAAACATTACCGTTACGGTAGCGATATTATTTTGCAGATTGTATGGCAGCATACAGACTGTCAACCGTATCTGCAATAAGCTACTTCAAAATTGCCAAACCTGAAGACGAAGTTTGTTTTCAACGTTGACGTTTTGGGCACGAATTATCGTGCGCGAACGTCGTTTGGGAGATTAGCGGCTTTCGGTCGTTTGTAGCTCCCACTATTTTCACAAGGACTCGAAAAAACAATGGAGGATTCGAAGATGGACGAGATCAAAACAAATGTCCCCAAGACATTTACAGATCGGGTGAGCAGGAAGTTAGTAT
>JAYSON010000150.1:0-6584 GCA_043722725.1 Chloracidobacterium sp.
GTCGATATTCCGCGAATGGGATCGACAACACTTGCGGACGGAACGTTGGTTGAGTATGACGAGTTTCTTCCGGATTTTGCTTTTAATGCTGAGGGCAAACCTGATACGCGGTCCGGTGAATATAACAATCCGGTAGCCGTGCTGAACGTTACGCCGCCGCAAGCAACGCGTACACGCGTGTTTGCGTTTGGCTCTAAGCTCGCCGATAACATTCCGGTCGGTGCGCCAAAATTAGGTTACAAATGGCGGATGAGCGAATATGAAAAATCCCCTTTCGCACATGTGCTTTCGATCAAGTACGACCCGTACAGCGGTGCATTTATCGCGTGGTATATCGGAGGTTTCGGACTGATTGGTGCGTTAATTTTTGTTTTCTTCTTTTCACATAAACGTGTTTGGGCAGTGATAAAACAGTCCGATAACGGTGTGACCGAGGTCGTCCTGGGCGGAAATACAAACCGCAATCCTGCGGGATTCGAGGATAAGTTCAACAGGATCGTAAACCGATTGCTAGACAAGACCGGGATTAACCAGTCGGACGGCACGAAGAAGTTTTAAGTTCTTTCAGGCTTTAGGATATCTGGAACAGTTTTTTTCATCTTGTTCCGCTCCCGTTCCTTTTGTTCCGTGGTTAAGAATTAAATCCGATCACGGAATAAGAGGAACGAAAGCCGAACAATAGGAGCAAGAAAAAGAGAGCGCGGAGCGGAAAGTTTACTTATTACTCGATGATTGGCCGAAAGTTCTTAGATGATTCAGTGAGGTATTTATGTCGCAAGTTTTAACTGCACACGATATACACAATGCAAGGGTGAATAGTCCATGGACGTCATATATTCCGGCGATCTTTGCCATTGGCGGGTCGCTGTTAATGGTTGGTCTTCGTGTGCAGATCGGGGCCGGATTTATCTCGGACGGCGCATTGATGATGCTTGCGCTGGCGAGCTATCTTTTAGCCGCGTTGTTCCAACTGACAAATCTTTATGCTCCTTCGGAAATGGCACGCAAGATCGGCTTATGGACGGCGACACTCGGCGTATTTTTTAACCTGTCGAGCTGGCTCGTTCGCTGGGTTGCGGCGTACGACCATGAGATCGCCGAAATGCGGCTGGCGGGCAACATGGAGAACCCGTGGATATTTCGCTATGTTCCATTCGCGAATTTATATGATCTGAGCCTTGCGTTTGCCTTCGGTGCCGGGATCGCAACGCTGTTATTGGCCCGCCGGCGAAATTTTCAGGTCTTGAGTGCGTTCACTCTGCCTCTGGCCGCATTGATTCTGACGCTGGCCCGATTTATCGGAAATGAGTTTATCGATCTTCCGCCGGTGCTCGATTCGTATTGGCGCCCCATCCACGTAGGTGTTGCTTCTTTAAGTTATGGTGTCGCACTGGTATGTTTTGCAATCGCAGTGATTTACCTCCTGAAAGATAACGTAAAGGTTGAAGCGATGGCGATCTGGTCGAGCGTGTTTGTGCTTGGCGTGATCGCTTCGGTTAGCAAGTTCTCGGTATTTAGCGAATTTGTTTACCGTGCCGGGCTTTTCGTACCAAACGCCGAGGGCGGCAAGCCGTTTTCGGCCCCATTCAGGTTTGAGATCCCATTCGTTGGGTTGGCGTTGGTAGTTACCGGCGTGCTGCTGCTTGGCGTGATCGCATCGTTCCTGTTTTACCTGTATCAGGAGAACGAGAAGGCCCGCAGCGTCGGGCATTTGCTGCTCAAACTAGCATTGGTCTCACACATCATTGCGATCGCACTGCTTGTTTCGGGCATAAAAAGTTCAACGAATGTTCAGCAAGGCTTACAGGCTCAGCTTACGGCACAGCCGAAACAATATATCACTGCCGGGCGTGCGATGGCCGAGCGGCAGCAGATGTCCGCCCGCGAATTTGCGGCGATAACGCCAACGCAGTTCGAGCAGATGGGGCGGTCTTACGTTCAGGCAAATGGCGACAAGATGTTCCTCAGTTTAAACACAAATCCCGTGGAATTAGCGGGATTGGTGACCGGATTGGCAGCGACGTTTTTCGTGTTGCTGTTTGCGTTCCGCACGGAAAAGCTGCGCGAAAGGCTGCCGAGCCTCGAATCGCTTGACGGGCTGATGTACAAGACCGCTTGTCTCGCGTTTGCGGGCCTTGCGATGCTTTTGATTACGGGCGCGATCTGGGCAAATGAGTCGTGGGGACGGCCGTGGGGCTTTGATTCGAAAGAAACCGGTGCTTTGGTTGCGTGGCTCACTTACGCTGCGTTCCTACACACGAGAATTTCACGCGGATGGTCGGGGCGCAGCTCGGCTTATTTTGCCGTCGCCGGATTTCTGCTCGTTATTTTCACATATCTTGGCGTCAGCTATTTGCTGCCGGGGCTGCACAGCTACGCGTAAGAATTAACAGACGCAAAAACGCACAAAAGAGGCCAAAATAATTTTTGAGCCGTTTATGCCTCGTTGCGGCCATTCAGTTTTACATGCCTAAACATTTAAAATTCGGAATTGGCGGACTGATTCTCGGCCTGGCAGTAGGTTTTTTCGCGGCCAACTCGATCAACCGTGAAATGATAGCTCCGCAATCTGCGGTTCCGGTGCCGCAAACAGCTGCTCCTGCCGGAAACGCTTCGGCGGTTCAGTCCGGTGCAATGCAGGCGGATGTTGCTGAAACGATTGCAAAGGCTGACTCAGAGCCGCTGAACTTTGCAATTCAGATGCGGACGGGCGATATGTACGCCCAGATCGGAAAGTTTGAGAAGGCGATCGAGTATTACAACCGCGGAATAGTGCTGAAACCGGGTGATTTTCAGGCCATTGTTGTATTGGCGAATGCTTACTTCGATTCGCGTCAGTTCGAAGAGGCGGCGAAATATTATGAGAAGGCGTTGGCGGTCAAGCCTGACGACGTTAATGCGCGGACTGATTTTGGTACAACGTTTGTTGAGCGGCCTAATCCCGATTTCGATCGGGCGATAAAGGAGTTTCGGGCCGCGCTTGAGATTCAGCCTAAACATGAGCCTACGCTTTACTATCTTGGGATCGCGTATTTCCGTAAAGGCGACAAGCAGAATGCGGACGCCGTGCTGTCAGAGCTTGAAAAAGCGAATCCAACCGGCGATCTTGTTGCTCGACTGAAGAAGAATATGTCCGGGTCGTAAAGTTATTCGATAGTTATCTTTGCGACATCGACTATCGGGTAACGCGAGATGGAACCATCCTTTAGAATCACCGTCAAAATTCCTCTATCAACACTAAATTTGAAGACCTCGCTCATGCTTTTTTCAAGTGTTTTGCCGTCTTTGAAGGCGATGACGAGCCGAATGGACGCGAGCGGATCGGGCGTCGTGACCTTGGCCTCTTTAGGTCTTTTATCCGCTCGTCTGGGTTCCGTCTTTTTGACGGGCGGCATTTCTAGGTTCTCGCTTGCGGCAGTTACTTCACTAGCCGGTGGCTTGGGAGCGTCCATTTTCGCGGGCGGGCGTCTGCGTCTTGAGGCACGCGTTGGCCGCGGTGGTGTGGTGGCGGTTGTATCATCCTTTTTAGGCATGTTGTCTGTGACCACGATCGCAAGACGTTTCGACGGTTTTTCGGCGTCGGTTTTTGGCTGGTCGCCCTTTGCTACCGCATCGAGATCTTTATCGTCATTTCTACGATTATCGGCATTATCTATGGCGGCGGCGGTTTTATTAGCTAAGGGCCGTGGCGTCGGAAGGATGGTTCCGACCGAATTTACACGTACGCCCGACTCACTTCCGGTGTTGACCTTGGGAAGCTCCGGCTCGGGTGCGACGTCGGATTCCTTAACGGCCCCAAAACTGCCGGCGAACTTTATGCGGAACGACGCAGGATCGTCATTCGGCGTTCTACCCTGGATGCGGAGCAGTAGCTTTTCGGTTTTTCTGAAGTAAACTGCCCTGCCGGTCTCATTTTCCGAATCGTTTGCGTATATGACGATCTTGGTGACAGGACGCAGACCGGCGGTGGTAAAAATATCCAGATCACCCGTAAAATTCTTCGTGACGATATTGATAAAAAGATCGCCCTGATCGCCGTTGAAGGTGTAGAAATAGGTTGTCAGCCGCGAATCGCCGATGTCACGGGGATTGATCAACCCGGCTATCTCGTTAGAAATTATAGGCGTCGGAAAATCCTGGCTTGTTGACTGAGCGGCGGAAAACTCTACGCATATCAGCACTAAAAACAATACGGTTGTGAGAAATAAAATACTCTTCATAAACTCACGGGCAAATGATCAATAAACGATTCTAGCAGTCTTCGAAACCCGCAACAATTAAAAAAGCCGGACATGGACAGTCCGGCTCGGTAAACTAACCTGTAAGTGCGGCTATTCGCCGCCGGCTGCCTTTGCCGACTTCGCATGGTCCTGAAGCACTTCGATCGCTTTTTTGAGCTGAAGGTCCTCAACAACCTTCTTTGTCTCTTCCGGTTTTACAGATGCCGGAGAAGCGGAAGGCTGTGGATTTTGGTTTTGTTCTTCCTGCTGATCAATCAATTCTTCAACCTCGATCGGTTCGGGGGTGTCGGGCCGTTTTACTTCGACCGAAGGCTTGACGCCCATCGTCGCGCGATCGTCACCAAGGAACGGCACACCGCCCGCGGATGCCCACTTTGCGGTCGTCAAAAGCAGGCCGTCGCCTCCACGAAGCGGAAACAACTGTTGTTCCGTGCCCGAACCAAAGCTGCGTTCGCCGACAACTTCGCCACGTTTGCGATCCAAAAAGGCCGACGCGACAACCTCAGCGGCTCCGGCGGAGCCAAGGTCGATCAAAACCGCAACTTTGCCATCATATATCGCTTTCGAAGGATCCGCCGCATAGCTCTTCAACACCTTATTGTCACGGCCGATTACTTTCGCGAGATCACCATCTTTAATGAACAGATTTGCGACGGAAACAGCTTCGTCAATTCCGCCGGTCGCCACGCCTCTTAGATCGAGAACGATCTTCTGCACGCCCTGCTTGGTCAGATTTTGGACCTGAGTTTTGATCTGGGCAGCTTCGCCGTTATCGAGCGTGAAGACCTTTATGACACCGGTTTTATTTGCTTCGATTCGGGATTCGGGAGCCGGAACCTTGTAGGAGCCGCGCGTCACCTTTAGTGCCTGGGGTTTTGCACCTGCACGGAGTACGCGAAGATTTACCACCGTACCAGGATCCCCGAGGATCATCTGGCGGGCATCGTAAAGTGAGATATCGCGCGTGGCTTTGTTTTCGATATATTCGATCACGTCGCCGGCTTTGAGTCCGGCCTTTTCCGCATCGGACTCTTTAATAACGGAAACTACGTAGAGGTAAAGTGAGACCTGCGAAAACTCGGCACCGATGCCTACTTTTTTGGTCGTTTTGCTCGCGTTAAAATCGGCAACTTGCTGGGCGGTAAGATATGATGAATAAGGGTCGAGGCCGCCGACAAGGCCGCGCAAGGCACCGAAGCGGACTTTTTCAAGATTCGGCTCGTCGACATAATCGTTTTGGATATGCTGCAGCACAGATTCGAAAATACGAATCTGAGCAACGGCGTCATTGATCGGCTGCTGGGCACGCGTCCACGGACTCAGCATTCCACCGACAACGGCGTACACTGCGATCGCCGCCGAGAACATTAAAACTGAAAGCTTTCCGCGAAATGACATAATTTACCTCGTATGATAATTACTAAAAGCTAGTTTACGCGAATATGATGCAAATTGTTTAAGAAACGGCTGTCCGCAACTCAAGTTTAATAGATTTTACGTGCAACACAAAGAAACATCCAATTCCGGCGAATTTACAGATTTCGGTTCCCTGCCGCCCGCGGGTCGGATCGTGTCGCTGGACCTCGGGACAAAATGGATCGGCGTGGCCGTGTGCGATGAACTGCAAATACTGACACGTCCGGTAAAAACGGTAGCTCGAACAAACTGGAAAAAGACGCTTCTACTCATCAAGGACATACTAAACGAATTCGATGCCGTCGCACTCGTAATTGGTTTGCCGTATAACTTTGACGGCAGCGAGAGCGAGATGTCCACCGAGGCAAGACGCCTGGCACGGAACTTTGCCCTATCGTTAGAAGTTCCCGTATTCCTCCAGGACGAGCGGGCGACGAGTTACGAAGCCAAACGGCGCCTGTGGGAACGCGGAACGACGCTCAAAGATACAAAGTCGCTCGTCGATAGCGAAGCCGCCGCCATCATTCTTTCCGATTTCCTCGCTCTTCGTGCCGAGAAAGGCGGTTAGCCTTCCGACGAATCCCTCTCAGTTGCCTGCCCCACTGTCCCGTGTCCCAGTGTCCCAACCGTTTTGTTTCGCATTGTTGCGACTCGTTCCGAGCGTGTTCCGGGTGTGTTCCGCAAGCAGGCGGAACGTGCAACCTATTATAAATATTCGCGTTACGGCTGTTTTATGTCCGTATTCCGCGTTTTTTAAACAATTGCGCCACACGTGTGTCGTGTGAATCCCGGGATTGGTTCTACTTTATCGATAGTTAGTGCGCAATGAAGGATTATCAAAGATCGTGAGCAGACCGCCTCGCCTTAGATTCAAGTAATAAGTGCAACAAAGTGGTTATTGAAGACCTCGTTAGGGGTACGGAAAGC
>JAYSON010000151.1:0-11875 GCA_043722725.1 Chloracidobacterium sp.
AAGTTTTATTTCGGCGAGCGCCTGTTCGTGCCGTCCGGTATTTGAAAGTAAATGCGCGTAACCAAAGTGTGCTTCCGCGCTGTTCGGATTAAGCTCCAACGCCCGCAGATATTGTTTTTCCGCCGCTTGCCAATCCCAATCATAAAAGAAAAGAATAAAACCCAGCGCGGCGTGAGCTTCGGCAAGCGTTTCGTCAATCTCGATTGCCCGCAATGCCGCCGCTTTCGCCCTTGGCATTACTTCCCAGGAAGCAACACCGCTGGTCAACGCCATCGGGGGATAAGCCTGAGCGAGTCCGACGTAGGCAAGCGCGTAATTCGGGTCAAGTTCGATTGCCTGTTGGAAATACGCAACGCCTTTGTCGGTTTCCGCCCGCGTCAAATTAAGCGCGTGGTAACGCCCCTTCATATAAAGTTGATATGCTTCGACGTTCTCCGTCGGACGTTTCTTCTCCGCGTTTCCGAACCGAATTTTCAGAGCCGCCGCGACCCGTTCCGAAATTGAATCCTGCACCGCGAAAATGTCGGTAAATTTTTCGTCAAATTGTCCCGTCCATAATTGCTTTCCGTCGCTGGTGCTAAGCAGCTTTGCCGAAACTCTGATTCTCTCGCCGGAGGTTTGAATCGTTCCGTCCAAAACGGCTTCGACATTAAGTTCGCGCCCGGCAATCACTGAGTCTTGCTCGACGGAATTATAACGGCGAATCGCGCTCAGAGGACGAACGGTAATTTCTTCGCCGCCGCTCAATTTTGCAATCAGAGTGTCCGTCATTCCGAGTTCCAAGGCTTCATTGCGATTTTCCGGTGCTAAGGGTTTGAACGGCAGTACAGCAACGGTTTTAATTGACGCGACGGCGGGTTTTTCGTTTCCCTGCCAGGCGTAAAAGCCAAGCAAACTTAAACCTATAATAGACGTGCTGAAAACGGCGGCCAGCCAAAAGCGGTGTGTTTTTCCATCTTTTGTCCTTTGTCCAATGTCCTTTGCGATCTGGTTATGGGCCTTTAGTTTTGGGTCATCAGTTTCCAATCTTTGTTCATCTGTATTTATCTGTCGATTATTCTCAGCCGTGTTTAACCCACCCGCTAACGCAGGCGGTTCTGGCTGCTCACGAACGTCGGCGACAAATTTATAACCATGGCCCGGAACGGTAGCGATAAAACGATGTTCGCCGGGTCTTTCGCCGAAAACGCGTCGCAGGATCGAGATATTTTGTGTGAGATTATTCTCTTCGACAATCGTATCCGGCCAGATTTCGCGCATTAACTCGTCTTTTTCAATAATTTTCCCGCTGTGCTCGACAAGATAAAGCAAAGTGTCAAAAGCTTTTGGCATCAGCGGCACAATCTCATCAACGCCTTTTAGTAACAGACGTTTCGCGGCACAAAGGCGAAAATGACCAAACTCGTAAAGCGGCGTTTTCGGCCCATCCATATCAGTTCTCACAAATTCTCACAAAATCTCAGCCAGATTCTAACGATTTTCATAACTGATTTCGGAGATTATGACACGCATCAGCCAATCCTGTCAGTACCGCGAGCGTTAGCGACAGGGCTCCTTGACTGAAATCATCAATAGTGAGAGGAAATAAAAATGAAAAACAATTTTGTGAAAATAATCGGCGGAACAATTTCAACGTTGATTGTAATTTCGGTGGTGACTTTCGGTTTGGTGTTTGCTCAGGATGAATCAAGAGACGTCGGAGGCGGCGGCAATGGTAGATTGGAAGGCACGTGGGACGTGCAGGTAACGATTCGCAACTGCCAGACGGGCGCAGCAATCAGAACTTTTGCGTCAGTCGGTACGTTTATGTCCGGCGGAACGACGCTTGATTCGACATCGGGTACCCCGCAGGCTCTGAAAACGCCCGGACAGGGTGTTTGGAGTCACGCAGGTGGAAACACCTATAGTTTTAAGTTCAAGTCTTTTAGCTTTGACGCAAGCGGTAATTTTACCGGCTGGACAATTATTAAACACACGGCAAATCTAGCTCGCAGCGGCGATGAATACGAGTCAGGCGGAACTGCGGAAGTCTACGCTCCGAACGGCAACTTAGTGTTTACAGGCTGCTCGACGACAACAGCCACGCGGTTTGAATAGACGAAAAAGAGAAGCGTAGGTTTAATTTTAGTTCTTAGTAGCTAACTACTGAAACCTATGCTCCTCTTTTCTTTTATGTGAGTAGTTTCTGTACCAAATTCATATAAAGTCCGGCCGCTTCTTCCAAATCTTTCTTCATAACAAATTCGTATTTTGTGTGCGCGACGAGGATCGAGCCCTCGGCGAAATGACATTGAGTGCGGCGCGATGAGTCTCTTCATTTCACCATAACCAATAAGTGCAATTTACATTTCTCACTCAAAATTCATCCGCCGCATCAAATCGATAAATCGCGGGTCCGAACGAAGATTGTTCCACTTCGGTTCGACTTTCAAAAACGCCATTTTCGGATCGTGCTGTTCGTAACCTTTTTCCAGCCATTCAAATGTTTTATCGGTTTCGCCAAGCCCGTTATAAGCCAACGCGATATGAGTGGGCGGCATGAAGCGCGTCGTGGACAATTTCAATAACTCGTCCAGTGCTGCTTGCGCTTCGTCGCGCCTTCCCAGTTTTGCCAAAGCATAGCATTCGGTAGCAACTGAATACGTTTGAGCGGATGAAAGCTCGTGCGATTTGCGCGCTTCGGCGATGGCTTCCGCATACATTCCCTTTTCAATGTATGCACTTGCAGCAAATAAATGAGGCATCCAAAAATTCGGTGCCAGCTCGAAGGTTTTCTTTAATCTGTCTAACGCTTCGTCGGTACGTCCGGCATGATTCAAAAATTGTCCTTCGAGCGCGCCGGCAAACGGAAAAAGCGGATCGAGTTCGCGGGCACGTTTGGCTTCGACGAGTGCCTCGGTGTGCCGCCCGGTGTTGGAAAGTAAGTGCGCGTAAAATAAATGAGCGTCGGAGCTGTTCGGTTTGAGTTCCAGGGCGCGTTTGAAATGATTTTCGGCTTCGTTCCAATTCCATTGCCAAAATGATGTTGCACCGAGCGCCGTATGACCTTCCGAGAGAGTCTCGTCAATCTCGATTGCCTTGTTTGCCGCTGCCTTCGACTTCGGAAGAAATTCGCCCGGCGGCATCTCGCTGCCGAGAGCAAAAGAGCGATATGCGTCCGCGAGTCCGGCGTATGCGAGCGCGTAGCTAGGGTCAAGGTCAATCGCCTGCTGAAAATATGAAATGCCGCGCTGAGTTTCCGGGGGTGTTAATTTGAAAACGTGAAATCGCCCCCTGAGATAAAGCTGATAGGCTTCAACGTTGTCCGTGTAGTTTTTACCAAGTCGCTGCTGCTCGACGTTGGATAATTTGACGCGCAGATTTTGCGCGACGGCTTGCGCGATCTCGTTTTGCGCGGCGAGAATGTCGGCGGAATTTTTGACGTATTGATTGCCCCATATCTGAGAATCATCTGCTGCATCGATAAGCCGGACATTTATGACAAGCTTGT
The DNA here is from genome assembly GCA_043722725.1 of Chloracidobacterium sp. Taxonomy (GTDB): domain Bacteria; phylum Acidobacteriota; class Blastocatellia; order Pyrinomonadales; family Pyrinomonadaceae; genus OLB17. The sequence goes on from JAYSON010000151.1 coordinate 3,491, forward strand.
CGCCGAGCTGATTGATATCGCCCGTGACCAGCGTTTCCACGCCAAGCTGCAAACCAATGCTTTTCGCGTCGGTTTGATTGTTCTTAAATCGAAATGCCGAGTTCCGCGACATTACCCGCAGCCCGGAAAGCTGCGAAAGATTATTGATCACGCTTTCCGTGATGCCGTCGCTTAGATATTCCGCATTCGGGTCCTGGCTTGCATTAACAAAGGGCAAAACCGCGAGCGACTTCTTCACGTCGGAGCTTGAGACGGTCTTTTTTGCCCAGAAAAGGTAGTAACCGCCACCAATAATCGATAAAAGCAGTAATCCTAAAGCCACAGCCGTAAATCGCCTGCCCAGTTTGATCTTCCGCGTCGAGTTAGCGTCCGTCTCGGCCGTGTCGTTAGCCGCATCGCCCGTATTGGCCCTTAAAAGCGCTGTCGCATTCTTGCCGTCGGGACCATGCGATCTCTCCAGCCGTTCGTCAAAATCGAGATCTTCGCGAAGGGCCTTCAAATCCGTTTGCAGGTCCTTAATGGTTTGATAGCGCTCATCCTTGACCTTGCGCAGTGTTTTCGACACGATCCGCTGTAATTCATCCTGGACATTCGACGCGTAACGTGAAAGAGGCTGCGGTTCAACGTTTATAAGATTGGCAAAGGTTTCAGACATTGAACTGCTTTGAAATGGAGTGCGGCCGGCGACCAGTTCGTATATAACGGCGCCCAAACTAAAAATATCGGTGCGCTGATCGATCTTTTCGCCCTTGGCTTGTTCAGGTGACATGTAGTTGACCGTGCCCATGATAATTCCCTGGGCGGTTTGATATTGTTTTGCCGTCTGGGCGTCGCCAGCCGCAAACGCGGGTTTCGCCTCCAGGAGTTTCGCAAGGCCGAAATCCAGGATTTTTACATATCCGTCAGGCCGGATGACTACATTTTCGGGTTTGATGTCGCGGTGGACAATATTTGCGGAATGCGCGGCGGCTAAAGCGCCGGATATCTGGATGGCGATGTCCAGAATTTCCGACGGTTTTAAATTCGATTCACGGATCACTTCGCGCAGCGTCTTGCCTTCCACATATTCGCTGACGATGTAATTCGCATCATCGCTAACGCTTATCTCGTGAATGATCAGTATGTTGGGATGATTTAACGACGATGCCGCTTTTGCCTCTTGCATAAATCGTTGGACGTTCGATTCATTACGGCTGAATTCTTCATTAAGGATTTTGATTGCAACTTGGCGGCCAAGCTTTTCGTCCCTGGCAAGATAAACTTCGCCCATTCCGCCGACACCGATCTGGCGCAAAATTTCATAGTGTCCGAATCGCCGGCCCGTCACGAGCGATTCTTTTGATTTCATGATCAGGCTGGCAACCTCGTTTACCGCCGGTTCTTCGATAAAGCCGTCAGCTTTTTCGAATGAATCCATGAGTTTGCAAACTTCGGCATACAGGTCAGGATCGCCCGAGCAGGCTTCCGCCACGTAATCGGCACGCCTGGCCGGCTCAACGTCCAACGCGGCGTCGAATACGGATTTGATTTTTTGCCAACGTTCGGCGTCCATTATTGAATGATCTCGCTATGCAGCCAGGCTTTAGCCGAATTCCATTCGCGCTTTACTGTGGCCGGTGAAATTTGCAGCGTTTCCGCAATATCTTCGATAGACAGGCCTGCAAAAAATTTCAATTCGACAATGCCCGCCTGCCTCTTGTCCAATCTGGCTAACCGAGTCAGAGCTTCGTCCAGAGCGATCAAATCTACGCTTTTTTCGCCCGACACGACGAACCTCGCCTCATCCAGAGGCAAATTTTCGGCCGCCCCGCCGCGTTTTTTCCGATGTCGTGCCTTTGCATAATCGAGCAAAATTCGCTTCATCGCCCGGGCGGCAATCCCATAGAAATGCGCCCGATTTTGCCAGTCGACATTTCGCTGATCGATTAGCTTAAGGTATGTCTCGTGAATCAGCGCCGTTGTTTGCAGCGTATGACCAGGCCGTTCACGCCGCAGATACCGGGCTGCCTGCCGTCTTAGCTCGTCATAAACGAGGGGCATCAATTTTTCTGAGGCTTCCTGACCTCCATCGCTCCATTCATGAAGAATTCGTGAAATTTCCTGCGATTTTGCTGCGTCGGATTCCATATAAATTGGAACTGATAATACGCTCGCCTGTACGGCGCAGTCAATCTTTTCAGTCGGATGGGCGATCCGGAATCCACATGGGAAATTTTATTGAGCCGATTTTGCACATCCCGTCGCGTTATATTCCGTGGCAAAACAATCGAGGACACAACAATCTTTATTCGCTGTGCCACCCGATACAACAAATTTCGACTAAAAATAAAAGAGAGGACAAAATGAAAAATAATTTCGCAAAAATGATCGGCTTTTCACTGCTGACACTAATTATATTTGTTGCCGCTGCCCAGACTTCGGTTATGGGTCAGGAAATAGAACGGACTGGCGAGTCTCAACGCATTTCCGGCAGCGGCCAGAGTCAGTCACTTAATCGTATCGTCGGCGTCTGGGAAACAACTGTCACCCCGCGGAACTGTCAGACGGGCGCTCCGGCAGGGCCCGCTTTTATAGGTTTGATCACCTTTCACAAGGGCGGAACGCTGTCCGAATATGGCGCAAATCCAGCGACGCCCTTCCGAACTCCCGGCCACGGCACCTGGCAGGCTGCCCCGTGGCGTGGCGAGGACAGCTATCTGCTGGATTTTACGTTTATCCCTTTAACTCCGGCAGGCGTGCCGGTCGGAAGGCTTAAGGTAAGTCAAACCCTTGAATACGAAAGATACCTGGATCAGGGCTCGACAACGGGTGGCTTTCAACTCTTTAACCCAAGCGGCGTTCTTATCGGCTCAGGCTGTTCCACGTCAACGGCTACTCGATTCAGATAGATCAAATTCACGATGCCCGCAAAACTACCATCGTTTTGCGGGCATATTAACGGGTTGAGATGACAACAATTGCGACGCTATGTTATTGCAAACAATTAATAATTTACAATGTAGAATTGGTAATGTGATTTTTAAACGCAGGACTTCAGACACGGGTATTTCTTTCCAGCAGTTCCTTCGTTAAATTTACATATAACCCGACCGCGTCTTTAAGATCTTGCTTGAGCCCGAACTCGTCTTTTGTGTGAGCAACAAGGATCGACCCGGGGCCGAGAAGCAGCGGCTGGCCCCAATTCGGCAGGTGCGGGATGTCGGTAGTGAACCGCACGACCTTTTGTTTAAAACCATTAACCTCAAGCATCCGTACAGGCTCGCTGAACGAGAGAATTTCAATATCGCCACGGGCGCCCACCACGCTTCTTAGAAGTTTCTCAACCGGTCCGCGTTTCGTCGTGAGCCTGATCGCCAGTCCTGCTTCGGCGTTGGGCGGAATAATATTTAAGGCAAGCCCGCCCTCGATAGTGCCGATGTTTACAGTCGTCTCGCCAAAAAAATCGTCGCTCGGAAACCTGGTTTTGCGGACATCGTCGAGTATGTCGATCAGCTTTTCAATCGCCGACTCGCCTTCCTCCGGGTAGGCGGAATGCGCCGCTTTGCCTTTTGTCAGGATCTTAAACCGAAACGTTCCCTTCGATCCCACAGCCAGGTCGTTGTCCGTCGGCTCCCCGTTGATCATGTACTCGCATTTGGCCGCAAGCGGATGCAGATTTGCGACTTTCGCACCGGTCGATGCCCGCTCTTCTTCCACCGTGTATAGCAGCCCTATCTCCTCCACCCCTTCACTCCTCAACTCTTCCGCCGCCATAATCTGCGCCGCGATGATCCCCTTCGCGTCGCACGAACCGCGCCCATAGATCTTCTCCGCATCCTCCGTCGGCGCAATAAACGGCGGCACCGTATCCATATGAGTCGATAGCCACACTCGCGGAGTTTCGTTCAGGCAAGCGATGACGTTGTTCTGATTCTCAGAAACCTTTTGAAGCTCAACCGTCCATCCAAGCGATTGCAAATAATCGCGAAGATAAAACCCAACCGCTTCCTCATCGCCGGAAACGGACGGAATGTTCATCAAAGATTTTGTTAGTTCAAATAGGTTCATTTTTTTTCGCCCAGTCTTTGCGCCGCCAGCCATTCCAGTAATCCCGGCTCGGCAAACGCCTTTCCGAAGATCTGATGCTTGTCGTCCGGATATTCTGTATACCTTACGTCGTTCCGGCCTTCGGCCTTCAGTGCCCTGACAATATTGCGCGAAAACTGGACGGGAACGTCATGGTCCATGGCTCCGTGAAAGACCCAGACCGGAGTCTTCCCGATCGCTCCCGCTACTTCTTTATATGGCTCAGGCGAATCGAGCATCTCACTAACCGAGGGTATGATCGCAGTACGACCCGGCGGTTTGATCGGATGTTCCACAATACCTCCGGCGACGGGTACCAGGGCAGCAAACTTCCCTGGATTCCCCGCAGCGATCTGCCAAACACCGTAACCACCGAGCGAGAACCCGACAAGGTAAAGCCGTTGCGGATCGCCGTTGAATTCTTTCACCGATTGATCAAGGGCCGCGAGCGCGTAATCGGCCATTTCCTGTGCCGCCCAAAATGTGTCGGGACGGCACTGTGGAGCGACGATGATGAACCTCACCTTTTCCTGAACCGGCGCGATCGCCCACTTAATACCATCGACGTGAGACGTGTTATCGTCACCGCGAGCACCCGCTCCGTGAAGGTACAGCATCACCGGCAGCTTCTGATCCGGACGACGGTCCTTTGGAACGGAGACACGATAGCCGTATGTGGTCTCGCTGACGGTCACGCTCCGCGCCTCGAACTCGCTCGGCACATTGCCGTGGTCCGAGCATCCGCCCAGAGCGCTGAAAAGAAAAGTAATCAACAAAATCCTCAGCATAACGACTCTAAAAGAATTCTTTGTGCAGCTTCTTTATCACATCGCTAACCGTCTCTTCCCTCACCACAAACGTCAGATTCACGCTCGAAGCTCCGAGCGAACCTAGAACGATGTCATGACAAATGATGAGTGGTGAAGCCTATGCTTTTAGCCGCTACCAAGAGCTTTGCGTCTGCGGATATAAAATCTTTGTCTTTGGGAAATTCCTTGCACCACAATAGGGCCGCGGCGAGTTGAAGGCTGTCGAGTGCGCGAAGGCCATAAATAGCAGGAAAAGTACGCGCGAGGTCGATCATTCTCGCACTCGGCTCGATCGTGTTCCATTCTGCCTCGACAATCTTAAGACGATATTCGGCTTTAATCCGATTCGCGTCGTCTAGAACTCTCTCTCGCGTGCGGCGAGCAAACGCAGAAGCGATCTCAACAGGAGTTTCCCGCCAGATATATCGTTCACGGTAACGTCGCCAATGTATTCGTGCGGATTGAGAGCGGCTTTCATTAAGGCACAGAGGAACAATTGCGCTACTGTCCCAAAATGACATTAGAACCGGTCCTCGTTCCGCTCATCGATGATTGCCTGGCTGCCGGAATGAGACGGGGGCAGGAGAGGTTGAGAAAATAAATCTTCCCAATACTCATCAGGCAGATCATTACCCGTAGTCGGTTTTTCGACCGGATAGTAATCTTCAACTACCTTTTCCAGAGCCATTTCCAGCGTCTCACTATCGGATTTAGCTCCCAAAAGAGTTTTCGCCCGTTTCAGATTTGTAGTATTAATTATTTCGACGACAACTGACATATCTTTCCTCAATCAAAATATTATCACAGATTAAAGAACTCACGGTGCAGTTTCCGTATCACATCGCTAACCGTCTCTTCCCTCACCACAAACGTCAAATTCACGCTCGAGGCTCCGTGTGAGACGAGGGCTATATTTACGTCATCGATGGTCGAGAATATCTTTGCCGCAAGGCCGGTGCTTGCCCTCAGGCCTTCGCCGACTACGCAAACAACCGCGTAGCCGCTTTCCACTTCTACCTCTCCGAGCCGACGCAAATCTTCGACCACCTTTTCAAGCGAATCAGAGTTATCGAGTGTCAGGGCAACCGAAACCTCAGAGGTTGAGATCACATCGATCACCGTGCGATGCCGGTCAAAGACCTGAAATACGGCGCTCATAAATCCGTATGCGCCGAGCATCCGGGCCGACGTGATCCGCAAAATAGTGATGTTCTTTTTGTGGGCGATCGATTTGATCTTGTTCGGCGTCTCGCCAGAATTGCCGAGAACCATCGTGCCGATCTCACCCGGTTCGAACGTATTGCAGACACGGACCGGAATCGCGTGATCGACCGCCGGTTTAATTGTTTTTGGATGCAGGACCTTGGCACCGAAATAGGCAAGCTCAGCCGCTTCTTCGTACGACAGCACGGGAATTGTCCGTGCCTCGCCGCAGATTCGAGGGTCGCAGGTCATCACACCGCTTACGTCCGTCCAAATTTGCAATTCGGAAGCGCTCAAGGCCGCTGCGACCAATGCAGCCGAATAATCCGAACCGCCGCGTCCGAGCGTCGTCGTCTCGCCGCCCCGGCTCGCCGCGATAAATCCACCCAAGACAGGTACTTCGCCGGCCTCGATCAGCGGCCGCAGTTCGAGCTGCACTAACTCTTTTGTTTCCTCCCAGATCGGCTGTGCCGCCCCGTATTCGTCATCGGTCACGATCAACCGACGAGCATCCATCTGTCTCGCATTCACGCCTTTCGCTTTTAGAACTTCGCCCAAAAGCCGCGATGAGAGCTGCTCGCCGTACGAAACGATCGCGTCCTTGAGCATTGACAGCGGCAGCGAACGGCGTGAAACCCGCATAAGCAGGTCGGAAAGCTCGCCGCGAGCAAATTCAAGCTCGCCGCTGAACGCATTCGGCGCACCATCGGGAATGAAATGCCGCGATACCGCTGCGTGCCTTTGAAAATGGGGTTCGAGCGATGTAAACGCCTCGGCAAAATCGCCTTTTTTGGCAGTTTCGAACGCATTCAGCAGAGCGTCCGTCACCCTCGTCATCGCCGAAACAACGACGACCGGATGTTTTTCGATCTGTGTAGAAACAATGCGAAAAACACGCTCGAAGGCCGCCACGTCGCCCACGGACGTGCCGCCGAATTTCATTACGGTTGGGTATAATTTTTCGCCCACAATTAAACTGTAAAATTAAAGCAAAATTGGAAGCGACGCAAAGCACAGCAAGAAATTTATCCACAGATACACACGGATTAACACAGATAAAATCAAATCTGTGTCCATCTGTGTTTATCTGTGGATAAAATTTCCTTGGTTAATTGGCCGCACTAGCCGCAGAGAACGGAGCCGCCGTTTATGTTTAAAATCTCACCGGTGACGTGCCGCGACCAATCCGACAGTAGGAAACAAATCGACAAAGCTATGTCGTCGGTCGTAGCGATGCGGTTCAGCGGGATCGACCGCAGAACGCTTTGTTTGTATGCGTCATCGTCAAAAGCCGGCCGCACCATCGCCGTTTCGATCCAACCCGGAGCGACACAGTTGACACGTATTTTTGGGCAAAGCTCGGTGGCAAGCGCTTTGGTAAACGAGATCTGCCCGCCTTTCGAAGCGGCATAATTTGAATAATTGGCCTCGCCGCGCTGGCCCGCCGTCGACGACACAAGCACGATTGACCCCGACTCGCGTTTTTTAATCGCCGGGACGCAGGCTTTCGTCATCGCCCACGCCGATTTGAGGTTCGTGTTCAAAACCTTATTCCAGGTTTCCTCGCTCATCTCCTCAATCGGAGCGCCTTCCCAAACACCGGCATTTAATACCAGAAGATCGATCCGCCCAAACTTTTCGACAGCCTTATTGGCAATTTCCTTCGCCGGTATAAATTCCGAAACATCAGCCTGAACCGCGAAAGATTCGACGCCCTTCTCCTGACACATCCGAACCGTTTCCGCCGCCTCGCCGTCATTGCTCAGATAATTGACCACGACATTCGCCCCGCCCTCCGCCAGCCGCAAAGCCGTCGCCCGCCCGACGCCGCGGGAGGAACCGGTGACGATAGCCGTCCGACCCTGAAATAAGTTCGACGGCAACTGTATACCAACAGGCTGCTCGGTCATAAAACGATGAAATTAACCACAGATGGACACAGATTAACACAGATTTTCGCAAATTCTTATCCGTGTTCATCTGTGTTAATCTGTGGACAAAATTTTGTCTTTATGCACGACACTAACCTTCTCGAAGATCAGCCCATCGCCTGGACACCGACGCCCGAAGTCATCGAACGCGCACAGCTCACGCGGTTTATGAAACAGGTCGGAGTCTCGACATGGGATGAGCTTTACGAATATTCGATAAACGATGTCGAAAAGTTTACCGAACAAGTTCTAAAATTTCTCGATATCAAATTCGACCCGCCTTACGAAAAACTCCTCGATCTCTCAAACGGCCCCGAATTCCCCAACTGGTTCGGAACGCGGACGCCATCGTCCGCTAGTGAACTGGCGGACGATGG
>JAYSON010000152.1:0-15410 GCA_043722725.1 Chloracidobacterium sp.
CAGCTTCAGCCAAAATCCGGCTGCGTATTTCCTGCTTTTTTCTATCGGGCGTGAAAATCTCGGTTTCCACCCCGCAATTGTTGACGAATACACGCTCGCTGAACTGTTTGCTTGACGATTTAAAAAATCTCCAGCACATATCTTGAAACGGATGACTACGATTTCCGTTTGCAACCGATTCCAGAAGCTCCCGAGCGGTATAGTCCGAATTGGCGATATGATAATCGAACATCGGCGCCACATAGCTTCCCATCACGCTTCGTGAAAAACGGCGGGGAATGGCGCGGGACACGAACGCTCTAATATTATCGTCCATGCGCTCACAGCTCAGATGCACAAGCATTGGGCGGTTAAGCGTTTTCAAAAATCCTCTCTTTATGTGCCCGCCGATATAGCTCAATAAGTACTTTTCGGCGACTTCAATGATATCGGGCATTTCGTCGTTGAGAATTTCCCGGACCCTCGATTTGTTCAATAGATATTGCCATGGCTTTATTATCCGGTACTGGCTGTCAAAAATCGGCGATTTATCAGCTTTTACATAATAAATACGGCCGAACTCGCCAATTTCCCGCTGCTCGTCAAACTCGCCTGGAACAATAAGACGCACTTCACGCTCATGCCGATTTGCCGCTTCGAGAAGACGGTCATAAACAGTGCGGATTCCACCCGAACTCTTGTGATAGTAATTCGTTATGTGAACCGACTTTAGCTTTTTCGTGGTCATCGAACTCCCGAAACAAGATTCTAAGTTTGTTTATTTATTAAGATCATTGCTAAAATTGCGAAATAGCGAAAAGTCTACTATTCGAAAGATGAATGCAAGATTAACAGCTTCCGGTAGCAAAAGCTGACCCCGCCCTTGCCGCATTTGAAAATTATTGATTTGGACGACAACTCGCTTCGCCAATTCATATATCCTTCGTTGGGAAATTATTACACCAAAGCTGAAAGATGAGTAGCGTCCAGAGCAGTTTGTGGTGATTGGCTTTGCCTGTTTCGTGTTCAGTGAGAAGTTTTTGAACGAATACCGGATTGAATAGGCCTTGATCCTTGAGTCGATTGGGCGCAAGCAAATCCCGGACAAGCGGATTGAGCTTGCCATTTAGCCAAGCGGCAACCGGAATAGTAAAGCCCTGCTTCCTCCGTTTGGTAATTTGCGGGGGAAGCATCGGTGCAACGGCTTTCTTCAGTATAAACTTTCCGGTTCGTCCGAAAGCAAACTTTGCACTCTTGCAGTTGAGTTTGTAGTCCCTCGGTAAACTCGCCGAAAATTCAGCTATTCGCGGGTCTAGAAAAGGTGAGCGAACCTCAAGCGAAACCGCCATGCTGGCACGGTCAATTTTCGTCAACACATCCTCAGCAAGAAAAAACTTCATGTCGAGAAACTGCATTTTTTCAACCGTATGGTTAGAAGCGATTACAGGAAGGGAAACATCCAAATTGGCGGCGTCCCAAATTTTCAGCCAGCGGCGTGCTTCGGCGTAAATATCGGAGCCGTTATGCGATAGCACTTCGCTGGTCAACAAGTTTTCTTGCTCATTGACAGTGAACGAACCGATAAGAGAATGGTGCCGCTCCACCAAATCTTGATTTCCCAGCGATTTGACGAAACGCTTTGCCATAAAATCGAACGGCATGTTAATGCTGCCGAGCGGCAAATTGCTGACGATATTTTCAAAAAAATTGTGACGAAAAAATTGCGGAATCTTTTCGTATCTTTCCGCCATTTTTTGCGCATAATACCAGGGATAGCCTCCAAAAATCTCGTCGCCGCCGTCGCCGCCTAACGCCACAGTGACTTCAGAGCGGACAAAACGCGAAAGCAGAAACGTCGGTAAAATTGAGGCGTCCGCCAAAGGCTCATCCAGCCAAGTCGCAATTTCCGGCAGCAAATCCGCCGCTGTATCCACGCTTAACCGGTCTTCGTAATGTTCCGTGCCGAGATGCTTTGCAACCTGCCGCGCGTAAGGCGATTCGTCAAATGAGGCTTCTTCAAAACCCATCGAAAAAGTTTTTACCGGCTTGCTCGAAAACTGCTGGGCGAATGCCGCTATGCTCGAAGAGTCCACGCCGCCGGACAGCAAGACGCCAAGTGGAACGTCCGACATTAGCCGCATTCTTGTAGAATCGGCAAGAAGCGCCCGCAATTCCTCGGCGGCGTCTTCTACGCTCGGGACGGGTTGACGTTTATGAAAACTCAAATCCCAATATCTTTCGATCTTGATTTCGCCGTTTTCAAGCGTCAGCGAATGGGCGGCGGGTAGTTTGAAAATACCTTGGTAAATCGAAAGCGGAGCAGGGACGTAATCAAACGCGAGGTATTGGCGCAAAGCCTGAAAATTTAGTTTTGTTTCAACGTCGGGATGCGCAAGCAGGGCTTTTAATTCGGAAGCAAAAATCAGCTTGCCGGCAAAAATGCCGTAATAAAGAGGTTTCTCACCAAAACGGTCGCGTGCAACTAGAAGTTTTTTTCGACGCGAATCCCACAATGCAAATGCAAACATGCCGTTTAGCTTCTCAATCATTCGCGGACCATATTTTTCGTACAGATGCGGCAAAACCTCAATGTCTGAGTCCGTGAAAAATCGATGTCCGCTTTGCTTTAGGTCTTTCCGCAACTCCTGAAAGTTGTAAATCTCGCCATTCATCACGACCCAAATGGTACGATCTTCGTTAAAAACAGGCTGTGCGCCGGTGTACAAATCAATAACTGAAAGCCGCCTCATTCCAAGGGCAATCGATTCTGACAAAAATATGCCCTCAGCATCCGGTCCGCGATGCTTGATTCTCCCGCACATCGTACGCAAGAGCATTTCGTCCGCTTCGCTCGGAGAAGAATTAGTATTTAAATTCGCCCAACCGGTAATTCCGCACATTATTTTTTGCCTTTAGTTTACAGAAGGGTCAATTATTTGATCTCGCCGGAAAATTTTTCTTTACTCGTAACTCAATGCCTCAACCGGATCCATTCGGGCTGCCCGGATTGCCGGGTATAGCGCTCCGGTTGCACCTCCCAAAAGCACACCAAGCAGCGTCAGCAAGATCAACCTCAAATCAATCGAGACCTGCATTGACGACGCCGTCTGCATTAACACCAAACGCAGCAAAACTGCCGAAACCACACCCAAAACGACGCCAAAAAAACTAATCATCAACGCTTCCTGCGTTATCGTCCACGCGATCCCGGTTTTTGACATTCCCAACGCCTTTAAAATGCCTATCTGTCGAGTGCGCTCGGTGACGGTTGTATACATCGTCAGCAAAATTACAAGTGTGCTGATGATCGCCGCAACACCGATAACGACGTTCAGGAAAACATCCAAGACGGGGACTGCTTGTAAATAAAGTTCTTCAAAATCTTTGGTAAAAATGATTTGGTCGTCGGGAAATTTCTGTGAAATGCTTTCCGCAACGGCATCTTGTTGACTTGCGTCAGCCACATTCACTAAAACCGCCGAGCAGTTGTTCGTCTCGCCGGTCAGTTCTTTTTGCATTGTCCCTAGAGGAATCTTGATGCGTGCGCCGCTTGCCGGTTCGTAGGTTCCGACAACGGTAAAATTCTTTTCGTAGATTCGTAATATTGAACCAACTTTGATTTTATTTTGCTCTTGCCAATTCGTGTCTATAATGGCTTCATTACCGTCTGCTCCAATTTTCCGGCCTTCAATGATCCGTAGACCGGCAATGAGCGCGTATTCGTCGTAATTTACGCCGTCAATAAGCCGGGTTCCCGTTTCCGTGTCCTGGGCAGCGTCCAGATTTTGACCAAGCGGAACAACCATTTTCACACCTTCGATTTTGGCGAGTTCTGCAACCCGCGAAATAGGCAATCGGAGAGGTTCTACTCCGCTTAAGCCGAACGTACCGGAGGATCTGACCATAATCTCGGCGCCGACATTTGCTTCCCGTTGAGCGTTGCCGCGCAACGTGCCATCTGCCAAACCGATAGTGAAAACTATCAGCAATACGCCGAGAGCGATCCCCAAAACGCTGACCAGGGTACGCACCGGACGATGCAAGATGTTCGAGAATGTTAGCGTCGCGTTCATTATCGGTAGCGAATTCCAAATTGATGCTGACGAGTTTCCAGTACTCTCTGGAACTCAAGGTAATTTCCTATGCTGGCGGAACTGAGAGTATATGCTGGAAGGTGAACAGAAGATTAACTCGTGAGTCTTTAAGTAAAGAGCAAAAATATTAGAAAGGAAAACCGGGTGTCAGTCCTAAACCTCTAATCTTATGCTGTTTATTTTCGTTACGATCGGCAGTATAAGTACACTTTTTACGCCCGCGCAAGATTTTCAGGTCTGATGTTGCGGGCGTTTCAAGCGGATTTCGGCTTATTTTCCAAAGCCGTGTTTGGTTAGCAGCAAATCATTTTCCTGAATCAGTCCGATTCCTGGCGCGTAAAATTTGTATTCTTTTTCCTTCGGTTTGAGTGGCGTTGTTTCTTCTGTTTTCAAACAGTGTGTAAAATTTCCCGCTGGTGTGGTTATTGTTTCGCTTGTGCTGATGATTTCTGCTCTATCCATCGCCACGCCTGGCGCGATTTCCTGAAAATATCTCGCGCCCAACAAAGCGAGGCCAGGCATTATCACACCCGCCCGGTTTTTGCCCCCCACTGTCCAGGCATCTTCGCCTTTGGCTATTTTGCCGTTTTTGTAAAGATCAACTTCCTCGCCGAAATAATAAGTGCTGCCTGTTTGTTTGCAGAAAGCAAAGAAATTTCTCGATATCTCGATGGTCTTCCCGTTTTCCGATTCGTTTTCTTCGACGACCCGCGTTTTGACATTGCCGATTTTCTTCGTTTCGTTCAGAACGGTTATCACCAATCGCCCGCCTTTATTGTTTTCTAAAGTCAGTTGGTAGCCAGGTTCGAGAATAAAATACCGATTGCGACCCGTCATTTCAAAAGCGCAGTCTGTCTGCATAAGGTCTTCGGTAAACTGTTTGTCTTGCGCGGAAGCGGCAACAATCGCCATTAAAAACAGAACACATATAAAAGATAGTTGTTTCATTTTTCTCCAAGTTGCTGATTTTATTGTTGACGAGATTTCAATAGCGTCTAGTCTACAGAGAGAAAAATTAACGGAACATTAACGGCGGTTGTGTCTTACCTTGTGCTGCTGAATAAGTCTCCCGGTTCTTTGTGCCAAATTTAGTATTCTTTGCGTTTAAAGGAGGTTTGTCACAAAGATCATTAATGGAAACCAACAAAGGCCGCAAAGAAAATTTCAATATTTTCCGGGCAACACAAATTAAAAGCTCCTACTTTTTTTCCGGACCTTGCAATTTGACCTGAAAGACCGAACCGGTCGAATCGGATTTCTTCAGGCTGATCGAGCCATGATGCACCTCGGCGATCCAGGCAGCGATGGAAAGTCCGAGGCCGACGCCGTTTTTCCCATTCGTGTTGTCGCGGCTTCTTGATTTATCGACACGATAGAAACGGTCGAAGATTTTTGCGTGATCTTCGGTTGCAATTCCTTCGCCGGTGTCGCCGATGGTAACGCTGTAATTGTCACCTTCGTTTTCTGCTTCGACAGTTACTGTGCCGTTTTCGCGATTGTATTTAATAGCGTTGTCGAGCAGGTTCAAAAACAAGCGGTGCAGAAGTGTTTCGTCACCGGTGGAGGGCATCTCGCCTGGACTGCAAAACTCGACTTTAACGTTTCGTTTTTCCGCCAGGCTTCCGACAGCGCGGACACATTCAACCAGAATTTCATCGAGGTATAGGGCTGCCAGACGTGGTTTGAGTTCTCCGCTGTCGGCACGCGCTAATATGAAAAGATCCTCGACGATCAGGGTCAGGCGTTTGCTTTCGTCGTGAACGATCGCAAGCGATTCACGATAATCCGCGGCCGAGCGGTTGTCTTTTGACAACGCCACCTCCGATTCGCCGCGGACGATCGCAAGCGGCGTCCGCAGCTCATGAGAAGCGTCGGCCATAAAACGTTTTTGCCGTTCGAACGAAGTGTCCAAGCGAGAAAGCAGCGAGTTGAAAACTTTTGCCAGGCTTCCAAGCTCGTCATTCTCGTTCCGCACTGTGAGCCGCTCATTCAGAGTAGACGCGCCGATTCGGGCCGCCTGATCACTCATAGAAACAACGGGCGCGAGACTTCGGCGGGCCAGAAAATAGCCGCTCAATCCTGCCATAATGAGAGCAAAAGGTACGGAAATATAAAAGATTCTTTTCAGGTTGTCGAGAAATGCGATTTGTTCGCTGAGTGAGCGTGTGATCAGCAATCGAAAAGGTTTTCCGTCGAGACTGAGAGTAATTTGATGAACACGAAACGTTTCGTTTTCAGTCAGTACGTCGGCGAACGAAATATCGGAAGCCAGATTCCTGGTGCCTTCCTCTAATTGCGGATTAGTCACGGTCGAACTAATTATCTGCCCGTTTCCACCGATAACTACAAAGCCGTAATCGCGCGAACGTAGATCGTCTAGTTCCTCGGCAATAACTTGTTCAATAGTCAAAGGAGCTTCTTCAGAACCGTCCGCGGGCTTTTTTTCGTCTTCATCTTTTTCGGTTGATGTCGATGGCAAAAGCCTCTCGACCGCTAAGTCGGCATCCTCTTTATCCAGATTTATTTGTATGTTTCTTACAATTTCATCCAGATTGTTGTCCGTTGTTTGGCTCAGATTATGAGCCACCAGCAGGTAAGTAGCGCCGGCAAACACAATTATTATCAAAGCCAGGACGCTAAGGTACCAAAGAGTGAGCCTCGTTCGAATGGAATTGAGCATCTATTCGGGGATGGTTTCCAGGATATATCCCGCGCCGCGTCGGGTATGGATCAACTTAATATCCGATCCATCATCTATTTTTGAACGCAGCCGTTTGATGTAAACTTCGATCAGATTCGAGAATGCGTCAAAATTTTCGTCCCAAACGTGCTCGGCGATCTCGGCACGCCCGACGACCTTCGAATGTTCACGGGCCATGTATTCGAGCAACGCATATTCCTTTGCCGTTAACGAAATCTCTCGGCCGCCGCGCCAAACGCGATGAGAAGTTGTGTCGATCTCCAGATCGTCGACCACCATTTTCGGGGGCCGAATCTCGCCTTTTCGCCGCAGCAGAGCCCTAAGCCGAGCAAGCAATTCTTTAAAGTCGAAAGGTTTCACCAGATAATCGTCCGCGCCGAAATCGAGGCCGCTGATTCGATCGTCAACAGCATCGCGGGCCGTAAGCATCAGTATTGGTGTCTCGGAACCGCTCTCTCGAAGCTCGCGACAAACGGCAAAACCGTCCTTGCCGGGAAGCATTACGTCGAGAATAATTATGTCGTAATCGCTTATCGACGCCTGGTACAGAGCCTCAATGCCATCGAAAGCGCGGTCGACCGCATATGCTTTTTCCCGTAAGCCTCTAGCTATAAAATTTGCAATTCGTACGTCATCTTCGACTAAGAGTATTCTCACCAGACGAGTATATTACATACAACATTAACAGAACATATATTTTGGAGGTGTCGGGATTCAAACGAGGGTGGGGAAGAATCGAACCGCCTTTTATGCAATGAGGCCTGAGAAATGAATAAGGCTGCCGTGACAGCAGCCCTAAACGGTTGATTTTTGGTAGGCCGTGCAGGGATTGAACCTGCGACCCGCGGATTAAGAGTCCGCTGCTCTACCAACTGAGCTAACGACCCAAAAACTCCGCAATTATAACAACAAAGAAATTCAAAGTCCAAATTGCAAAAAACGCAGCATCGTAACGTTCCAATTTGGTTCATTTTTCAATTTCGGTCACAATGGACGCTAATGAAAGAATGTCCAAAATGCGAACTTTGCTTCGCCGATGAGGTCGCCGCCTGTCCGAACGATCAAACGGCGACGCGGCTTTCACTGCCCGGCGGCCAACTGCTGGCGGGTCGATACTTTCTCGAAAGCCGCCTCGGCCGCGGTGCAATGGGACAGGTTTATCTGGCAAAAGACAACAAATTTGCCGCGCGAAAGGTAGCAGTCAAAACGGTTCGTCAGGATATTCTGAGCAGTGATGATTTGCAAGAAGGCGAAGCGATCGCCCGTTTTGAGCGCGAAGCTCAGTCGGCGGCTTCGATCCAGCATCCAAATACTGTAAGCGTCACCGACTTCGGCGAAACTGGCGACGGCATTTTCTATCTCGTTATGGAGTACGTGGAGGGCGAAACGCTTCACAAGTTGCTTCGCCGCGAGGGAACTTTGCCGGTTAAACGTGCTGTCAGATTGCTCCGCCAGATCGCCGACGGTGTGGATGCCGCACACGACCTCAATATTCTACACCGCGATCTGAAGCCCGCAAATATCTTCCTGATGCAAAAAGGGAAGGGCGGCGACGGCTTTATAAAAGTAGGTGATTTTGGACTCGCAAAGATAATCAACCAGACTGTTACGGATTTTAGTTCGAATGCCACGCCGTCGTCACGCGGGATAATCGGCACGCCCGAATTTATGTCACCCGAACAGATGCAGCCTGAAATGGGCGTCGATGCTCGTGCGGACCTCTATGCTTTGGGCACGATCGCTTATCTTATGCTCGGTGGCCGCACGCCCTTTACGGGCGACATGATGCAGCTCGTCATGCAGAAGATCATGCATAAGGCACCGCCGCTGTCCTCGATCCGGACCGATATTCCCGCGGAGGTTGAGATCGTTATCATGCAGTCGCTGGAAATGGAACCGCAAAATCGCCCCGCGTCCGTTTCGG
Organism: Chloracidobacterium sp.; assembly: GCA_043722725.1. Taxonomy (GTDB): domain Bacteria; phylum Acidobacteriota; class Blastocatellia; order Pyrinomonadales; family Pyrinomonadaceae; genus OLB17. The sequence continues at coordinate 8,699 of JAYSON010000152.1, forward strand.
ATTGGATCTCGGACTTGGAACAAGCTGCGGAAGGCGTCGAGGAAGGTAAGCGCGCCGGCATCTCGAAACTGATAGTGCTCGCACCCGTTGCTGCCGAGGTCTATATCGACGACGAGCGAAAGGGAAGTGTCGGCAGTTCGGGCCGCGTTGTTTTGAGTGATATCCCGGCGGGACAGCATATCCTGCGCGTATCGAAGCTTGGCGAACGCGACGACGAGCGCGTGATCGAGATTCGCGAAGGTGCGAACGAGCAGGTAATTCAGGCCCAGCTAAAAGCGGTCGCCGAAACAGGCAGCAACCCTTCGCCGTCTCAGGGAAGCAGCAGCGGCGGCATTCACTCCAGCTTAATGCCTGGTATCGTCGCCTGTTCGAACTGTAATTCGCGATTTGCCGGGGGCGTAAAGTTCTGCGGACGCTGCGGCAATCGATCGTTCGTACTCCTCAGCCCCGCCGAATCGCCAAGTTCGTTCCCATGCCCTCGATGCTCAAACATGCTGCCGGAATTCTCTCGCTTTTGCGGCCGCTGCGGTCTGAGCATCAGCCCCGGTTCAACCGCCAGTCTCAACCAACCAGACAGCTTCACCACAAATCCCGCAAGTTTCACACCGCAGCAGGCCGAGCGTATCTGCCGTCGCTGCAACGGTTCTTACCCGCCGCATATAAAATTCTGCGGCCGCTGCGGCTACAGCCTTGTGTAGCGTATCGCCAGATCGGGGATTCTTAATGAAAACGGAACAGCCGACAAAAAAATAAAACGAACGCCCGTCCGGCGCGCGTCGTATTTTGCGTTGAAGGTTTCGAGGCTCTGACTCTTGCTTTGCAATCTTTGGGCTAAAATTCTTTTCAACCGCAAAGAAAGCAAAGTTTTTTGCAAAGTTCGCTAAGCGAATTATCGAACAACACAGATTAGGACATTACCGAATTCCAATTGCAGTCGCGTTTCAGAAGGCAAATGCGTATAATTGCAAAGTTCGAGATTTTGTCCTTAGAGACATTACAGGAATGCGACGATGAAAATTTGCCCAACCTGCCGCAAAACATATTCAGACGATGGTTTGAATTTTTGCTTGGACGACGGATCAGTGCTGACCCGGACGGGCGACCAGCTCCCTGAAACCGTGATGATAAATCAGGCCCGGTTTACTGACCCGAATTCGGCGCTCGGAAACGGGCCGGGAATTCAGAGCTCGTACGGCAATCAGGCGGCATACCCGATGCAGCCCAAAAAATCGTCAAAGGCCTGGATCTGGGTGTTGGGTATTCTCGGTGTCTTGGTCTTGATATGCGGCGGCGGTTTTGCTGCATTTTTTATTTTCGTAGCTTCGCTCGATACAAATCGGAATGTTGCATCGAACGCCAGCCCTTCACCGAGTTCTACACGGGCTACGCCAAGCCCGTCTCCGTTTGAAAAGACTGAGGTCAGGACGATCGATCTTTCCAAATGGGTGAGTAAGAAGTCCCAATACGGTAACACCGAATACACTGGCGGCGAGTTTTTTATGAGTTCGAAGAAAAAAGGCTTTTACTATGTGGTCGCGGCGCCGGCCGAGTATGGTACGGAATCAGCAAGTACTTCGGTTATCGTTAGAAATGTGAACGATGCTACTTCAAGCCTCGGCTATGGCCTCGTGTTTCACAGTAATCCGACACCGCTTCAAAAAGGCTATGCTTTCATTATCGATTCGACGCAAAAGAAATATCGCGTAGTACGACACGAACCCGGAAAAGAGTTTAATGTGATTGACTGGACAGATTCCTCGGCGATCCACGAAGGTTCGCAGGAAAATATACTGGAGGTGCGTGATAAGTCCGAACGTGTCGAGCTCTATATCAACGGTGAAATGGTCACTTCGATCAAGAATACCTATGGCTACAAGGGCGGCGTAGCTGGCCTTTATTCGGGCGATGCCGTAAATATCGGGTTCAAAAAGTTGGAAATAGCCAGATAGTTTAGGGATTTCCTCTCAACCTTTATGAAAAAATGTCCACGATGCGGACAAACTTATCTGGACAGCGCAATAAACTTCTGTCTCAACGACGGCGAGTTGCTCAGCTATCTCGCGGAAGATGCCCCCAAAACACTCTTTCAGAACGCACCGACGAGTTTTGTCGACGATTCACCGCCCACCGAATTTCTCAAATCGCCGCGCGTAACCAGTGAAACGAACTGGCCGCCTCAAGCTTCGCCAATCCAATATCAGAGTCCCCAGCAAGGTTTGCCGCTCCAGCAGTTTGCGCAATACCCGACAAGCCTTTCGCCAAATCAGACGTTAGCAATCGTCTCGCTCGGATTGGGGATTGGCAGTATGACGATCGGTTGGTGCTGCTCGATGGGCCTGTTGCTTTCACCGGCCGCATTGATCACCGGCTTTATCGCGTTGTCGCAGATCAAAAAGGACCCGCAAAGGAATAGCGGCCGCGGATTTGCAATTGGCGGGATAGTAGTAGGCTCGGTTTTCCTAGCGTGCTACTTATTGTTTATAATAATTTATGGCATTGCTCTCATAGGCGGGAATTTTTAAGCTAATGTCCAAATGCCTACTTATCGGATGCCTTTAGAAACAGATATTTATAGCTGATGCGTGTAACCCTACATGTCGTCGCCGGGCCTCAGACCGGACGCGATTTCACATTTGAACAGCACGATACGTTCATGATAGGCCGAAGCGAGGACTCACAGTTTTGCTTGCCGCACGACCGTTTTTTTTCCCGGCATCACTGTATTCTCGAAATCGCTCCGCCCCAATGTTTCCTCCGCGACCTAAGCTCGACCAACGGAACATTCGTTAATGGCATCCGCGTCGAAACGGCCCATTTAAAGCATGGGGACCGTATTCAGGGCGGTGAAACTGTACTCGAAGTAGAGGTTGCGGCGGATCAATCCGAATTTAAGCCCGGCATGCCAGGCAGCGGCGAACAAACCGAACCGTCGCTGATTACGGTTCTGTGTTTGAATTGCGGTGTTCCGTCGTCGGCCGAAGCTTCGCGGCCCGATGCCAAGCTATCCTTCGTTTGCGACGACTGCCGCGAAAAATTAAGGAAGAATCCGCAGCCGATCCCGGGTTATCAGATGATGCGCGTTCTCGGTCAGGGGGGCATGGGCAGCGTAATGCTCGCACGCTCCGAAAAAGACGGGCAAGCTGTTGCCATCAAAACTCTATTGCCCGAAGTAGCTGTCAGCGAACAATCGCTAAAACGCTTCATGCGCGAGATTGAGGTCGCTTCGTCGCTCAGGCATCAGCACATCGTCAGTTATATCGAGCACGGTTCGCATAACGGTATTGTTTATCTCGTCACGGAATATGTCAGCGGCATGGATGCTTCGAAGCTCGCCAAACATCGCGGCGGCAAGCTCAGCTACAAGGAAGTCGTGAAGATAATCGAGCAAACGCTTTCAGCCCTCGATTTTGCTCACGGCAAAGGCTTTGTACACCGCGACATCAAGGAGCAGAATATTCTCGTTGACGGAAATTTCCCGAATTATATCTCGAAATTGACCGATTTTGGTTTATCCAAAAGCTACAAGCAAACCGGTATGAGCGGAGTGACAATGGTTGGCGACGTCGCCGGAACCATTGCCTACATGCCGCCGGAACAGGTGAGGGATTTCAAAGAGGTCCGCCCGCCTTCGGACATTTACGCGATCGGAATGACCGCCTACAGCCTTTTGACGGGAGCACACGCCCTCGATATCAGCGCGAACGCCGGCATTTCCGAAACGGTTAAAGCCATTTTTGAAAAACCGATAATTCCGATAGCGAACCGCGTGCCCGAGGTACCGCTAAAAGTCGCCGCCGTCTTCGAAACAGCGCTAGCAAAACAGGTCGATCTTCGATGGGGGTCCGCGGGCGAAATGCGTGAGGCTCTTCTGCGGGCTGTTTCCGGGCTTTGATCAGAACAATCAAATCAGATAGTTTTAGTTACTTTCGTCAGCGAACGCGGAGCATCCGGATCGAGTCCCTTTGTTTCCGATAGGTACGCGGCAAAAAGCTGCGCGGGAATGATAAACGGAATGGGCGATAGAAACTCGTCAATCTCGCCTGGCAGCATAAGACTTCTTGACGATGATTCCGCGATCTTGCGGTCGTTTGTTATCGACAGGCAATCCGCGTGTAGTTCATGCAGACGGCCGAGCAGATCGAGATTACCTTGCTGCGTGATGCCTGTTGGAGCAAACAAAACCACCGGAAAACGCCTTTCGACTATTGCAAGCGGTCCGTGGAAAAAATCCGCCGACGAAAATCTTTCGGCAACGACGTAACATGTCTCCATTAGCTTCAACGCCATCTCATACGAATTGCCGTAGTTCATCCCGCGTCCGACAACCACGCAGTTTTCCATAAATGCATACCGCTGAACCAGTTGCTCGACTTCCGGCTGAAGTTTCAGAGCCTGAGCCGCGTAATCAGGGATTTTATGGTAATCGAGCCTTTGGTTGCCGAGAGCGGCCGCGAGCATATAAAAATGCAGCATCTGGCCTGTATAAGTTTTTGTGGCGGCAACTGATTTTTCGCGGCCGGCGTGGATAAGCAAAGTCTCATCGGCGATCTTTGCCATCGTCGAATCGGCCTCGTTCGTGATCCCGAGCGTGTATGCTCCCGACTCCTTAGCGCGCTCCAGCACTATATTAATATCGACGCCCTCGCCCGATTGCGAAACGCCTATAACCAAAGCCCGCTCAAGTCGCAATTTTGCGCCGTAAAGCGTGAAAACCGACGGAGCTGACAGCGAAACGGGAATTCCCGTTGTTACTTCGAGCAAATATCGTCCGAATAAAGCAGCATTATCAGAACTGCCACGGGCAACGAGAACAATCAAATCGATGTCTTTCTTGCGTAAAAAATCACCTAATTTTGTTACTTTTTCGCGTTCACCGCTGATCGTACGTTCCAGTACCTCCGGCTGCTCCGCAATCTCCTGTAGCATTAATGACATAATTAAATTTCGGTTCGAACTTATGTTCCGAAAGGTAGCTTTTACAGGTCAATTCCAGTCAATTTGAGTTTTCGCCTCAAGTTCAACAAAGACTTTAAGTTTAGTGCGTATAATCTGACAACAATAATGTTATCAGTGCCGCCCTAAAGTATCGGCAGAGTCTCAGGAATTTGACGTGTCTTCGCCGCCGCCGCCGTTCTTCGCGTCAGCTTTTTCTTTGTCCTCGGCCATTCCGCTTAGAACGGAATTGATCGCACCGCCTACCAATATTGCTGTTCCCGTCAAAAACATCCACAACATCAGTATGATTACGGCACCAAGTGATCCATAAGCACGGTTGTACGTGTTGAAATACTGGAGATACAACCGGAACCCGCCCGTAAAAATTACCCATAGGGTTATCGCGACGAGAGCTCCGGGAGTGATCCATACCCATCTGAATTTGTCGAAACAAGGGACCCAACTATAAATAACTTCGGTCGCGAACAGCAAGACCCCCAATAAAGTGATCCATTGAATTCCAACCAGAATAAACGGCGACGTCACTCTAAATCCCAACACGGCCAATAAATATTGAAAGATCTCCCAACCCGAAGACACTACGATGAGCGCGATCCCCAGCAGAACTATAAAAAGTAAGGTCAAAACCAACGATTGCAGCTTAGTTTTCCACCAGGACCGTGCTTCCTTTAATTCGTAAACAGCGTTCAAAGAACTTCGAATGCTGTCGATGCCGGCAGAAGCCGACCAAAGCGTAACGAAGATGCCAATAGTTAATTTACCACCTGAGCTATTTTCAACGATCTCGTCGAGAGTTTTGTGCACAAGATCGAAGGCCGACGGCGGCATTATCTGAAAAAGATAGCCGTAAAGTTCACGCTTCAGGCTCTCCGTGCTTTCCAGCACTAGGCCTGCGAGGGTTACCAAAAACAACAACAGGGGGAAAAATGCGAAAGAAAAATAGAACGCGATCTGAGCGGCACGGTTGAAAAGATCGGAGGAATCCACCCTCCAGTAAAGCTTTTGAAAAAATATCTTCCATTGGTCAATACTAAAGAAATCCATTGACTAACCCGTGCTCCTCTATTAAATATGCCCTTCGTGCTGCCTTGATTTATCCCCGCGATCGCTCAAGCAATGTCATCGACAAAGCGCTTAATAAAACCCGCACCTCGTCATCATCCGACAATTGGGTCAGAGCCGACAGTTGAAACTTGCCTTCGAAAAACGCGGGCTGCTTTTGAAGCCTCGCGATCGGTGTCCCATCAATTCGCGAAACGAGATACGACGGGTTGAAGAAATAACCGGTAAACATTCCCACTACAGGAATCTCGCCGACAAGCGAATCGATCAACTTGACCCAGCCGTTTTCTTCGTTGATCTTCATCACCGCGTTCGATGCCTGGTCGAAGATATCGTAATTCGCACGCCAGATCGACCGCATACCCTGGCGTTTTATCGAGCCGAGTTCATTACCGCCCGCATCGGTGAAGTTATATTTAGCGGAAAAATCCAGTACACGATCCGCCTTGATATTGTACAAATGGTTTGTCTGGCTTTCGTCCGCAAATATATTGATGTCTTCTTTTAGCTTGAATAGCTTTTGTTTGACGTACCCCAGCAATTGGCCGTTAGCGTCGCGTATGTATATCTGACTGGCAATTGCCAAAAGCTTAAACGACATTTCGAGTGGATAATTCAATTTGATTCCTCGCTCTCTGGTGATTTGTTGATGATCACATTATTCTAACGCATTTACGTTCCGGCAAATAGGCTC
>JAYSON010000153.1:0-9037 GCA_043722725.1 Chloracidobacterium sp.
GCTGATATGGCGATGATAACGGCGGTTGGGAACGATGTCGGTTTCGCCCACATCTACACGCGGCAGATCATCGCACAGGGAAAAAAGGGCGATGCGGTGATCGGGATTTCGACGAGCGGCAACTCGGAGAATTTGATCAACGGTTTTGCCACTGCAAAGGAACACGGCATCGTCACCATCGGACTGGCCGGCAGCGATGGCGGACAAATGAAAACGAGTGCAAGCGTCGATCATTGTTTGATCGTCCCGAGCGATAGCATCCACCGGATTCAGGAATGCCACGTGGCGATCTATCACATTCTGTGGGACTTGGTTCACACACTGCTAGCGGACAAACGCGGCGGTCTTTTGGGCAGTGATCAGTTGTCAGAAAGAGACCACTGACAACTGACAACTGATCACTGAAAACTGTTATGAAATACGTTGACGAATTCCGCGACCCGGTGAAGGCCCAGACGCTGCTGAATGGGATAAATCAGCTTGTCGGGCAGATCGATATTGTAAAAAATCGTCCCTTGCAGATAATGGAAGTTTGCGGCGGGCACACGCATTCCATCTTTCGTTATGGCTTGCAGAATATGCTGCCGCGTGAGGTTGAGTTCGTTCACGGCCCTGGCTGTCCGGTCTGTGTTTTGCCGATGGGGCGTGTGGATGATTGCGTAGCGTTGGCCGAGCTTCCGCACGTGATCTTCACTACATTCGGTGACGCGATGCGTGTTCCGGGTTCGAAGAAAAGTTTGCTCCAGGCAAAGGCCGAAGGTGCCGATGTGCGAATGGTCTATTCGCCTCTCGATGCGCTAAAACTTGCAAAGGAAAATCCCGATAAGGAAGTTATCTTTTTCGGCCTCGGTTTTGAAACAACGATGCCGAGCACGGCCCTAACCGTTTTGCAGGCAAAAAAAGACGGCATCAAAAACTTCTCGCTGTTTTGCAATCATATCACGATCATCCCGACGATAAAGGCCATTCTCGATTCGCCGCAGCTCGAGATCGACGGTTTCTTAGGCCCCGGCCACGTCAGCATGGTCATCGGGATCCGGCCTTATGATTTTATCGCCGACCACTATCACAAACCGATCGTCGTTGCCGGTTTCGAACCGCTCGACGTGCTGCATTCAATGTGGATGGTGCTGAAGCAATTGGCTGAGGGCCGCCACGAAGTTGAGAATCAGTACAACCGGATTGTGCCCGACAACGGCAGCATGCCGGCTCTTGAAGCCGTCCAGGAAGTTTTCGAGCTTCGCGAATTTTTCGAATGGCGCGGACTCGGTTCGATTGACCATTCGGGCGTACGCCTCCGCGCGGGATATGCGGAATGGGACGCCGAGCGGAAATTCCCGGTGCCGAATTTGAAGATCGCCGATCCGAAATCGTGCCAGTGCGGTGAAGTGCTAAAAGGCGTTATTAAACCACATCAATGCAAAATTTTCGGCACGCAATGCACACCCGAAACACCGATGGGTGCACTGATGGTTTCTACCGAGGGAGCCTGCGCCGCCTATTACAACTACGGGCGCATACAGATAACCAGAAATTCAGCGGCGGCAGCGATTTAATTTGCCACGGATGAACACGGATGACACAGATAGATCAAAATCGCAAAGACATTGTTCAAGGATAATCCATTTCTTATCAGTGTTTATCCGCGTCCATCCGCGGCTAATTTCCTAAATTTATGACAGCCGAAAATGCAGTTCAAAAACGGGTCAGCCGCCTACGCGAAACGACCATCAACATGGCCCACGGCAGCGGCGGCAAGAAGATGCGCGACCTGATCGAGGACGTTTTTCTCGGGGCGTTTCACAATCCTTTGCTCGCGCCGCTCGAAGATCAGGCCGTTATGAATCTTGCCGATCTTGCCGCGAAAGGCGACCGCCTCGCGTTCACAACGGACAGTTATGTCGTCAGCCCGCTCTTTTTCCCGGGCGGTAATATCGGTGCTTTGGCCGTTAACGGAACGGTCAACGATCTTGCGATGTGCGGAGCCAAGCCGCTCTATCTTTCATGCGGAATGGTTTTGGAAGAAGGCTTGTCGGTCGTTACGCTTCGGCGAGTTGCCGCGACAATGCGCGAGATGGCCGATGCGGCGGGCGTGGCTATAGTCACCGGCGACACAAAAGTTGTCGAACGCGGAGCGGCCGACAAGTTGTTTATCAACACATCGGGCGTTGGTGTTATCCCGGTTGGCGTTAATATCTCGGCCACGCGGGCCCAAGTCGGCGACAAAATTATTATAAATGGATATTTGGGGGATCACGGCTGCGCTATTCTGCTGGCCAGAAACGAGCTCGCACTTGAAAGCGAGATCGAAACCGATTGCCAGCCTCTCCATGATCTGGTCAACACTATGCTCGCGGCGTGTCCCGATATTCATTGCCTGCGCGACGCGACACGCGGTGGACTCGGCACGGTTCTCAACGAGTTTGCTGAAAGCTCAAACGTCAGTATCCGCATCAGTGAAACAGCTTTGCCGATGCGCGAGAATGTAAAAGGAGCATGCGAACTGCTCGGCCTCGATCCGCTCTATTTGGCAAATGAAGGTAAATTGGTCGCAATCGTTCCGCCCGATTTTGCCGACGTGCTAATCGAAGCAATGCGCAGACATCCGGCGGGAACAGAAGCATCCATCATCGGCGAGGTCGTCGAATCACCCGGCGGCGTTGTAATGATGAACACGTCGTTCGGCGGAGCGCGTATCGTCGATCTGCTGGTCGGCGAGCAGTTGCCGCGAATCTGTTAGTTTTTTACCGCCGAGACGGTGAGACGCCGAGGAAGAAGGGTTTTTCAAACGCGTTCTGATTTCTCAACTCCACGTCTCTGCGGTGAAACTCTTCTAAATATGCACGAACTTGGTATCACACGCAGCGTCATTGCCATCTGTGCCGAAAATTCCGGCGGCGCGGCGGTCAAGCGCGTGACTTTGGAGATCGGCAAATTGAGTGCGATCCTGCCCGACGCCGTCCGGTTTTGTTTCGACATCTGTGCCAAGGGAACGGTTGTCGAGGGGGCGTCGCTTGAAATTCTTGTGATTCAAGGGCAAGCGGTTTGCAATGCGTGCGGCGGAACCGTCGCTTTGTCCGAGCTGGTCGGCCGCTGCTTGTGCGGCAGCAACGATCTGCAAATTATCGCGGGAGAAGAACTGAAAGTGAAAGAAATGGAGGTTTGAATTATGTGCGTTACTTGCGGATGCTCCGAAACAAATCAGATCGCGGTCACCGACCCGGAGAAGGGCGATCAAAAAATGATGTCGCATGACGAAGCACATGCTCACAGCCATCCGCATTCGCATGACGAAAAACATTCTCTTACGCATGAACCACATGATGAACCGCACGATGACGATCGCGGCCATCATTCGCACACTGTTTCCGATTCCGGTACGGCAGCTGTCCTGGCGCGAAGTCATAGCCGAACCATCGAACTGGAAAAAGAAATTCTCGGCAAAAACCAACTCATTGCCGAACGCAATCGCAGCTGGCTGGCCGCAAAAGGCATACTCGCGCTGAATCTGGTCAGCTCGCCCGGTTCGGGTAAAACTACGCTGCTTGAGCAGACCATTCTTGCTCTGAAAAATGAATTTGAGATCGGCGTTATCGAAGGCGATCAGGAAACTATCCACGACGCTGAACGCATCCGGGCCACTGGCTGCAAAGCCGTTCAGATCAACACGGGAACAGGCTGCCATCTCGAAGCCGACATGCTCGAACGCGGGATTAAGAGCCTCGATCCGCCGTCGAATTCACTCTGTTTATCGAAAACGTGGGCAATCTCGTCTGCCCGGCGCTCTTCGATCTCGGTGAACGCGCGAAGGTTGCAATACTCTCCGTCACCGAAGGCGAAGACAAGCCGCTGAAATATCCGGATATGTTCCGTGCGAGCGAATTGATGATCCTGAACAAGATCGATCTGCTGCCGTACGTCAAATTCGATGTTGAGCGGTGTATTGCCTACGCTCACGAGGTAAGTCCGAAGATCGAAATCTTCCAAGTGTCCGCAACGACCGGCGAAGGAATGTCCGCGTGGTATGAATGGCTGCGAAACTCGGAGTCGAACATTCGGACATAGGGCGTTAAATTCAAATTAACACTTGCAGAATCCGGTTGTAGGTTAATTTCAAGCTTGTCGATTTCCGTGATTTTTCCTTGTTCACGTAGTTCGTGCACAAAATTCTTAAAGCCGTTATCCACAAAAAACACGAAAAAAGAAAATCGAGGGAAAAACCAAAGAGATTGAATCTGACCCGCTCCTCTGAATTCAGCGGTGGATCAGTTTGAAAGGGTGGAGGTTTTGAGCAGTTTCTCAGCGATTTCTGCATCAATCTCCGTGCTCTCCGCGTTGAATAATAGTCAAGTAATATCCAACGCGGAGGCTGCTGAGATATTCGCGGAGGGGACAGAGAACTAAGTTTATTCTCAAACTGACCCACTACCCTTAATTCGGTTGACTTGCAAAACCCTGTTCAATAGTTTTCAATAGTAGTACTGATGACTGCTTACGTTCTTCACATCCTTCATCTCCATCACCACGCGCATATCCATCGCGCGGGCTGATATCGTTTTCTAAACAGACCGAAATCTAGTTTTCTATTACGCGCGAACTCAAATAGTTGCAGGGCGGAGTTTTGCCGTTTTTCAAAAGAAATGGTTATAAGTCAAAAATTAAAAATTGCTATTCAGAAACAAGGCCGGTTGAGCGAGGGCTCGACGGCACTGCTAAAAAAATGCGGGATCGGATTTACCAACGGGTTTGGCAAGCTGAAATCCGAAGCCGAAGACTTTCCGCTCGAGATATATTTTTTGCGTGACGACGACATTCCGAGCTACGTTGCTGACGGCGTGGCGGATATCGGAATAGTCGGCGAAAACATTCTCGCCGAATCGCCGCAGCCGGTCGAGATCATTGAAAAGCTCGGCTTTGGCAAATGCCGGCTCTCGCTCGCGGTGCCGAAGGGTTTTGAATATGCCTCTGTGGAGGATATCAAAGGCAAACGGATCGCGACGAGTTATCCACGAATTCTCCAGGAGTTTTTTGATTCAAAACAGATAACGGTCGAAATTCACGAGATCAGCGGCTCGGTCGAGATAGCGCCGTCGATCGGCCTCGCGGACGCGGTTTGTGACCTTGTTGGCTCGGGCAGCACACTTTTTTCAAATGGCCTTCGCGAGGTCGAAACCGTCATGCAGTCCGAAGCTGTTTTGATAGCACGGCCCGGCCTCGTGCCCGATCTGCAAAACATTCTCGAACAGCTTCTTTTCCGCATCCGTAGCGTAAGTGCTGCGCGGCAGAACAAATATATTCTGCTGAACGCTCCGACCGAAAAAGCGGAAGAGATCGCCCGCATTCTCCCCGGAATAAAAAGCCCAACGCTAATGCCTCTGGCCGAACCGGGCTGGGTATCGATCCATTCGGTGATCGGCGAGAGTGATTTTTGGGAAGTAGTCGACAGCCTGAAAAAGGCCGGGGCCGAAGGAATTCTTGTTCTTTCGATAGACCAGATGATCGGGTGAATTGTTATGAAAGTAATCAAATATCCGCCAAAAGATACTTGGAACGAGATCGTAAAGCGCCCGATTCAGGAAGCGCAGCCGCTTGAACAAGCTGTCGCCGAAATTATCGCCAGTGTCCGCGACAATGGCGACGACGCTCTCCGGAAATATGCAAAGCGTTTCGATAACGTCGATCTTACCGGACTCGAAGTTTCCGCCTCAGAATTCGGCGAGGCTGAATTGCTTATTCCGGATGAACTAAAGGCCGCGATAGAAACTGCAAAAGCAAACATCGAAAAATTTCACGCGGTAGCGAAAGGACGGCCCGAAGTGATCGAAATGACATCCGGTGTTTTCTGCTGGCGTGAGACACGTCCGATTGAGAAAGTAGGGTTGTACGTGCCAGCCGGTACGGCACCGCTTTTCTCAACAGTGCTAATGCTGGCGATTCCGGCAAAGCTGTCCGGATGTAAAGAAATCGTCATGTGTTCGCCATGCGACGCGAGCGGTAAGGTAAACAACGTAACGCTCTACACGGCAAAGCTTTGCGGAGTCACTCGCGTGTTCAAGATCGGCGGCGCGCAGGCAATTGCTGCTATGGGGTACGGAACCGCATCGGTACCGAATGTTTACAAGATTTTCGGCCCCGGAAACCAATATGTGACCGAAGCGAAATTGCAGATCGCAAGGGCGGGAGTTGCGATAGATATGCCTGCGGGTCCGTCCGAGGTCGCCGTACTTGCCGATGAAACGGCCGTTCCGGCATTCATTGCATCCGATCTCCTTTCACAAGCCGAACACGGGCCGGACAGCCAGGTGATCCTAGTTTCTACAAGTGAATCGATAATTGACGGCACGCTGAGGGAGCTCGCGAAGCAGATAGAATCTCTGCCGCGACGACAGACAGCTGTCTCCGCGATAGAGAATTCGACCGCAATACTGGTTGAGGATTTGCGAATCGGGATCGAGCTTATAAACGAATACGCGGCGGAACATCTTATCCTTGCAACTGAGAACGCAGATGCTGATGCTAACAAGATCGTGAATGCCGGGTCGGTTTTCATCGGCAATTACTCCTGTGAAAGCGCCGGAGATTATGCGTCGGGCACGAACCACACACTGCCGACGAACGGTTTTGCCAGAGCGTTCAGCGGCGTTTCGGTCGAGAGCTTTACGAAAAACATTACGTTTCAGAAGCTCACACGCGAAGGCATTCAAAACCTCGGTCCGGTGATAGAAATAATGGCGCGAGCCGAGGGTCTGAATGCTCACGAGCGGGCCGTGTCGATCCGGCTGGCTGAAATTGGAGGGAGCGATGAGATTCGATCCTGAAATTTTAGTACGCGATAATATCCGGCGGGTTAAACCATATTCATCGGCCCGGAACGAATTTTCGGGCGATGCCGAAGTTTACCTTGACGCAAACGAAAACGCTTTCGGTTCGCCCATCGAATCGCTGTTAAATCGATATCCCGACCCGCTGCAAAAAGCCTTGAAGCGGAAGATCGCGGAATCGAAGGTTGTACAACCCGAACATATCTTCCTCGGCAACGGCAGCGATGAGGCGATCGACCTCCTGTTCCGCATCTTCTGCGAACCCGGCCGCGACGCGTGTATTATCTGCCCGCCGACCTATGGGATGTACAAGGTTGCCGCTGATATCAATGACGTCGTCGCGAAAGAAGTACCGCTGACCGCCGATTTTCAGCTCGATATTCCGGGCATTCGGAAAGCAGCCGACCTATCGGCCAAGCTCATCTTTATCTGCTCGCCGAATAACCCGACCGGGAACTCGATAAACCGTGCAGACATTCTCCGGCTTGCACACGGCTTTGACGGGATCTTGGTTGTTGACGAGGCCTATATTGATTTTTCGCCTGAACGTTCGCTGATCGAAGATATCGAACATCATCCGAATCTCGTTGTGCTTCAGACGTTCTCAAAGGCCTGGGGCTTGGCTGGTGCCCGCGTCGGACTTGCTTTCGCAGATCGGAAGATCATCAGACTTTTTAACCGCACAAAGCCGCCTTACAACATCAGCTCGCTCGCGCAAGACGCCGTTCTCGAAGCGATGAAAAATGAAGCTCAGATAAATAAATGGATCGGAGAGATAATCGAACAGCGAACGATTCTTAGCGATTTGCTCAAAGATTTGAATCTTGTCGAGAAAGTTTATCCGTCAGATGCAAATTTTATTTTGGTGAAGGTAGCTGATGCCATTAAAACATACCGATTTCTGCTCGACGAAAAAATTGTCGTCCGCGACCGAAGCAGTGTGATGCTATGTGAAGGCTGTTTAAGGATAACAATCGGCACAACCGAGGAGAACGAGCGATTGATTGAAGCTCTGACGAAATTCGAACAGGACCCTGAATGCGCAGGCAGTTAAGGGAAATAGCTATATGAAAAGTGTATTGTTCATAGACCGCGACGGTACGATCATCGAGGAGCCCGAAGATTTTCAGGTCGATTCGTTTGCGAAACTGCGGTTTTTGCCCGGTGCGATCACAAGTCTGGCGAAGATCGCAGAAGAACTCGATTTCGAACTCGTCATGGTCACGAATCAGGACGGGTTGGGAACAGAGTTTTTTCGGGAAGAAAACTTCCTGCCAGCTCAGAACTTCATGATCCAAGTACTAGAAAACGAGGGTATCCGCTTTGCCGACGTGTTTGTTGACAGGACGTTTCCGGCGGACAACGCTCCGACGCGAAAACCGCGCACAGGTATGCTGACCAAATATCTGTCCGGCGAATATGATCTTGCAAATTCATACGTCATTGGCGATCGGCTAACAGACGTCGAGCTTGCAAATAATCTAGGTGCGAAGGCGATATTTATCAGAAACGCGAATTTCAAATTAGGTGCCGATCTACTCTCGAACGCGGTTGAGGTTAATGGATGGGCCGAGATCTACGAGCGGCTGCGGCTACCCGCAAGGCGGGCATTGAATCGTCGCAAGACGAACGAAACCAGCATTCTTGTCGAGCTAAATCTTGACGGGATAGGCCGTGCTGAAATTAGTACCGGCATCTCCTTTTTCGACCATATGCTCGAACAGCTTGCGAGGCACGCATCTATCGATCTGAAGATTGAAGCAAACGGCGATCTACACATTGACGAACACCACACTATCGAAGATGTTGCGATCACGCTTGGAGAGGCATTCGCGATAGCTTCAAATGACAAGACCGGGATGGAGCGATACGGTTTTGTTCTGCCGATGGACGATTGTCTGGCCCAGGTAGCAGTAGATTTCGGTGGACGCAATTGGATCGTCTGGGACGCTGAGTTCAAACGCGAAATGATCGGGCAGATGCCGACCGAAATGTTCTTTCATTTTTTTAAATCATTCAGTGATAAATCCCTGTGTAACCTCAACGTCATTGCTACAGGCACAAACGAGCATCACAAGATCGAGGCGATCTTCAAGGCATTTGCGAGAGCGATAAAGATGGCGGTCCGACGCGACGGGGCACAAAACGTGCTGCCATCGACGAAAGGAGTCTTATAGACGATGAATGTGGCGATCGTAAAATACAACGCTGGCAAC
>JAYSON010000154.1:0-5652 GCA_043722725.1 Chloracidobacterium sp.
AGTTCCCATTCGTCCAACAGTTCCGGCACGACCGGCTCATTCTCGCCCTGCCATGCGACGACGAATCTAGGCTCCTGAGTGTCGCTCAAATGTTTGACATAGCTCAAAATCAGGATCCATCCTGAGAGAAGATACAAATTCAGCTCACGGATCGATCGGACTTCGGTCGTTAATTTTGTTTTCTCCATGCTTATTCCCATTTCCCCGTTTTTTGCAGCCGTTTGATCTTTCGTTTAGCCATTTCACGCTTTAGGACCGTCATTCGATCCAAAAAAACTATGCCGTCACAATGGTCGGCTTCGTGAAGAACGCATCTTGCCGCAAGGTCCTTTAAGTCCATCTCAAACTGTTCACCTTTGACATCCTGGGCCCGGACTATCACACGCATCTCGCGTTTGACGACCTGATACAGCCCGGGAAAAGACAAACAGCCTTCATCTCCGACCTGTTCACCTTCGACTCTAACGATCTCCGGATTAAAAAACGAAAGTCTTTTTGAGTTTCCCTCATCGTCGGCGACATCCATGATAAAGAAACGCTTCGATATACCGACCTGCGGGGCCGCCAGCCCGACGCCTCCGGCTTCGTACATGGTGTCAAACATATCGCTGACGACATTTTCGAGACCGGCGTTAAACTCTTCGTCGTTCAGCGGTTTCCCTACGGTTGTCAGAACCGGCTCGGGATAATGAACAATTTTCAACAACGCCATAAATGCTATATCAAAGGGTTGACGCTTTTACTCCCTCACTATCCAAAAGAAGGTACGCGAAAGAAGGTCCCAAAACTAAATGCACCGGCTTCAGTTTTTAACGAAAGTATATTTTATCATATTTTCGCTATCGGAAATGAACAAAATAGCAATCTTTTTCACAATGGATAGCAATGCAAAAACGTGGCGAACCGGCTATGTTAATTGGCTTTAGCCGGATCGGCCGGAGGCTGTGATTCCTGGATCCTCTGTTTTTCATCCGTTGCCCAATCGCAAAGCGCTTTGGATTGGCTTTCGCTCAACTCTGCGTAGCGATGTATCCACAGGTAAGAAGGCAGCGGCATTTCCTTCTGCTCAAGCTGCTCGCATATTTCTTCGAGTTTTTTGATCTTTCTTTTTGGCGTGTATGTGTTCCAGACACTGAAGTTCATTTGCTTGCGGCCATCCGAGATGTGATTCGCGAGAAGCCAGTTGATCGGCGTCACGTTGGAATACCATGGGTAGACGGAAGTATTCGAATGGCAGTCTCTACAGGACGTCTGCATGATATTTTTTACATCCGCGGGAACGGCGGTCGAAGCGTCGAGCGTTTCGGCTTCGACTATCGCAGGATTATTTCGGTCCGGTCGAAAGAATTGCGCGATAATAAAAGCGAAGATGAGAACTATGGCTGCAATTTTTAGAATTTTTTTCATACAGCGGACATCCGTTTATCTTTAACAGACAATCATACTAAAATAGGAAAGCCAATATGTTAAACCCCATAGTCTATGCTATTCCTTTTTTTGCTTTAACGATCGCGCTGGAAGCGTGGTATTCATATCGATCAAAATCCGATGCCTACCAGAGCAAAGACGCCTGGAATAATATACTGATCGGGTTTGCCAGTGTCGTGTTCGGAGCGCTTTTCGGATTGTTTATCGGGGCGATCTATACTTTTGCTTATTCGTTTGCTCCTTTCAAGTTCCCCGCCGATGCGTGGTGGACTTGGGTCATATTGTTTTTCGTTGACGATTTCGCTTACTACTGGTTTCACCGGATAAGCCACGAAACACGGCTGTTTTGGAATTTTCACGTTGTCCATCATTCGAGCGAGCAATACAATCTCAGCGTTGCCGTTCGTCAAAGCTGGTTCAGCGGCTTGCTGCATTGGATCTTTTACGCACCGCTTATGCTGCTCGGCTTTGCTCCTTGGATGTTCCTGGTAATGCATGGGTTCAACCTGATTTACCAATTTTGGATACACACAAAATTTATCGGAAAGCTCGGGCCGCTCGAATATGTTTTGAACACTCCGTCGGACCATCGCGTTCATCACGGCGTCAACGAGAATTACCTCGATAAGAACTACGGCGGTGTCCTGATAATCTGGGACAGAATGTTCGGCTCGTTCATCGAAGAAACCGAAGAACCGAAATACGGGATAATTAAACCGGTGGACAGTTTCAACCCGCTTTGGATAAACACACATGCGTGGTTTGAAATGTTCGCCGCGATGCGCGAGCGAAAAACCTTGCGGGGCAAATTGCGGTGCGTCTTCGGTTCACCTAATATGGACTTCGAAGAAGCTCTTTCGGTAACCTCTACAAAAGACGCATCTTCGCCCGTATGAAAGTAATCATCTCCGCTTTTATTTTGGCCATGTTCGTCTTCGCCGCACACGTGTCCGCACAGAGCGTAGTTATTACGCCTAGAAAGGTAAGGTATAAACGTCCGAATCCGAGCCAGGATTACAAGAAAACCTTTACGATCAGATATCCGAAGGTAAAGGCTTCAACTCCCGTGTTGTCGAAAAAGATCGAAGCCACCCTGAGTTACGCAAAAGTTTTAAAACTCGATCTCAAAGAAGAACTTAATGAATATCAGTGGCTCGAGGAAGCGGATTACGAGGCAAGCTATAACAAAAACGGCCTGCTGACGATAACCTTGTCGATGAACGGCACGGCTGCCCATCCCGACGGCACTTCTAAAGCACTGGTCGTCGATCTTAAAACGGGAAACCGTCTCCGGCCGGCGGATGTCTTTACCAAACTTCCCCGCCTCGCCGCGATGATTAAGAAAACCCAACGGGCCGAGGTCGTGAAGGCCACAAAGGAGATCAGGGAAGACCCCGAGAACAAAGACGTCGATCCCAAGCAGCTTTTCAAAGGCACGAATTTTACCGCAGAGAATTTGGACGAATTCGAGGTAAATGATTCAGGCGTAACATTCATTTATAATTACGGCTTCGCGCATGTGATTCAGGCTTTACAGCCCGAGGGCAGGTATTCGTACACTTGGGAGCAGTTAAAGCCTTTTATAAAAAGGCGCGGTCAGTTCACAAAGTTTGTCCGTTAGTATTTTTTACAATATTATGGGAGACAGGAAAATAAGAGTATTAGTCGCCAAGCCCGGTTTGGATGGGCATGATCGCGGAGCGAAAGTGATCGCCCGGGCACTTCGCGACGCCGGTATGGAAGTGATCTATACTGGCTTGAGACAAACGCCCGAAATGATTGTGTCGGCCGCCCTTCAGGAAGATGTCGATGCGGTTGGAATTTCGATCCTGAGTGGGGCACATCGAACGCTTTGTCCGCGTATCGTGAATCTGATGCGGGAGAATGGGATGGACGACACGCTCATTTTGGTCGGCGGCATCGTTCCTGATGAAGACATTCCCGAGTTGAAAGCGAACGGCGTGTCGGAAGTGTTTTTACCGGGAACATCGACCGAGGACATCGTTAAGTTTATCAACGCAAATGTGCGTGCACAGAATTAGAAAGCCATTTCGTTGGCAACTTAGTTGGTTTTTGGATACAATTAGATAAATCACTACGCGAAGCTGATCTCAGCTATGGGTTGATCTACACAGATTGTCTTAAATTAGGGAGAAATTAATTATGAAGAAATTAACGGCACTTATCTTTGCATTTGCAATGATTATCTCAATTGTTTTTGTCAGCGGAGCTATCTCTTCCGACAATTCGTTTTCGGCCCAGGGTCAAACGATGACGGCTACCCGTAAGAAAAGGGGAATTGCACGAAGAACTTACGGAGGAGGCAAGTATGTTGTCAGGAGAACTTGGCAGGGCGGCAAATGGGTGACGAAGAAGGTTTGGGTCGGCTCGAAATGGACCGCCAGAAAGACCTGGAAGGGCGGACGTAAAGTCGTTAGCCGTACGAAGAAGATCCTTTATTAATTGAAAAGAAAAATTAATCGGAAAGGCGCTCTCAAGGGCGCCTTTTTTTGGCACGTCAAATGCAATTAGACTCGGTGAGCAAGATTTAGCGGCATTTCTTGATACTAAGGAGATAAATATGCGAGCAAGATCTATTAGCAACGTACTGTTCGGACTCACAATCGTACTAATTGCGTACGGAACTACACAAGGCCAGGTTATAAGCACAATTAAAGGTACAACCGAAAAAACAGTCAAGAAAACGGTTGAAGTCACCAAAGACGTTGCCGGGAAGACTAAAGATGTGGTTGAAACGGGCTCGGAAAAGTCGGTAGAAGGTGGAAAGGCAGTTGGCAGTAAAGCGACGAAAATTGGAAGCTATTCCGTGGACGTGACCGAAAACGTCGTCGGTACGGCATATGAAGGCGGCAGATGGCTAACGGTAAAAACTTGGGACGGCACTAAGTGGGTTTCGAAGCGTGCTTGGTTTAAGACAAAAAAAGTTTCTGGTGAAGTAAAGAAAGCTGTAATCGATCAGGACTAGTACTATCCGGCTCGTATCGTTTTTCTCCCACAAGTGGACGGCAACAATCGAATCTTAGGATCGATTGTTGACCGTCTCATTTTTTTGTTTTCTAATTGTTAGCTTATGAAAGACAAAGTTCGTGTAGCAGGCGGTCAGGGGTTCTGGGGTGATCTGTTGACGGCCCCGATCGACCAGGTTCGCGGTGGCCCTATCGATTATCTGATGCTCGATTACCTGGCCGAGGTGACCATGAGCATTATGCAGAAACAGCGCGCCCGCGATCCTGAGGCGGGTTACGCGAAGGATTTTGTTTCGCTGATGCACGAGATTTTGCCGGAATGCGTCGAGAAGGACATCAAAGTTCTTTCAAACGCAGGTGGTGTAAACGTTTCCGGCTGTGCGGAAGCTATTCGCGAAACGGCTCGTGAGATCGGTCTAGGCGGAAAGTTGAAAATCGGCGTCGTTACCGGCGACGATATTCTCGACCGCTTAGACAAATTCGCGGCGGAAGGTATCGAGATCAAAAACATGGAAACCGGCGCACCGCTCGCGGATATCCGAGACAAAGTGCAGTCGGCGAATGTTTATTTAGGTGCTGCCGGGCTTGTGGAAGCACTTGGCCGTGGTGCTCAGATCGTCGTTGGAGGGCGGCTGACGGATACGGGCCTGACGCTTGCACCGCTGATGCACGAATTTGGCTGGAAGTTCGATGATTGGAACCTGATCTCGGCCGGTACGATCGCCGGGCATATTATCGAATGCGGCGCACAATCTTCCGGCGGTAATTGCCAATACGAATGGCAATCCATTCCGGATATGGCCAATGTTGGCTTCCCAATTATAGAAGCTTCGCCGAATGGTGAATTTATCGTGATGAAACACGACGGCTCTGGCGGCCGCGTCAACGTTCAGTCAGTCAAGGAACAACTTCTCTACGAAATGGGCGATCCGAAGGCTTATATTACACCAGATGTTGTGGCCGACTTCTCCTCTATCAATGTTGCGCCGGATGGAAACGATCGCGTGAAAGTTTTCGGCATCAAGGGCAACCCGAGTACGGAATTTTATAAGGTTTCAATCGCCTATTCGGGGGGATGGAAAGCTGTGGGAACATTGGTTTATTCCTGGCCGGAAGCTTATCAGAAAGCACAGGCCGCCGACGGAATCCTACGCGAAAGGCTTGAAAGACTCGGTTTGAAATTCGATGTGATTTTGACGGAGTTTGTCGGCGTGAATGCCACGCACGGGCATCTGTC
>JAYSON010000155.1:0-2297 GCA_043722725.1 Chloracidobacterium sp.
ATATTTACTAAACCAATCTGTCGAAGGTTTTAATTTTTTGATTACGGGCATCGGCATATTTGTAACCATGCCATTTTTGTCATAGATAAGCACGTCGAGTTGATTGGTTTGAGAGTTTAGTTTGTAATCCACGGCTTTGCTGCCGATGAAGTAAGTATTGTTGCGGGCGTTGTGCATTTTTAGCAGGTCGTCACCGTTTCTGGAGCCTTTTGTTTCGAACAGCGATTTAGAGGTCGATGTCGCTTTATCCAAAGCGAAAACGAACGCACTGCCCATCGTTTCGTCATTATTCGTGTACGTCATCTTCTTGTAAAAGATCGTTCCGTCAGCCGCGATGTGAAACCGCTTACCGTTCTGGACGTTATAAAGACGCTCTTTCGGCGTCAGTTTTAGATGTTGTTTGATCGTTTTCAACTTGAAATTGTACTCATACAGATTCCACCTGTCCGAGACAAAGACGCTGTCGCCCGCGACAGCCAGCTGCATATCGCCCCACACCGAAAGGCTGTCGACATTAAAGAAAGCGACCGTATTTCCCTTTGCCTCGGCGAACTCTACCAGCGAGACTTTCACCTTTTCGCCCTTCATATCTTTCTTTTCGTACATAAGAGTGAACGCCCGCTTAGCGTTGCTGGTGATGAACGGTAAGTAAGTGGCATCAGCACCATTCGTATAGTTGAATGCGGTGCCGGGTGGACTGTGCTGTTTGAGTCGGAGATCGTACGAACTCGTAGTCGGACTGTTTACAAAGTAATAGAGACCGTCATCGTTGATCGTGAGCGTATTTTCAGTGGGTGCCTGAGCGGTGTAAAACAGATGGTTCGGCCCTTGGTTGTAGCCGATCTGCGTTTTTCCCAGCGTTTTAGAGGAATCCGCGATTAGGTCGCTCGAGTACTTAGAATATGCCATTCCGGCCAGACCCTCAGTAGTTCCTGTGGTTACAACGCTATCTCTGTACGAATAGAGTCCAGCAAGCCGAATTAGAGAAGAGGTAAAGAGGGCATCTTCGCCTTCTGCGATCTTCAAAACTTCATGAAGATTGGTTGCCGGGTTAAAGCGTTTGAGGGTATAAAACTTAGCATCACCCTTCGTTTGGAAATTCGGGTAATAAATATACTTTTCAGTCGGCACGAGCCATGCTGCGACTATGTTGAAGCGTTTCTGATCGTTCGATTCGAGCTTGCCCGTTTTCTTATTTACTCGAACAAGCACGTTGTCGCCGAGATTGTTGGTGGCAAACGACAAGCTCGTATAGAAATAGCCGTCGCCCCATTCGGCAAAGTTTCTCATTTGCTGAATTTCAGTGGCGTCTATAAATGGAGCGTTCTCAAATACGGTGATCCGCTGAGCGAGACTGGCGGTTGATAGACAGAGAAGTATTAAACAAACTGCGACGACTTTCATATTTTAGTGCTGAAATAATGCGTGCCGACGCATTTATTTTGTAGAGAAAATTTATCCGGTATGTGATGCGAGTTCAGGGAGCAGTCCGTTGGCATCAATTTTGAATCGAGTCGATCATCTCCTTAACCGCTTGATTCAATCCGACAAATACCGCGCGCGAAATGATGTTGTGGCCGATATTGAATTCGGTGATTTCGGGGATTGAGGCAAGGGCGCCGATGTTTCTGTATGTTAATCCGTGGCCGGCTGCAACGATCAGCCCGAGGCTTTTGGCGTGGGCGGCGGCTTGGGCGATGCGCGAAAGTGCAGAATCGGCTTCAGAACTGATCGGTGAATCATCGTGCCGGAACCCCGTCGCTACCGCTCCCGGTTCTGACAAGAGTGCCGTGTCCGGCTCAACGAGAGTTAGTTCGGCGTATTCAGCCGTGCAAAGCTCGACCTGCTGTGCTCCGACTCCGTCGGCTGCCTCGATCTGTTCTTTGTCGGGATCGAGAAAAATGCTGACAAAAATCCCGGCTTCCTTTAGTTTCTGGACCGCATTTTTGACATTCTCGAAATTATTTACCACGTCCAAACCGCCTTCGGTCGTAATCTCGTTCGGATTTTCCGGAACAAGCGAAACTGCATCGGGCTTTGTTTTTAAGGCAATGCCGACCATTTCTTCGGTGGCGGCCATTTCGACGTTGAGATATGTCGTCACAACCTCGCGGAGAAGTTCGATGTCGCGGTCCTGGATATGCCGGCGATCCTGCCGGAGATGGACAGTAATGCCGTTTGCCCCGGCCTGTTCGCAAATTACAGCGGCCGTGATAATGCTTGGCTCGATTGTTTTGCGAGCCTCACGGATCGTGGCGACGTGGTCGATGTTGACGTTTAGTTTTGCGGTCACAGGT
>JAYSON010000156.1:0-10677 GCA_043722725.1 Chloracidobacterium sp.
CGGCAACTTCGCCGAGATAACGCCGCTCCTCAACGCGGACATCCGGGTTCATCGGCTCTTCCTGATCGCGAAACAGGTCGGTAGGCGAAAGAACTTCGAGGCGAGAGGATTTCTCGTAAGTTTTCTCGGCGTTATGCGGATTTTCAAACCCGCCTATCTGTATCATCGCAACCGGCACCGACGTTTCCTTGCCTGCGTAGATCTGGCTGCCGTCAGCCGCAAAAGTGGTCCTGTCTTCAATAATTTCAGCCGCCCAAGCACGTGCCCGCTCGTGGTTCGGCCAGGAAATATCGAATGGGAAAACAAACGAGCGGGATCGTTCTATCTCCGATGCAGGAAAAGCACCGATGTTTTCGGCATCTTCAAATCGATGTTTAATGTCTGCATAAGGCGTTTCCCACAGCCTGGAAAGTGCCTCCAAAAGTTGGACAGCGGACATTGCGTGTCTTTCACGATGCTCGTGAAATTCCGCGAGCTTTTCGTCCAACTCTTTATTTATGAAATCGCGAAATGACATCAAAGATCGCTAATTCGATTTCTCTGGCTTCAACCCACTGTAGCCATCCACGTGAAATCCCCATTTACCATTCTTCTCTTTTACGGCAACGACAACGAATTTGCCTTGGCCCATTCCCACTTCTTTGCCGTCTTTAAATGACCGAAGAGTGTAAATGCCGACATCGTAGCCTATTTCCTTATCGATCCGGCGTTGGACTATCCGGAAAGAGATCGTCATTGTCCGGCCGTCTTTTTTCACCGAATCGAAAAAACTGCTGAAGCTATCGCGAATCTTATCGCGGCCGATCATAATTTCTTCGTCCGGCACCAGATATGCGGCGTTTTGGGAATATAGCCTCGCCACCTTATCAACATTGAGCGTGCGATACGATTCGCTGAACGCCTTATAAACGCTGTCTACTCCTGCATGTGGTTTTAAAGACGCGTCAAGCACAAGCTCCGACTCCTGTGAAAATACAGCGGATGAAAGAATAACGATCAAAACAGAGAATAGAATAAGTTTTTTCATAAGGCACTACCTCGTCTCGTGATCAATAGGCATCCCACTTCTCAAGAAATCGGCGGAGATGCTCGTTCTCTTCTTTATCGGATTCCGTTTCGAGAAAAGCTCGAAAATCGTCTTGTTCCGAGATATATTCTTCCTCGGTGAGCTTGCCGGCAAAATTCACCACGCGGAGCCACACCAGATATGTATTCAGCGTGTCGATTTGATTGTATTCAACGATCTCTTTTAGTTTGCCGGCGAGCCACAGATCGACCACCTGCTTTCCATCAATATCGATCTTTCCGGGAAATCCGCAAAGACGGGCGAGGCCGTTGAGCGTGGGCTTCATCGCTCCCGGCGAAAGCAATTTGATCAGATCGAGATGAGCTTCGCTGTACTTATCGAAATAATCTCGGCCTTCCCAAGGCTTGTTCGGCCTTTCGCTAAATGATTCCGCACGAACCTCGTTGACCAGCCCACGTTGGATCAAAACCTGCAAGTCGGATTCCATCGAGTTAAAACCGACAAGTTGCGGGTTCCGCACGCCGATGTAATGCAGAAACTGGCCAATGATCCCTCCCTCATCGGATAACGTCGCGTCAAGCGGAAGCTTTGGCAGCGAATTGAGTCCAAATTCGACATGCCTTTCACTGTCGCGGTAGACAACTCGACGCGATAAGAACGCGATCGAGACCACCCGCGAAAACAGATACTTTACAAATGGACGCGGATTCGTTTCGCTGTAACCGGGCGTTTCCTGCCAGAGCTTCTCCATCGCCTCAAGTTCAGTCGTCTCCGGCGGCAGATCGTGCAGCTGCATCGCACCCGCAGCGTCCGGCACCCATTCCAGATCAAAGAACCATGTCGGCTCGTGAATTTCGTTTTTAAGCATTTCGCCGCAAGTTTAGCACAGCAAAAAAAGATCGGGAAAACACCCGATCTTTTCTGAATTGTTACGACCTCAGAACGCTGCTCAGTCTAATTGCCGGGCTTTGTCTGTTCTTCTGTGCCGGCGGATGCTGATTCGCTCAACGCGAGATTGAACGTCGTGCCTTTTTCAAGTTTCAGATTTCCGCGATTCAGGGAAAGTGTCGAACTGCCATTTGCTGAGGCATCTGTTGACTGCGATATTTGCAACCCGGCAATATTGCTGCCGATAGTCCGCGTTGTTGATCCGGCTGTTTCGGCAACCGACCCGAGAGTACCTACTGCAGTGTTTGCTACGCCACCTACGGTCGATGTAGCGGTATTTGCTACACCACCGACCGTGTTTCCGACACCGTTTAGCAGCCCGCCGCTCGATGATGACGCCGTAGTCCGCGTTGACGTCGAGCCGGAAAAGTCCGTATTGGCCGTGTCATCCGCCGAAAGCGCAGCCGCCACCTTTGTTATCGAAACGATGGTGGCGGAAATAGGAATACTAGCCCCTTTCTGCTGCAGCGTGTCGAATAAAACACTGACCTTCGAACCCGCCGAGTCCTTTGCTTTTTTCTGAACCTCGGTCACGCGACCGATCAGCTTCGAGCCTTTTGCGACCACAACTTGTCCGTTTTGTTTGATCGCCTGCTTAGTTTTCAAAACAACCTCGTCACCCACTTTGGCTTTCTCGGTATCGAGTGAACTCTGTAGCTCGGTGGCGATCTGGGTACCCGCCACAATCGAGGCTTTGTCCCCGTTTTTAGTGACAGATGCTGCATTCGAAGCAGCCGTTGAAGCGGTTGAGGAAGCAGTTTGTGCGCCGGCAAAACTCGTCAGAGCCAGAATAAGGCTCAGTCCAAATACTAAATTTTTCATATTATCCTCCTGGATGTGAGATTTTTTTTTCGCTTGGGCACGAAGGTGGTTTCTGCCTTGTTAGATGGTCAGGAAGACTGGGAGGTTTGCCTGATTTTACTACTTCACCCGGCTCGTACGCCGTTTCAGAAAATCCATCAACACAAATTCGGCAAGATTTTCAGGATTGGCGAAATATGCCTTCCCGCGGGTCATTGCGGTCATTTCCTTTACGAATTCGACTAGATAATGATCACTCGCAAGCATGAAAGTATTTATCATAACGCCGGATTTGCGGCATGCTTGGACTTCTTTGAATGTTTCGGCCATCACGAACGGATCGTTGCCCATCGAGTTTTTATAAAGCATCCGCTGCTCGCCCGGAACGGCGTCGGAATATTTGCGGTAACCAAAATACGCTGCATTCGACGGCTCCATAAACGCGGCGGTTGGTTTGCCGTCCGTCACCATCACGATCTGCTTCATGTCCTTTCCCTGGGCGGCCAGGATGCGGCGTGCAAGCTTTAAGCCCTCGGCGGTGTTGGTGTGATACGGCCCGACCTGCGTTGAGGCGAGCTTTGCGATGGGCACCTCTTCCGCTCCGTCGTGAAATAGGACAACATTCAGCGAATCGCCGGCGTATTGAGTCCGTATTAAATGCGCTAACGCGATTGCCACCTTTTTCGCGGGCGTAAAGCGGTCTTCGCCGTACAGGATCATCGAATGCGAGCAATCGAGCATGACGACCGTCGCGCAAGACGATTGATAATCCTGCTGGTGAACGTAAAGATCTTTGTACTCAAGATTTAGCGGCACGCCAAGGCCCTCGCGCATTATCGCCGACATCAGCGTGGCGTTTACATCCAAGTTGATCGTATCGCCAAATTCATATTGCTTCGAGCTAAGCGCCGCCTCAACGCCAGTATCCAGATGCGGCGTATCATGACGTCCGATCGAAGATTTGCCCAAACTTCCAAGCAGCTTCTGAAGGGTTTTATAACCAAGAAAATCCAATCCTTTTTCAGTTACTTCAAACTTGATGTTTCGGGGCAGCGGCTCGCCGATCTCACCTTGTCCCGTGCCGTTTTGAGGTTGCCTCTGCTCTTGCGGAACTTCTTTCAGACTTAAATATCCTTCTTCGACCAGGCGTTCTATCAGCTTGTTTATCAACTCTTCGAGCAGCGAGCCTTTGAACTTCCCTTCATTATCGGCAAGCATTTTTGCGACATCCTGCTCATTCAATATTTCCTGATCGAGCAGTGCTTTTAATATCGCCTGCCGAAGTGCGTCGAGCGAATCCTCCGGTTTGTTTCGCTGCCGAGTCCACCAATAATCTTCGTTGAATCCAGAGTCGAGCATCGCATCCGAGAGCGAATCCATCAGATCGCCCAAATCGATGCCGAACACGTCGAAACCGTTAAATTTTGAATAGCGAATAAACCTCATGCGTTCTTGTTCGTCAAGAATGACTTGCCATATGCTTCTTGAGCAGTTATTATTTTCCTAATCTCTTCCCGATTTACTCTCTCCAAAAACTTAGCATATTTCTCTCTCCGGACTGAAATTTATTAAAGGAAGGAAACTTGTATTATGAAAAAGTTTTTGGTCTCGTCGATCATGTTTTTGGTATTTGCGGTCGGGCTCCCGCTTTCGGCTGAAGCTCATAACGGCTGTCCGCGGCGGAAAGCCCGCAGGGCATACTCATCCCGGTCCTATAGGCCGGCGAGAAACTATTATGCAAACAGTGGTTATGTGGCGGAACGTCGTCCGAACTTTTACAGCCGTCACCGCAATCTGATCAATGTCGGTATCGGAAGCGGTGCGGGAGCATTAATCGGCGGCTTGCTGGGCGGCCGGCGGGGCATCGCGTATGGTCTGTTGGGCGGCGCCGGTGCCGGGGCCCTCTATACCTATAAGCTCAATCCGAAAAAACGCAGATACTACCGTAACTACTAAACCGATAGTTTGAATGCCAAAAAACCGCGACCGCCGCAAAAGGGGTCGCGGTTTTCGCTCGTCGATCCGCAGCCGTTTCCCAATTGATATCCGGCATACCATAACGCCAAACCGTAACCGATTTCGTGACATTGGCACGTACGTGGGCTTAACTTGTCCCGCCTAAATCTCTGCAAACGCAAGGATTATCATATCTGGCACGCCGCTTGCAATTCATATAAGCAACGGGGGCAAATGCTTTCGAAAAAACTTTACAGGAGACACTTGCAATGAAAAAATTTATTACTACATTCATGATGGTCGCAATGATGGCGGTTATGGTCCCCCTGATGTCGAGCTCGGCAAATGCTCAAACTCGACGTTATTACAGAAATCGCTCATATGCGACAACCACCTATAATCGTCCGAGTTTCTACCGTCGTCACCGTAACTTAATCAATATCGGTATCGGTACGGGTGCCGGAGCATTGCTTGGCGGATTGATCGGCGGCAGAAAGGGTGCGTTGATCGGAACATTGGCAGGCGCCGGCGGATCGGCACTCTACACGTATAAGATTCGTCCGAAACGAAACAATTACTATCGCTACTAAACAACACAGAACGCACCGGGGAGGATGAAGCCGTGATTAGTCGAAAGACTGGTCACGGCTTTTTTCTAATATGATCCAGGTAATACCACTCGAAATCAGTCCTAGGATCAAGCTCACCGTGAAAGATAAGCTCCAAATGAATCCGGCGGCCATTGCAGCCCCGTCGCATGGGCTCTCACACGGTCCCGTTTCTCGAGCCATCGCCCAGATGCCAAGAATAAAACCGCAAAGACTTCCACCGATAAGAACAATCAGAAATACGAGGAAGCTGGTCAATACCGGTCTCCCCAATAAAAAGCCTTTTATTTCAATTATACCCCTCGACATCCGTAAAATCCTCGTAAATCATCCCACGCCGGTCCCTTTTTTCAAGCATTTTTCTGGTTTACCCTCATTCCGTTTTGGTAACAACCGTTAGACCGGCAACATTCTTGAAGTCTTTGTAATTGTGTGTCACAAGCGGAATAGAATAGGCCAACGCGGTGGCCGCGATCCAGGCATCGGCCGTTGAGATAGGCCTGCCTTTTCGTATAGCTTCAAATCGGAGTGCTGCCCATTCCCGTCCAATCTTCGCATCCGCCACAACGACAATATAATCCTCTAAAAAATTATCGAGTTTTGCTTTACGTTTTTCTGACCAGGAATTCAGCAAGGGCATTAACGTAAGCTCGGCAAAAGTTTGAATGGCGATTGCCTTCAGTTTTCCGACAAGATGATCTTCGTAGTTTGCGCCACGGGAATCTCGCCGAAAAATATACGAGATGACATCGGTATCGACCAATATGAAATCACTCATCGATTTTCACGCGATCACTCTGACGCATTTCACGAACAGTTGCTAAAAATTCATCTACATCAAAATCTTCGGTATCCACATATAGATCCTCAAGTTTCTTTATTGGCTTTACGCCTTGCTCCCTGGCCATCGCTCGAAGCCTATCATGCCGTCGCTTTATCTCGGTATTTTGTTCTAAGGTAGTTGAGTCAATCATTGCTTCACCTCGCTAACGGAAATTTTTTTATATTACACTAATTATACCCCTCGACATCTGTAAAATCCTCGTAGATCATCCCTCGCCGGTCCCGCTTGGCTTTCGTCACAGCTTCGAATCCACCGTCTTCATTGCGTGAAATTTTATTCTGAGCATAGAGGCCTTCCAGCACGAACTCGCATGCCGAAACGAGCTTTGCCTTTTCGCCTTTATCGAATTCCAGCGGAACAAGCGTCGAATCGATCAGTTCAGGAACCGCATCAAGCAGCATCACGCATTCTTCAGCCGAAGCCGTGTCGGACAAAAGGAGCTTGTTTCCCGCTTCAAACCACTGCACGGTCGGCTCGAAGTCGATGCCCAAGAAAAATCCTTCGAAAATAACTCCGCATGCACGTTTGATCAGGTCCTTCGCGATCTTATGGGCCCCGATCTGCTCGCCCTCGTATTCCAATTCCATCTTGCCGGTCATCGCGGGCAGGGCCGCATAAATATCCGAAATGCGCGGGACGATCTCGTTTTCACCGGTGATTAACGCACGCCGTTCAGCATTCGACACTGCTGATTCCACAGCGGTTATCGAAAATCGCTGTGACACGCCCGAACGCTTGTCTATGCGCTGATCGTCCCGGGCCTCGAATGCGATCTGCTCGATGGTCTCCGAAATAAACTCGGGAATCTCCACCGCCGCCCCGTCAAACCCGTCGCGTTTCGTCCACGCCTCCTGCTGCGTTATCTCCGAGCTCAACTGCACATTTGCCGGATAATGAGTCTGTATCTCCGACCCGATCCGGTCCTTGAGCGGCGTAATTATCTTCCCGCGGGCCGTGTAATCTTCAGGGTTTGCCGAGAAAACAAGCATCACATCCAGCGGCAGCCGAACGGGATAACCCTTTATCTGCACATCGCCTTCCTGCATAATGTTGAACAGGCCGACCTGAATTTTTCCGGCAAGATCGGGCAGCTCGTTGATCGCAAATATCCCCCGATTCGCACGCGGCAGCAGGCCAAAATGTATCGTCAGCTCATCCGACAACAAATGCCCGCCCTTAGCTGCTTTGATCGGATCGACATCACCAATTATGTCCGCAATCGTCACATCAGGCGTTGCGAGCTTTTCTACAAATCTGTTATCCCGTTGAACCCAATCGACCTTCGTCTCGTCCCCATGCAGCTCTATTGTCTGCCGCCCATACGCACTAAGCGAAGCGAACGGGTTGTCGTTGATCTCGGAGCCCGCGACTATTGGAATCTCTTCGTCCAAAAGATCTGTCAACTGCCTAAGAATGCGGCTCTTTGCCTGTCCGCGTAAGCCCAAAAGTATGATGTTATGCTTTGATAAAAGCGCGTTCACAAGCTGCGGAATGACCGTTTCGCCGTACCCGACGATCCCCGGAAAAAGCTTTTCGCCCGACCTCAGTTTCGCGATTAGATTCGCCCGCATCTCGTCTTTGACCGAACGAATGTTGTACCCGCTTTTTTTTAATTCACCCAATGTTCGCGATAGTTCCATAGATTTATTCTAACGCAGAAAGTTCTGTCCTGCTGCCGGACAAAATAAATTCCTTTATTTTCATCTATCAAATAAAATACGGGTTCGTCGCCAATAACGAGAGACGAATTCGCGTATGTCCAACTGTATATTACAATTTCGGTAGGATTCAAGCCGCTTCGCGCAAACTCGAAACTCAGATAAAAGCGTTAATGTTTCTTAGTAAAATAGAAGAGTGACGGAAAATGAGCTTGCTGAATGAATACTCATTCAGTTATGCTATTTGGAATTTGAAATCTCTAAAGTCAGAACTACCTTGTATATAAAATATGAACATCAGAAAAGCTGCCGTCTTAGGGGCAGGAACAATGGGTGCAACAATCGCGGCACATCTCGCAAATGCGGGCATACCGACACTTCTTTTGGATATCGCTCCGCGTGAACTAACGCCGCAAGAGGAGGCGAAAGGTTTGACGCTCGATTCGCCGGAGGTTAAGGACCGCATCGCGAAGGCCGGTTACGAAGGCCTGAAAAAAGCGCGTCCGGCGGCGTATATGCTGGCTGAGAATGCGGGCCTGATCTCTACCGGGAATTTCGCGGACGACATGGCGAAGTTGAAGGATTGCGATCTCGTCATTGAAGCGGTTGTCGAGAATCTTGAGATAAAGCACAAGGTTTTTACGGAAGTAGATAAAAATCGCAAGCCCGGTGCGGTGATAGCTACCAATACGAGCGGTATTCCGATCAAATCGATCGCCGAGCCGTTCTCCGACGATTTCAAGAAGCATTTTATCGGCGTGCATTTCTTTAATCCGCCGCGGTACATGAAGCTCGTCGAGATCATCCCGACCGAATGGACGGACGGCGTGATGGCATGCAAGCTGTCGGGATTTCTCGATCAGCGGCTCGGAAAAGGTGTTGTGCCGGCAAAGGACAGGCCGAATTTTATTGCAAACCGCATCGGCGTTTTCGGCATGATGGCGACGATTCACGAAATGATCGCGATGGGCTTTACGCCGACCGAGGTCGATCAGATGACGGGCAAGGTGATCGGGCATGCCGGTTCGGCGACGTTCAGGACATCAGATCTTGTAGGGCTTGATGTGACAGCACACGTTACAACAAATCTTTACCCGGCCGTCCCGGATGACGAGGACCGCGAAGTCTTTCAGCTTCCCGATCTGATCAAGACGCTGCTTGAAAAGAGATTGCTTGGCGACAAGACAAAGGGCGGATTCTATAAAAAATCGAAAAGTGCCGAGGGCAAGACGGAGATACTTGAGCTTGACCTGAGCACGTTTGAATACAAACCGCAGGGCAAAACGAAATTCCCGTCGCTCGACGCGGCAAAGGCTATCGAGGACATTCCTTCACGTGTTAAAAAGCTTGTCTGGGGCGATGACCGTGTAGGTGAATTTTTATGGAAAACATCGACCCGTGTTTCGAGATATGCGGCGAACCGCATTCCGGAGATTGCGGATGCGATTGTTGAGATCGACAACGCGATCAAATGGGGGTTCGGTTGGGAGATCGGTGTTTTTGAGGCGTGGGATGCGATTGGCGTGCGTGAATCGGTAGATCGGATGCGAAAGGAAGGCCAGGCGATACCGGAAAATGTCGATAAAATGCTGGCTTCGGGTGCGGAGACTTTTTATAAGAACGAGAACGGGCAGCGTTCGTACTTCGATCTGGTCGCCGGTGAGTATAAGCCGATGCAGGATCGTCAGGGCGTGCTCGTTCTGAAATCGGTAAAGGAGCGTACTGGAGTCATAAAATCGAACCCGGGAGCCTCGCTGATCGATATTGGCGACGGCGTTGCGTGTCTCGAATTCCATTCGAAAATGAACTCGATCGGCGGTGACACGGTCCAGATGATGAACTTCGCCATCGACGAGGTCGAGAAGAATTTCAAAGGGCTTGTCATCGGAAATCAGGGAGCGAATTTTTCGGTTGGGGCGAATTTGATGATGCTTCTGCTTGCCGCCCAGGAAGAAGAATGGGATGACATCAACATGATGGTCCATGCTCTTCAGCAGGCGGTGATGCGCGTGCGTTATTCGGCAAAGCCGGTCGTCACGGCTCCGTTCGGAATGACATTCGGCGGTGGCTGCGAAATATCTTTGCATGGCGACCGGATGCGAGTGGCGGCTGAAACTTACATCGGGTTGGTCGAGGTAGGCGTCGGCGTGATACCTGCCGGCGGCGGCACGAAGGAAATGACGATGCGTGCGATGGACGCGGCCAAACGCACGCCTGATGCCGATCCCTTGGCGTTTTTGAAAAAGACTTTTGAGCTGCTCGGCATGGGCAAGGTGGCGACATCGGCACAGGAAGCAAAGGCGTGGGGATTCCTGCGTGACGTTGATTCGATCTCGATGAACGGCGACCGTTTGATCGCCGACGCGAAACAGGAAGTTTTGAATCTCGACGCATCGGGTTACACACAGCCAGTGCAACGAACGGACATTCTTGCTTTGGGCGAATCCGCACAGGCCGCTATGAAGCTTGCGCTTCATATGATGAAGCAAGGCGGATTTATCTCCGATCATGATGCTCTTATCGGGAAGAAGCTGGCAAAGGTGATGAGCGGCGGCGATCTGAATCACCAAACCTATGTGTCGGAGCAGTACCTGCTCGATCTCGAACGCGAGGCTTTTGTTTCTCTTTGTGGTGAGCCGAAGACGCAGGAGCGGATTGCGGTGATGCTTAAAACCGGAAAGCCGCACCGCAATTAGGCATTGTCAGAACCCGGAGGAAAATCTATGGAAGATAGAATCAATGGAATAACCTCGTATTTACGGAAAGTCGCGGCGGATGCAAGCGAGACATTTAGCGTACTTTCAGCCGAGCAGTTGAATTGGAAGTCGGAACAAG
>JAYSON010000157.1:0-2911 GCA_043722725.1 Chloracidobacterium sp.
TAATCTACTTATTTTATATACGCTACTTTTCTCACCCAGTGGTAAATATGGAAACAACGACTACAACAAAAGGACAGATAGTAATACCTTCGTCGGTCCGGCGAAAGCTCGGTATTAAGACGGGGACGCGTATACAGGTTGAGCTCGACGAAGAAAACGGGCAAATCATCCTCAAACCGATCACCCGCGAATACATTCACAGCCTCCGAGGCCGCTTCCGCGGCAAAGGACTTTTGAAGGAATTGATGATAGAGAAGGAAAAGGAAAAGATGCTCTAGGTCAGAACCACCTTCGTGAGCGGGTGGGTTCCCAAAACTCCCCTCCTTGTTTAGGAGGGGTGGCAGCCGCTTCGGCTGACGGGGTGGTAGGTCTGTAAAATAATTCCTAAATCTGTTAGGTTAAGCAAATTTTAAAGATTATCCATGATTTTAGATTAACTACCACCCCGTCCGCGAAACCCAACTCCCCTCCTAAGCAAGGAGGGGAGTTGGGTGGCAGCCTAGTTAGTGGTAGTTTAACTATAGTTGGGGCTATGGGCATTCACGTTTTATCTGCTTGCTTGTCGGCTTAATCTTACAAATTTCTAATCCAGCCTAATAGAGAGCAGGTTGTATTGAGACGACCGCCGCCGGATGCGGCGTTGCAAGCAACGATATTTGCCCTCCACTAATTCGGCAACTACGGTTTCTTCTTTTCGCGTTCGGGGTCGCCAAGCGGTTGCAACTAAATGAACCCATTAATCGGCAGCCGCAATCGTTCTGAAAGCGTGCGGGCTTGTGCTTTGCTGATCTGAGGACCTGTGAGACCGTGCCGATAGGATTTTCTTTTGCGGCTTTGCCGCCCTATTTGCGGAAAAGCTGTGCTTTTCCGAAGCTTCTAAAAATCCTTTGCGGCTGTGCCGCCGCTCTTACCGCTCCGAACTGGCGGCATAGCCGCGACATTTCAGTTTGGGCCATCCGGCGAAGCGGAACTTCGCCGCAAATAGATGGGCACAGCCCGGCACATCTTCATCCGCCGCCTAAATAAATACATCTATCGCCAACCGAAACCGTTCCGAAAGCTTGCGGCCTGTGCTTTGCTGAACTCGCGTTTGCTGTTGAAGACAAGCGAGGCGTTGGCTAAGAATCGAACATACGGCCACTTTAGTGACGAGACAAAATCGAGTGAATACAATCCGACACGATTTATAGATCGACTGCTTAATAAGTACTCATCGCAGGCGGTTTTTGATTTTAAGTAGTTGCATAAGTGAAACGATGTTTCACAGATGTATCATTTTGACAATCGAGCAAGATTTGTGCGATTTTAGCGGGAAGTTGGCGGTTGGCGATTTTGCGATGGGAAAGTGCGTTTATGAGGACTCGTTTTTCGCATGGGTAAACGGTGAATTCGGTATACGAAGATTCGCGCCAAATGATATGGGCCGGTGGTCGATTCCACCGGCCCCAACTTTACCCGGTCGCTACCGCTCCCGGTTTTGACAACTGACTACTGGCAACTGCCTTCTTCTCACGTTTGATGCCGCCGATTTGGATCAGGGGTTCGGCTTTGATGCCGGCTTTTTCCATGACCATTTCGTTGTCGAGTTTTCGCATCATCTGCATTTCTTCGGCGGCCGTTTTTAGATTTCGACAAAATCGTGCAGACCAATGTTCGTTAACGCATCGTCGATCTGCGGGAGCAAGACCTTGACGACCGGCACCTGATTGCTTGGCAGAAGGATAATCGAAAGTTCGAAAGCTGCGAGATTTTGCTGATGTCTTAGATTTTTGTCGGAAGTTATGAAAACATCGAATTTGGCACTAACTAATCGGAGCATCTCACCGTTCTTTATGCCTGCCCAGCCCTCATCCTGAACGGAAACGATTTTCCGTTCGGGCAGGTTGCGCTTTACAATGCTCGGGACGCATTCGTCGATGATAATTCTCATGCGGCGAGGCTAATATCATTCAGTTCAGAGCGAAAATGTTCGAGAACGCGAACGGCCTGGTCGCGTGTGACGGTAGGGAAATTCTCAAGGAATTCATCAAGCGAAACGCCGGCTTCGAGATTCTCCAACAGAGCAGATACCGGAACACGCGTTCCGGTGAAGACCGGAGTGCCGCTCATGATCTCGCGGTCGACGGTGATCGGAATGTCCTTGGTGATCGTCATCATGATAGTCATTTTAACACACAAAAGGCCCCGGCGAACCGGGGCCTTTTTGACATTGAATGAGAATCGCAAGCAGGGATGCTTGCGGCTCCAGTCGTTATTCGGCGACTGCCATCTCCTTTTTCTCGCGTTTGATGCCGCCGATCTGGATTAGGGGTTCGGCTTTGATGCCGGCTTTTTCCATAACCATTTCGTTATAGAGCTTGCGCATCATCTGCATTTCCTCGGCGGCTGTTTTCGGGCCTTCCATATCGGGCTTGTTGGGACGCGAAAGATCGACTTCGTTCAGGATGAGGCTGTGCGAGGCGTCGCCGAGCTCGACATTCTTGCCGCGTGCGAAAACGTCATGACGGCCGTGCTCTTTATACCACTGAGCGACGGTAGCATTCTGGTGCATGTGCTCGATGATATTTCTCCAGCCGATGCCGGTGTTATATGCACAGAAGCTGATCTCGCCTTCCTGCGTGCCGTACGGAATGATGCACATTTCGGTACGGCGGAAATCGTAGTTGAAGAGGTCCTGGAACCACATTCCGGCAATAAACAGGAAGTTCCAAGGGTCCTGACGGCGTTTCTCGATG
The DNA here is from genome assembly GCA_043722725.1 of Chloracidobacterium sp. Classification (GTDB taxonomy): domain Bacteria; phylum Acidobacteriota; class Blastocatellia; order Pyrinomonadales; family Pyrinomonadaceae; genus OLB17. The sequence goes on from JAYSON010000157.1 coordinate 2,736, forward strand.
TCTTCCGCAGTGCGGTCGCCGCCAACCTTTCCGTAATCCTTACCTGATAAACCAAACGATTTATCGAATTTCTTCAAAATGCCGCCGAGCGTCAGACTTTTCGGCGCACCGTACGGATTGTAATTTTTCAGAAGTGCGAGGCCCATCATGATGTTCGAGAACCACTTGCCGCGGTT
>JAYSON010000158.1:0-13832 GCA_043722725.1 Chloracidobacterium sp.
TATTGAAAGGCAAATGGTGCAGGGCCGGATAAAAAGAAAAGTTGAACGACATTGACATCTTCGAGTTGTACCGGAGTTTGACGACGAATCGATACGCGAGATATTCGCCTACAGCTATCGAATAATATACAAGGTCAATCAAGAGAGTATTGTGGCAGCCTCAGTAATACACGGCAAGCGACAATTGGACATTTCACTAAAGCCGTAGTGTTCCACCGGACTCGACAACACTTATTAACCTCCAATAAAACTCATCGTTCTCGCAGGTTGTACAAAGGCGGGATCGTTGATGTGATGGCTGGGTTCTTTTTTTAATACTACGCCTTTGATAAACTCGACCGCCTCCCCTCGGCTGGCTCCGCTTCTGACGAAATCGCGCAGGTTATGCTCGGTTGTTGAGAACAGGCATGTGCGAATTTGCCCGTCGGCTGTGAGGCGGATACGTGAGCAGGCTCCGCAAAACATCTCGGTTACGGGTGCGATAATCCCGATCTCCCCTTTAGCTCCATCGGCAAAGGCATATTTCCAGGCGGTTCCGCTGCCGCGGGTTGTTTCAGCCAGCTTTAGCGGGAATACGTCGTTTATTTTTTCGTAAATTTCCTTTCCCGGCACTACCATTTCGCGGCTCCAGTCGTGGCCGGAATCGAGCGGCATGAACTCGATGAACCGCATGCTGATGCCAACCTCGCGGGCAAAGCGGGCAAAATCTACAATTTCGTCGTCATTGCAGCCGCGAACGATACATGCGTTGATTTTGACCGGATCGAAGCCCAAAACCTTAGCGGTTTCGATCGCCGTGAGAACTTTGTCGAGAGCATCAACCTTGGTGATCTCGAAGAACCGATCGGGCTTCAGGCTGTCCAGGCTGAGAGTAACGCGATCGAGGCCGGCTTCGCGCAAGCTTTCTGCTTTTCTGCTGAAATCGAAACCGTTAGTCGTCAATGCCAAATCCTGCAATCCCGGCTTTAGCTTGCTCAATTTTCGAACCAATTCCGGAACATCCTTTCTAATCAGCGGTTCGCCGCCCGTGAGCCGGATCTTTTCGATACCGAGCGACACGAATATTTCAGAAATATATTCGATCTCTTCGAATGTAAGGATGGTCTCTTTTCGCGCCAGCGGCGGCTCACCATTCGGCAAGCAATAAAAACAGCGAAAATTACAGCGGTCCGTCAACGAGATGCGCAGATCGCGAATTGTTCGGTTGTGAGCGTCGAGTAAGGGCACCTTTATATGATACATCAGAAAGCCTGCGCAGCAGGCCTAAAGAGGGATAGCTGCACGAAGGGCCTTTGGCGTAACGTTGTAGTTAAGCCGAACATGCGATGCGAGCATGCGTAACAGGCAGTCGAATGATTACTTAGCTCTATCGCCTGTTACACAGGCTCAAAAGAAATTTGAAATCGTACACCCCAGGTTCCGCTTCGCTCCACCCGGGGGGCTACACCATTATGCCGCTGCTTTGCAGCTTAGGATTTCAATGCGGCGGCGTTCCGTTTCAGGCCTGAGAGCTTTGCCCGTTTGATCGCGGTTCCGCGAAATCGGTCTGCGTATAGTTCTGGCGTGAGCGATAGAATATGGTCGAGGTCTGCGGACGTTTCGTCGTTACGTGGTTCGAACCTAGCTTCACCGGCCGGTTTTTCGAATCGATTCCATGGGCACACGTCCTGACAGATATCGCAGCCATAGAGCCAACCTTCGAGATTTTCTTCAATCTCAGTCGGCAATGTTTCGCTTCGAAGCTCGATAGTGGCGTAAGACAAGCACTTTCGCGAGTCAACAACGTAAGGTCGGACTATGGCGGAGGTCGGGCATGCGTCGAGGCACATTGTGCACGAACCGCAATGATCGGGTACGATTTCTGTTTCGTACTCCAGTTCAAGGTTTAATAATATTTCGCCGAGGAAGATCCAGGAACCGTAATCGGCTGTTATCACATTCGAATGCTTGCCGAGCCATCCGATCCCGGCCCGCACGGCCCAGGCTTTGTCCATGATCGGAGCCGTATCGACGCAGATCTTGCCGTCGGCTGCTGGATCCAGCGTCTTTATCCAATCCAACAATTGACGAAGTTTTTCTTGTAGAACGTCGTGATAATCATCGCCCCAGGCATAACGGGAAATTTTGCCTTTGCCGGCCTCGTTTTCATGCTTATGAGGAGTGTGATAATTTAACCCGACGACGATCACCGACTTTGCGGACGGAAATAGAATGCGCGGATCGGTGCGTTTTTCCGGCTCCCGTTCCATCCACGCCATTTCGCCGTGATAACCGGCCGCGAGCCATTTTTCAAGATCTGTGCGTTCCGCGATAAGTGCGTCCGCAGCGACGATACCGATCTTGTGAAAGCCGATCTCGATCGCCTTTAGTTTTAACTTTTCGGAAAGCGAGGACACAGCGAGATTATCGCTAATACGGCGCAAAAAGGAAAAACGGCCGTTCAGCAAATGCTAAACAGCCGTTCAGAACGCCTTGAACGAAAAGGTTAAAAATTAAACTTCGCTCCGAATTGGAACTGTCGCGGATCGAAAGCGGATGTCGGCTGGCTGAAATACCTGCCACTGCCGCTTCGCTCGCCAAAAGCATTGACAACCGTGTAGAACGGGTTGGCCGACGCTTCATTGAAACGGTTAAATAAATTAAAGACCTCGCCGATCAGATCCAGACTGATTCGCTCTCCAAAACGGATCTTACGCGTTAAACGCATGTCAACCGAAAAGAAGCCGTGCGTTATACCCATATTTCGGCCGAGATTTCCGCTAATGGGGAAACCAAGGACACATACCGGATCGTTCGGATCGGAAGCCGATGTATTCTGTCCTCGGCATAATTTCCCATCCGACAGCACGAATGGACGTTCGTTGGTGCTTTGGAAATCTCCGTTTGCATCGCCCGGGGCGATGACATTAAACGGGCGGCCAGAGCCGATCTCGATGATGGGCGCAACCGTAAATCCATGAAGGAATTTTTGAAAGCCATTACCTGATCGCCATCTGTCCGGTGAGCCTAAAATGCCGCTGAAAACGAATCGATGCCGCTGGTCAAACAACGAGTTTGAACGTTCTGCACGGAAGTTGGTGTTGTCCTGCGGTTTGAGAAGTGTCTGGAGATCCGACGAATCGTCGATAGAATGCGACCATGTGTAAGTGGCGAAGAACTGCATGCTGCTCGAAAAGCGTTTCTTCACTTCGAGGTTCAGAGCGTTGTAGGACGAATTACCGTCGGACAACTGGGCGTTTACATCAGAATACGGATTGATCGGGCCAGGATTACGTAAGCTGCCTGCGAGCAATGAATCGAATGTGGCTTTATTCAAGCCCGTCAGAGCAGCAACGAAGAAATAGTTCGGTCCCAATTTGCGAAAAAAATCTGCCGCAATCGGGCTAACAACCTTTTGTCCCAGTCCGTTGATTCCTATAAAACCAGGCACTACCACTGTGTAGCCGGGAGGGCAAGGGTTCGTGGCATTACAAACACGTGGTACTGAAAAAAACGCGGCTTCGGCAAGGCCAGTCGGTGCCCGGCCAGCAAAACGGCGAAAGTTCTCGATCAAGGCGTCCGTATTGACGTTATTCACATCTTGCGGATGGGCCAAAAACCTCGCATTCACAGTTATATAGTTTGCCGAAAAAGACATGTCTTTCCCGATCATCTGTTCAATACCCAGGTTTCCCTGAAACGCCTGCGGGTATTGAAAATCCTTGCCAACATGCAACGTGAAAGGCAGTATCGGCCCAAAGCCGGTAAAATTGGCTGAGTTAAACCGTTGAAAGCCATACTGATATTGCGAAGACGGAGCAATAGCCTGTGTCACGGCAGCACCACAAATAGCAGGATTTGAGCCCTGCACGCCGCAAACCGTTCCGTGAAAGACCTGAAAGGCGTTAAACAAGCCTGTGGGTGACGGGCCGCCGATCGGCAGAAGTGTCGCCTGCTGCTGCTGCGATCCGTCCGCGATGTCTGAATTGAAGGCGACGGCTAGAAGCGGGTGATCGTAAAAGATGCCGCCGGCAGCACGCAAGATCGTCTTGCCGTTGCCGAATAAATCCCAAGCTCCGCCTACGCGCGGTGCAAAATTGTTGTTATCGCGCGGAAATCCCTGGGTGACATTCAAACCATCCTGAGCCGTTTGGATATCCTGTTCGCTCAAGGTGATTCCGGTTAGCGGATCGCGAAACGAACTTGGGGCGAATTGCTGGGTAAGTTCAATGTCGTAACGCAAACCGTAGTTCAACGTGAAGTTCTTGAAGATCTTCCACGTGTCCTGAACGAAAAACGCTATCGGCTTGTTCTTTAAGGCGCTGTTAGGGTTGCCGAATCCCTGGATAAAGACGCTCGGGAAGCCCAGCCCATAAGTTTGATTTGCCGTGAAAGCCGGACATCGCTGAGCAATCGGGAGGGCCACGGAATCGCAACCGGCGATCAGCGAACTGCCGGCTTGTTGGCTAAAATTGAACAATGCGGGAAAATTCAATTGAAAACTTGCTTTGATGTCGATCCAATTGAAATCGGCACCGAATTTTACGCTGTGATTGCGGGTCGCCCATGTCATGTTATCGCGTATTTGAAATCTTGTTTCCGTACGATCCACGGGAGAGAAGGGATTTGATCCGATAAATCCGGTTCCCGCGATCTGATGAGCTACGCTCGGAACCTGCGAGTCAAAGTTTGCCTTTCTGCGTCCAAAACTAAAGTAGGCTTCGTTGATCAGATTTCTTGGCAATACGCTGGCAAGCGATGCGCCAAAGGACGTGTCCTTTATTCGTTGGATACCAGTCCGCGAATAATCGTTCTGACCGAGCGTTTGATTCTGCGATTCGTCTTGAATTCCGTTGACGTTGCTTGGGTTGTAACCGAAACGCAACGAAAGCTGTTGGCCCGATGTAATGAGATGATCGACGCGAATAGAAGTGTAGGTTGTAGCCTCGGAGATCGGGAAAATTTTCCGTAGTTGATTGAGCGGCCTGAAAGCAACGAGTTCGCCGCGAGCATCACGGGTAAGAGGCACCGGAGCTCCCGACAAAATGAACCTCGGCCCAATAACGCCAGGTCCTATCGGCGAAATTGCCGGACATCCGCTTCCATCATTCGGGCTGATGTACGGGTTTGTGCCGTTTAAGGCCGTTGCACTTCCGCTTCCGGCAAAGAACGCATAGGTGCGGGCGGTACAAACAGCTGCGGCCGTTCCGGCGGACAGCAACGTATTAATATAAGCGGCCTGACCCGACGTGAGATTTGTAAAGGTTCTAGCAATTGGATTTAAGCCGGGAATGACCGGTATGGTGACGCTTGAGGTCGCATTTCCGATAACGTCGCTTGTAAAAAAGCCGGATTCCTGCCGTCTGCGTTGCTCAAACGATGCAAAGAAAAACGTTCTCTCCTTAATAATCGGACCGCCAATCGTGAATCCGTACTGGACTCGCGTATATGGGGGGCGTTTTTTCGGATCGCCGTCTATTGTCGGTGCAAACGCATTGCGTGCCTGAATGCTCTTGTCGCGGATAAAGCCGAACACGTTGCCGTGAAAGTCGTTCGTTCCGCTTTTGGTCACGACATTGACGATGCCGCCCGTCGCGCGGCCGAATTCGGGCAGGTACGAGTTTGTCGTCACCTGATATTCCTGCACGGCTTCCTGCGAAACGGTTGATCGTGCGGCGTTGATTGAGTTATCGGTAAAATCGGCTCCGTCCACCTGTACAAGCGTCGAACGACCACGCTGGCCGCCGATGTTCAAACCTGATGTAGGTGCCGGGCCGACAGGACGGCCGTTGTCGCGGCCCACCGTCGAAATCGTCAAAGCAAAGCCCGTAGCACTCCTTTCGTTTATCGGCAGATTCTCGATACGCGTATTGTCGATCGTCGTGGAAATCGATGTTTTGGTCGTTTCGATCAGTTCAACGGAGTCCCCCGAGACGTTTACAACCAAATCTTGTCCGCCGATCTCCATGTTAATGCGAAGTTCAGCGCTTTGTCCGACCGTAAGACGCACCGGTGAGATCGAGACTTTCTTGAATGTTGCAGCCTCGGATGTTACCTCATATTCTCCCGGCGGCAATGCTATCAAGCGGTATGAGCCATCGTCGCCGGTGGTAGTGGAACGCGTTATTCCCGTGCCGATGTTCTTGGCTGTGACTGTTGCGCCGGGTACAACCGCTCCATTCGGATCGACAACGGTGCCAGCCAGATCGGCCGCCGTGGCTTGTGCCTGTGCGAGCACCGCGACGGAGCTTAACGTAATAACCAGTGCCAACCAGGCGCACTTACGGGTCAATTCGAAAAATTTTGACGTAACTGCTCTCATTGATCTTTCTCCTTTGCTTTCGATTCTTCTTCGTACGCAGTCCGCGAAACTTCAATATCCAAACGTGAGGCGGATATTGGGTCTGATCAAAGACCCTGATGGCATTGATTGTGGTTATCGACGACGCTGACTGTTATTACGAATTGATGTGCTTTGAAGGTTTTATCTTAAATCGGGCGCGAAGGCAAGTAAACATTATACCTTCATAACTTTTCAGCGAATTTTCGGCAATTTTATCCTCGGCTAACGCGTCGCATCGGCCAGCAGATCGCGGCTCCGCCTGCTTAAATTTAGTAGTGAGATGACCAGCGTCGGCAGATACGGTACGAACGCCGCACCTCTCAGAACAGAGCTAACACGCAGCCTTCCGGCAAACCGGTGGCCGTATTTCACTTGATAATCGGCTTTTATATTATTGGGCGAAGACCGGTTGAGTACGATGGATTCGGAAAGCAGCGCCGCACTTTCGAACGCCAACAGCATTCCGCTGCCCGTGAAAGGGTCGATAAACGCGGCCGAATCGCCGACGGAGAAAAGATTTGCGACGCTGGTTGGCTTCGATGTTCCAAAGCTGTCGATCGAAACCGCGAGCCATTCACATACCGGTTCAGCGTCCTTCAACGTTTCAGCCGCGCGTTTATTTAGAAATACGACCTTCTTAATAATTTCGTCCGCATTTCCGCCAAGTTCGCGGGCCGTCGATGATCTAATTAGAAAGCAATAATTGGTCAAGCCAGTTTCAACCGGTGACAGCCCGCCATAACCTCCGGGAAAGCTATATATCTCGCAAGTGTTTTTTGCTACGCTCGCACCTTTGAGATGAGATTTGAATCCGACGAACAATGATCCCTTGCCGGCCTTGCGTTCGTTCTCATTCTTTTTTGCCGCCAGTTTTGACAGGACGCTCGATCTCCCGGTCGCATCGATAAACAGATTCCCGGCAATTTCCGCCTTTTCGCCGTTTCCCCGGCGTATCGTCAAACTAACGAGCTTATTCTTATCCATGTTCACGCCGCTCACACTAGCGTCTTCATGCACAACAACACTCAACGCTTTCACACGTTCCAACAGCCGCATATCCATCTCGGCCCGGCTTAAACTCAAGGCAAACCCCTGCCCATGGAATGCACCGCTCAAAACGCCGAAACTGCGGCCGCCGGGCGCGTAAAAGCGGGTTTCCGCGATCTGTTCGCCGCCCGCGGAAAGCATATCGTTAAATACGCCGAGATCCTCAAAGTGCGATAAACACTCCGGCGATATGAATTCACCGCAAAGCTTATGACGCGGAAACGTTTCGCGTTCGATCAGCGTCACTTCAAAATCCTGCTGCGCAAGCCGAATTGCAAGGCTAGTTCCGGCCGGACCTGCACCGACTATCGCGATTCTGGGTTTCATATTTCTATCTTAGCCATATCAAACACCAAAGTCGCGAGAGCGGGCTTCGTTTCCGCGATAATTCTCCTGTATTCTCTACCTTGCCATATGAATATCATCCCGATTTCAATCCCGACACCGTTTTACGTGGGCGATGTGAACGTTTATCTGATCAAGGAAGATCCGATAACGCTAATCGATGTCGGGCCTAAAACAGACGAAGCCGCGAAAGTTCTGCGCGAGAAATTGGCAGGAAACGGTGTTCAATTTTCAGACGTTCGCAGGATCGTGCTTACGCACGCGCACGAAGATCATTGTGGTCTGGCGAAAAGGGTGCGGAATGAAGCAAAGGATGCCGAGATCCTTGTTCACGATTGGGAAACAGGCCATCTTTTTGGACGACTCGTTCAAGAGACCAACCGAAGACTGCTGCTGAGATCGGGTGTGCCGAACGCCGTTTTTGAAGAGATGCGCGTCCTTTATGGAGAGATCAGTTTGCTGAGCGATTCGCTCGACGACGGCAGGGTCAGTCCGCTGTCAGATGAGATGGAACTGGAATTCACAAGCGGCAGCTTAAAGGTTCTGCATACGCCCGGGCATACGCCGGGCTCGTGTTCATTCGTTCGAGAAGCTAATCGCACTCTGATATGCGGCGATTGTGTTCTGAAGCGGATTACGCCGAATCCGATCTTGTCACCCGATCCGGTAAATCCGAATAAACGCTTTAAGTCGCTTGCGGAATACCTCGTCAGTTTGGCAAAACTTCGAAGCTATTCGCCGACTCTGGCGTACGGCGGCCACGGCGAGCCGGTCACGGATTTTGAGGAGATATTTAATCGCTATGTTCGTGCGATAGATGATCGGCAGAAACGTGTCATATCACTTGTACCGCGAGATGGTATTACAGCCTTTGATCTCGCGCGGGGGTTATTCAGCAGTTCTTTCGAACACGACGTTCACCGCTTTCTGGCGATCTCGGAAGCTGTTGCTCATCTGGACTATGCCGAGTCGGAAGGGAAGATCGAGGTTGAAATGAAGGACGGCGTCGAGTACTACAAAAAACTCTAGGTTGTAATAAGCCGCGGTGTATTTTCGCGGCAGATGCGGCCGATGGTATCGGTAATTTTTGTTACGTTGTCAAAACCCGGAAGCTGCTGAACACGCTGCGTGATCGTTGTTTCCAAACCTTCCATGCCGCCGCCTTCGCCAAAAAGTGTAGATATCGTATATTCCGTTTGCTTCTTTGGCTTAGATCCCTGCCCTACCGGATAATAAAAATGTTCGATAACATATCTCGCAAGCTTCTGAGCAAACTGGTTTTTCTGCAATTCCAAGCGGGCAACGCTCCAATAAAATTGTGTATGGGCCGATTCTTCACGAATAATTCCCCTTAAAATTTTTGTCAGTACCGGATGATCGGTCAATTCCATTAATCGGCGGTAACTCTGGGCGGTTGTCATTTCGTGGACAGCACCGAACGTCATGTGCGTAGCGGTAAATTTACTGCCGATTAGATTAGTCAGCGATGTGAGCAAATAAGTTTTTACGTTGTAAACATTAGAAACTGAACGCCTTACAAGACTTTGCCACGCCGGGTCGGTTTCGTAGCCTAATTCGTTCAAAAAGCGGTTCAATACCTCGCCATGCGTAACTTCTTCAACGCCCCAGCGTTCCATAAACTTGCTTATGATCGGGTCGCGGCCAGTCGGCGTCCTCATCATCTCGCGATAATACATGTCCGTGAGCGTTTCAACATCACGCATGTATAGCAAAACAGGAACGAATTTAAGATCAAACGGGTGGTTCTTCACCTCATCCCACGGAATGCTGCGGATAAACTCATCCGTCAGCGCCCGCGGCTGATTCTCATACCAGTCAAGAATTTCTTTTTTCGTCTCAAAACTCATTAATAATTACCGAGAACTCTAAAAAAGTTACAAACAAATGTCAATTTTATTGAAACTCAACATCAGTTTCTCTCAGAAAGGATATTCGCTATACTTATCCCTTCGGATGCAAAGCGATCTTAGGCGGAGTGTTACTCTCGATACAATGACAAAATCATATTTAGCACTAGTTTTCCTTATAACCCAGGTTTTATGTGTTTCCGCACAGGAAAGTTCTATTTCCGTTGCCGGTGAAAAACACCTTCGGAACGTCAAACAGCTTACGTTTGGCGGCGAAAATGCAGAAGCTTATTTTTCGTTTGACGGAAAGCAGCTTATTTTTCAGTCGAAAAGAGACGGTCGCGGCTGCGATCAGATTTACTCGATGAATACGGACGGTTCGAAGGTAAAGATGGTCTCGAGCGGTGCGGGCCGCACTACATGCTCGTATTTTTTCAAGGGTGGCAAAAAAATACTTTATGCCTCGACCTTCGCGGATAAAAAAGAATGTCCCGTCGAGCCCGATCGTTCAAAGGGTTATGTATGGCCGGTTTATTCGCAGTATGAAATTTACACATCGACCCCCGACGGCAAGAACATTAAAAATTTGACCAACAAACCGGGTTACGATGCCGAGGCCACCGTTTCGCCCAATGGCAAAAAGATAGTTTTTACGTCCGAGCGTGGCGGCGACCTTGACTTATACTCGATGGACATAAACGGCAGGAACGTTAACCGTCTTACCAGCGAACTCGGTTACGACGGCGGTGCGTTCTTTTCGCCGGATTCGAAGCAGATCGTCTATCGCCGTTCAAATCCCGAAACGCCGGAAGAGGCTAGCCGTTACGAGGACTTGTTGTCGCAACATCTCGTCGTTCCGACCGTACTCGAAATTTGGGTGATGAATGTCGACGGTTCAAACAAACGTCAGGTCACAAAGATTGCTTCCGGTTCGTTTGCACCGTTTTTCACGCCGGATGGCAACCGAATTATCTTTTGCACAAATTATTTTGATCCTGAGAAGGGCAACCGGCGCCGACAGCCGAATTTCGACCTGGCGCTGATCAATGTCGACGGAACCGGGATCGAACGCGTTACCTTCCACGAAACGTTTGATGGCTTCCCCATGTTCTCGCCCGACGGTAAAAAGCTCGTTTTTGCATCGAACAGAAACGATGCGAAGCCGGGTGATACGAATGTTTTTATCGCTGATTGGGTGAATTAGAGTATTGAACAGGATAGATGGGATAGTCAGGATCGATGATTTGAACCCTGCCGATTCTGTGTATCTTATTTAAATAAGGCTTTTTATGAGGAAACAAATTGTCGGCCTAATCTTTTCTTTTTTAATCGTCGCGTCGGTTTTCGCGCAGAAGCCACAGGTTGCTGACGTTACCGAACAAAATCTCCGCAAGCACGTTGAATATCTTGCTTCCGACAAGTTAGAAGGCAGGCGGACCGGCGAACAAGGCGCGACTTTTGCGGCCGGTTATGTAGCAAATGCGTTCGCGCAATATCGGCTTAAGCCGGGATTTAAAACAGCGAAAGGAAAGACGAATTTTCTGCAGCCGTTCCCCTATGTCGCGGGAGTTGAGCTTGGGAAGGACAATTTCCTACGAATCGTTCCGTCAGACACGGCACGCGAAAACAAGATGGAGACCGGCGTAAACTGGATGCCGCTCGGGTTTTCGACGAATGCGGACATTCCTCCGTCGCCGCTTGTTTTTGCCGGATATGGGATCTCTGCGAGCGATTTGAAGTATGACGATTACGCCGGTCTTGATGTAAAAGACAAGATCGTGCTTATATTCGACAACACACCCGATGCGGGCAATCCGCATTCCGAATTTGGCCGTTTCAGCATTCATATAAAAGCGAGCATCGCAAAGGACAAAGGTGCCCGCGGCATCATTCTCATCGCAGCTGACACCGATTTTAAGAACGACCGGCTTTCGCGGCTGAGCTACGACCGCACGCTTGGCGAGACGGCCTTGCCAGTCGTTGGGATAATGCGGCAGCACGGGGCCGAACTGCGAGGTGTTGCAGATGATAAGGCATTAGGCGACTTCGAAACGGCATTGGCCGCGAGGGCGAACAAAGCAACCGGGCCTTTGGATCAGCCCAAGGGGTTGTCCAAAGCCGTCGCGCAGATGAAGGTTGTCCTGATAAAGAAACACGCCGATGCCTATAACGTTATCGGCATTCTCGAAGGCACCGATCCCGTCCTCAAAACCGAAGCGATCATCATAGGCGCTCACTACGACCATCTAGGCCGCGGCGGTCAGGGAAGCCTTGTTGCAACTTCGTCCGACATCCACCACGGAGCCGACGACAACGCCTCCGGCACCGCCGCCGTCATCGAACTCGCTCGCCAGTTCGCAAAGGAAAAAAACAACAAGCGGACAATAATTTTTATGACATTCGCCGGCGAGGAAGAAGGCCTGCTCGGCTCGAAATTCTACGTCGAAAATCCCGTCTGGCCGCTCGATAAAACGGTCGCGATGATCAATATGGATATGGTCGGACGGTTGAATGAGAATAAACTGACGGTTGGAGGAATCGGAACGGCTGCGGAATGGAAAAAGTTAGTTGAAGGCTTCAATACACTGTTGGCTGAATTGATCTCGACAAACCTGAAGAAGAAAAAATATGACGATCTGACACCCGGTGACGGCCCACGTTTCGCATTACAGCTCAACGAAGACGGCTTCGGTCCGTCCGATCATTCATCCTTCTACGGCAAAAACATTCCGGTTCTTTTCCTGTTCACCGGAACTCATCTTGATTATCACAAACCCTCCGACACGGCCGACAAGATCAACTACGGCGGACTACAGCGGATCATTCACTTCGTTTTCGACATCGTGAGCAATGTTGATGAGACAGCAACGCGCCCGACTTACAAGGTCGCGAAAGTAAGCGGCTCGGCGGGCGGACGAATGGGTTTCAACATCAGTCTTGGAACGATCCCGAGTTATGCCGATACAACCGACGGCCTCGCCCTTGACGGCGTTCGCGATGGTTCACCGGCGGCAAAAGCAGGACTAAAAGCGGGCGACAAGATAACCAAGCTCAACGGCAAGGAAGTACGCAACGCGATGGACTACACGTATGTTTTAGGCACTATGAAAGCCGGAGAAGAATATGAAGTCGAGATCACGCGCGGCACCGAAAAGCTTAACCTAAAAATCATCCCCGCCGCGGCAGCGAGGCGGCCCTGACTGGAGAGCAAGCATCCCTGCTTGCTACGCTGCCCCCAGCGTAATGTCGTTAGACACAATGTTCGCCTATTGTTAGGGATCGTTCGCGTTTCACGCTGCAAGCAAGGATGCTTGCTCTCCAGTCCGTATTCCGAAGTAGTAGACCCACCAGATAAAAAATATCTGCAGCGGTACACGGAAAAGCAAGTACCAAACGCCATATTCCGCACCCGGAATGTTTACGCCATTGATGCTGCCCATAATGTTTGCCGGAAGTATCGCGACGAAGAAAATGATCAGCATTACCGACGTCAGTTTCGCCGTCCGGTCCCAAAGTAATCCGACAGCCGCCAGCAATTCGCAAATGCCTGTGAAATAAACTATTTCCAGTTTCCACGGAATGAAATCCGGCATCATAGCGACCATCGGTTCGAAATAGATGAAGTGAGCGATGCCGGCAAACGAAACCATCGCCGCCATCGCGACGCGGCCCATAAACGAAAGCGTCAATTTACCGCCGAGCAGAAACTTATTGACCAGGAAAAGCACTCCGAGCGTTCCGAAGAGAATAATCAGCGGCACCATATTTGAAAATGTTCGGAAAAAATTTACTATTCATTGATAGTAATGGAAAGTTTGCGAAAACAGCAATATCCGCGACGGACGAAAAGCCAATGAATTCGATCAAGTTTTGCAAATTTCACGGGTTTGGAAACGATTACATCGTCCTTGAAAAGGAACAAATTCCTGACGACAGCGACTTGCCGCAGCTTGCCCGGGCGATCTGCCACCGTCACACCGGCGTCGGTGCGGACGGTATCGCAGTTCTCCAAAAAATGCATGGCGAAAATGCCGATTACTCTTGCGAGATCGTAAACCCAGACGGCAGTATTGCCGGGTTTTCGGGCAACGGTACACGCTGCGCGGTTTCGTATCTCTATTACAAGAGACTTTGGACTGACGAGAACCTACGGCTGCGGACAAGAAGCGGTGTCAAAAATTACCGGCTGATCGAAAATCCCTCGAAGGGAACTTACCGGTTTGAAGCCGAGATCGGCAAACCGAAGTTCG
>JAYSON010000159.1:0-3995 GCA_043722725.1 Chloracidobacterium sp.
TATCGTAGCATCATACGGCCCCAACTTAAATTCTTTTTTCGTGCTTTAACTGTGAGGTCGGATCAATACACAACTGCTGACTATCGCGGAGGATGCGGCGGCTTCCGATCAGAAGACAGACGGCGCTTGCAAGGCAGGCGATCGGGCAGACAAGCAGCGCGTATCGCATCCTTGCGGGATCGGCGGTGGCTCCGAAGCGGTCGCTGAGATATCCGATCAAATTCGAGCCTATCAGGTACGCGGCTATATTTACCGAGAAAAAGTAGATCGCAATGCCGAGCCCGCGAAGGTTTACGCCAGCCAATTCAGTAACATCCGCGGCTGCGGCCCCGAGCCAGCCGAGAGCGGCGGCGAGAAGGACGAAGTTCGCAAGCAGAATCAGATAGACATTATCCGTAAAGATGAGCAGCAGCCAGAACGGAACCGAGATGAGCGACAAAAGCGCGCCGTAGAACATGCGTCCGCCGGGCCGACGTTGGCGAAATTTATCGGCGATAGCTCCGCCAAAAAGCGTGGCCGGAATTCCGGCAACGAGCGTCAATATGCCGCCGTAGAAACCGATCGTCGGAAGATCGAATTTGTGCAGCCGCGAATAGAACGTCGCTCCCCAGATCGAAAGATTGTTTGTGGCCAGGCCTAACAATGCGTATCCGACGCAAAGCAGCACGAAAGTTTTATTTGCCAACAAGCCGCGTATGGCTTTGAGCAGGGCTTTGGTTGCAGCAATCGACCGCGAAAACCTGCTGGAAGCCGAAATGTCTGAGCCTGGCAGCTCGATCAGTTGGCTGACTGTGCCGGTTCGTTCAGGTTCCTTCAAGAAAAAAACCAATACGGCGAGCGCAATGCCCGGAAATCCGATGATCATAAATGCAGTCCGCCAGCCGTATTGACTCAAGCTTCCGCCAAGCAATGCCGCAAGGCCGGCTCCGATGGCTATGCCCATTGAATAGACGCTCGTCACCGTCGCGCGTTTGAGGGGCGGGAAATAGTCGGACAGTAGCGAGATCGCCGCCGGGCCGAGCGTCGCTTCACCGACACCGACCATCACACGGCAAAAAAAGAGCGTCCAAAAATCGTTTGCAAATGCCGTTAACCCCGAAAAAAGACTCCAAACCGTAACACCGGCCGCGATAATTTTTGTCCGCGAGCCCTTATCAGCCATTCGCCCGAAAGGTATGCCAAGGATCGTGTAAAAAATCACGAACGATGTCGTCCCGAGCAGTGCTAGCTGCGTGTCCGAAAAATCCATCTCCTTTTTTATCAGGGGGAAAAGGATGTAGATGATCGTCCGGTCGAGGAAGTTAAGGATGTACACGACCATCAGCAGCGCAAGGGCGTACCATGCGTAAAGAGGCGTTTTTTCGGCGGGTTCGGTCATAGAGAAATGTACAACAGGCTGCTAGCCTGCTGTCGCGACAGACTTGGCAGTCTGTCGCACGTTAGTTCAAAACCATCACTACTGCCTCGCCTTTTACAAGCGTTTCGCCGTTCTGATTTGTGCAGACCGTCTCAAGCGTGACGATGCCCTTATCTTCGCGAATTTTGATGACGGTCGCCGAGGCCGTAACGGTGTCGCCGAGATAGACCGGTGCCGTGAATTTCATCGTCTGCGACAGATAAACGATCTTTCGCTCCTTGAATTCATTCCCAAGCACCGCCGAGATGAACGCGCCGCTCAACATTCCGTGGGCTATTCTTCGGCCAAACCTGGTGGTTTTCGCAAATTCATCGTCGAGATGAATCGGATTGTAATCGCCCGACACCTCGGCGAATTTACGGACGATCTCATCCGTAACATGACGTTCAGTTGAAAACGTATCTCCAATTTTCAGATCCATATTTTAATTCTTCGCCAGAAATTCGAGCGCCTTTTTATTGAATTCCACTGCTTTTTCGATATGCGGAAGATGCCCGCACTGATCCACGATCCACAATTCCGAACCGGCGATGTCCTTTTTCAAACGCTCACCGTCAGAAGGCGGCGTCAAACCGTCCTGTCTGCCCCATACGATCAGCGTCGGCTGTTTGATCGTCTTTACCTGCTCGTCGAAATAGTCATCGCCAAGCTCTATCGTACGCAGCAGCGTCTGGATGGTGTTGCCGTCATTTGACGCGATCCGCAAAGCCATAAAAGAATCGATTGCCGCATCGGTCATGAACGGCGCCGAGTTGTAAAAGATAGACTTGATCATCCCTCGAGTGCCTTCGCGGGTAGAGGGGTTGATCCGCTGCAGGAAACGATAGTCGAAATCCTTCGGCGGAGCATAGCCCGCGGCGTCGAGCAGCATCAGCCGTGTCACCTTTGCCGGATATTTTGCGGCGTATAGCGCAGACACCCATCCGCCCATCGAGTTTCCGACCAGTGCGGCCTTTTCTATTTTCAACTCGGACATAAATTTGTCGAGAAAATCGACGTAGGTTGAGACGCGATAGTTTATCGACGGCTTGTCGGATTTGCCGAAGCCGACCTGATCGAGAGCGATGACGCGGTGGTTGGCCGCGAGTGCCGGGATATTGTAGAGCCATGTGTCGCCATTTGAACCGAGCCCGTGTACGAGCACGACAACGGGCTTTGCCGCGTCACCTGCTTCAACATATCGGATCTTTGCGCCAAAAATGGTGACAAACTTTTCCTGCGGTGCCTGCGCAAACGCGGTTGCGGTAAAAGCCGCTATAGTTACGAAACAGAGCCTAATTCTGATTTTCATAAAGTTTCTCCAGACCATGTTCGAAATTTTTAGCAATTACGTCGCGTTTTAGCTTGAGCGTCGGCGTTACCTCACCGCATTCGGTCGAAAAATCACGGTCGAGGATGGCAAATCGTTTGATCTGCTCGCTGCTCGATACTCGCGCATTTGCCTTTGCGACCGTCGCTTCGACCGCAGCACGGAGTTCCCGTGCCTGCGACAAATCGGAAAAGCTGCCGTTCGCTTTGACCTCGGCCTGATTGAGCGTTATCAGTGCGACACAATAACTTTTTCCATCGCCGTAAACAAAGCAGTGACTGATCAGATGCGATTCCTTTACGAGGTTTTCGATCAAAGCCGGTGCGACGTTTTTGCCGGATGAAAGAACGATTATCTCCTTTTTGCGGCCGGTGATCTTCAAAAAGCCGTCGGCGTCCAATTTGCCAAGATCGCCGGTCTTTAGCCATCCGTCGCTGTCGAACATCTCGGCTGTTTTTTCGGGTTCTTTGTAATAACCCGAAAACATCATCGAGCTTTTAACGAGAATCTCTCCATCAAAGGCGATCTTTATTTCGCACATCGGCATCGGTTTGCCAACGGTGCCAAATTTGAAGTCATCCGCACGATTGAATGCGACGCAGATATTTTCCGTCAGGCCGTACGCCTGTAGGATCGGCAGACCGGAGTCCGCAAAGAATTGGGCGATCTCGGCAGGGAGTGGTGCACCGCCCGATGTAAGCAAACGCATTCGCCCGCCGAACGCATCTTTGACGACCTGCGGGTCAATCTTTTCGGTTCCGTGCCGGGCGACGATCTTTGCGTGGATCTTTTCAAAAAATCTTGGTAGGCTGGCGAATACGGTCGGCTTAACTTCGAACATGTATTGATAAAGCCGCGAGAGGTCGTCGACAAAATACGCGGCAGTGCCGTTGTATAAGCGGTTGTAAATTCCGGAGATGCGTTCCGCGACATGACAGCCCGGCAGATAGGAAAACGAAGTATCCGAATCGAAAATCGGCACTGACTGACCGAGCGATTCGACGCTGTTCAAAATATACTGATGCGACAGCATCGCCCCTTTCGGCTGTCCGGTCGTGCCGGAGGTATAGACCATTATTGCGACATCTTCGGGCTTCGCCGAGGCGCCGATTGCTTCAACCTCCGGCAATAGTTTCTCGCGGTTTTGCCGCCCGAATTCCAGCAGATCATCATATGCGGTAACACGACCGGTAAGGAGTGTGTTCTTAGGCCGCTCGATTGCGATGATCTCTTTTACCTGAGGACGTTTCGAAGAAAGTACCTTGTCCA
>JAYSON010000160.1:0-5298 GCA_043722725.1 Chloracidobacterium sp.
CTTGGGGCTGCCAAATTCCTAAACCAAACTTTGATACCTGCAACTGTAAGCAGTGGAGACAACCACGTTCGCTCAAGGCTGGCCTCATGAATTGTCATACAGATGCACGGACAACTTCCACAGAACAGTGAGACCGTGCAGCGACGGCGGCCGAAACGCTGCCAAGCAAAAACCTTTCAAATGAATTGCCGTGACAGTGCGGCCCGACAAAGATGGAATCGGCGTTCCAAACTTTCGCGAACTTTACGATAGCATTTTTAGGGTTGCCGGACTCGACGCAAAACTCAGCATCCATGCCCGCATCGTTCAATCTGCGCAGTGGTACTTCGGTCAATGTGCCTGCCCATTGCACCGCGATCTTTGCCTCAAGCCTTGGATCTGTTATTTGTGGAGAAAACCGGCCTATCGAGCTGAGAACCGCGCTGTCGTTTACTACGACCAATTTCACCTGGCTATGCGGCGGCCATTTCCTCTCGGAAACTACCTTGACGGCCACGTCTGCACCCGGCGATCCGTCGTAACCAATGACGATTCGCGAAGGCGAAGCGTCACGATCCGGGTTTCCGCGAGCTATTCGCACGGAACACTCGGCTTCAGTCAACACCTTCTCGCACGTGCTCCGCAGGAACATATTATGTTCGTCGAAAAGCGTGCGGTCCTCGCCAAGAACTATCAGGTCGGCTCCAAACGACTTTGACCGGTCCAAAATTTCATAGCCGGGCCAACCCGCCGATGCTTCGGCGCTAACATGCCGAAAACGATCCTGCTCCATCAACCGTCTTTTCGCGTAACTTGCACGAGCCATCGCCTCAAGTTCGGTTCCCGAACCATTTTCCGCGACACAAATAATGTCGATGTCCGCATCTTCAGGCAGACCAGCATACTTTAGGTCTGTCAGGGCATTTTCTGCTATTCGCGACCCGTCAAAGCCAATTAGTATTTTCATAATTTGTTCCCATTCTGATGAACCTGTGTCGGCAAAACGCAAGATTTGTGCCAAGCATCTTCGGATGCTTTGAATCAATCCAATCCGCCAATGCAACATGTTTGCCTGATCCGCGACTATATCGAAACGCGAATATTTCCGCGCGAATGTGGGATACTTCACGCTTTGCAAACTAATTCCTGCGACGCCAAACGTTTCAACGGGCGATTTTCCGAGCCGAAATGGATTGAAGCCGAGTGGCATCTGTATTGCCTTTATTTAAAATACGAAGACCAATTAGAAAATATGACCGCCTTTGCCAAAAAAACTGAAAGCCGAACCGAAAGCCATTTAATCGGAGAGTTTTCGGGGAACGCCGAGGGGCCGACACTTGTGGCCGTCGGCAGCATTCACGGTAACGAACCGAGTGGGCAGCTTGCGCTCGAAAGAGTTGCTCGTCGCATTGAAACATTAGAGAAAATGCTTCGGGGCCGAGTCTATTTGCTGGCGGGCAATGTTCGGGCATCTGCTCATGGCGTGCGGTTCCTGGACACCGACCTAAATCGCCACTGGACCCGCGAGAATATAAGGAGAAACACGCGGGTTTCCGCTGACGCTTCGACCGAAGACACGGAACAATGTGAGCTCTTAACGAAATTCCGGGAAATTTTGAAGTCCGCGAGAGACGAGGTTTACGTGTTGGACCTTCATTCGACCTCTGCGGCAGGAGTACCATTCGCGACTGTTGGCGACACGCTTCGTAACAGGCACTTTGCTCAAAAGCTTCCCGTTACCATACTGCTCGGCATTGAGGAACAACTCGAAGGAACGATGCTCGAATTCCTTAATAACGAAGGAGCCGTGACGCTCGGTTTCGAAGCTGGCCAGCATGCGTCGGAGGAAGCGATCGACAATCACGAAGCATTGGTGATGCATGCTCTGATAAGCACGGGAATATTGGCCGCCGAAGAGTTTCCCGAACTTCCTTCTTTACGTCGGCGTCTTGAATCCGCAACCGGGAAAGCACAGCTCTTCGAGGTTCGATACCGTGAACCAGTTTCATCCACAGACGGATTTCAAATGGATCCGGGATACCGGAATTTCGATCACGTCAAACGCGGACAGCGTTTGGCGGTCAACAAACACGGAACAATAAGTTCTCCGGAAGCCGGATCGATGTTAATGCCTCTCTATCAAAAGCTGGGCGATGACGGCTTCTTTATTGTGCGGACGGTTTCGGTATTCTGGCTTCGAGTTTCGGAGATCGTTCGCCGGTTACGACTCGCTGACTTCACTCATTGGCTGCCTGGCGTCCTGCGTCACCCGAAGCACCACGAAATGCTCCAGATCGACACGCGGATTGCACGGTTCTTTCCGCTTCAGATATTTCATCTGCTCGGATTCCGAAGGCTGCGGTGGCAGCAGAATTTCCTTATCGTCAGCAGGCGGCGATACGACACGATAAGCCCTTTCGGCTCTAGGAGGAACTGAAGCATGGGTGACAAAGTCGTAACCAGTGAATATGACGAAATGCAGATGCGTGCATTTACGAGGGCTGTACTAAACGATCTGCAGGCCGTGGAACAGATGTTCGAGAGCGGATTGATCGAGGAAGATGTGCGGCGGATCGGAGCGGAGCAGGAGATGTTCCTCGTCGATTCGTCGCTGCATCCCGCACCGATTGTCACCGAGGTAATGAACGAAGCCAAAGACGGCCGTTTGACTACGGAGATCGGGCGTTTCAATCTCGAGGCGAACCTGACTCCCCGAACTTTTTCGGGCTCGAGCCTGCGGGATATGGAGACGGAGCTGAACGAGATAATGGGTGTGGTTCGGAGTGCCGCCGGTAAGTTCGACTCAAGCGTTTTGCTTGCCGGCATTTTACCTACGATTCAGGCTTCGGATCTGACCGAGGCGAATCTGACTCCCAACCCACGGTACCACGAGATAAACCGCGTCGTTTCAAAAATGCACGGAGAGAATCGTTATATACACATTAAGGGCCTCGACGAACTTCAGCTTACGCTTCAGGACACGTTCATTGAATTCTGCAACTCTAGTTTTCAAGTGCATTTGCAGGTCGGTATGAGCGAATTTACGAAGTATTACAACTGGGCGCAAGCCATTTCGGCCCCGGTCCTGGCTCCCGCTGTCAATTCACCGATCCTGCTGAATCACAGGTTGTGGCACGAAACCCGTCTGGCTCTGTTCCAGCACGCAACCGACACGCGCTCAAACGTACACAAGGAACGCAACCAAACACCGCGTGTGAACTTTGGCGACAGATGGGTCGGGGGTTCTATTCTCGAGGTCCTGCGGGAAGACGCCGTCCGGTTCCGCATCCTTCTTACACAAGCGGTCAAAGAAAATTCACTCGACATGTTGGCGAACGGCGCCATTCCCCAACTTTCGGCATGGCGCATGCACAACGGTACGATCTGGCGTTGGAATCGACCATGCTATGGCTTGGTTGAGGGCCATGCCGGGTTGCGCATCGAGGCCCGATATTTGCCTTCCGGGCCCTCCGTTGTGGATGAAATGGCGAATGCCGCTTTTTTCCTTGGGTTAATGACGGCTTTGCCCGAAGAATTCGGCGATGTAACGCGACGAATGTCCTTCGACTGCGCGAAAGCCAATTTTTTCAACACGGCACGCTACGGGCTTCAATCACAAATAGTTTGGATCGACGGGAAAAGCCGCCGGGCAGGCCGACTAATACTTGAGGAATTGCTACCAAGGGCTAAACGCGGATTGGAGATGGC
The DNA here is from genome assembly GCA_043722725.1 of Chloracidobacterium sp. Taxonomy (GTDB): domain Bacteria; phylum Acidobacteriota; class Blastocatellia; order Pyrinomonadales; family Pyrinomonadaceae; genus OLB17. Next base: position 3,688 of record JAYSON010000160.1, read on the forward strand.
CAAGATCGATTCAGCGGATATTCAGCGGCTGCTTGGGATACTCGAGGAAAGAGTAAGTCTTGAAAAAACCGGCTCACAGTGGATGCTCGATTCGCTGGCAAGTATGGACAAACGAGCCAAGGCCAACGTCCGCATGCGAAGCCTGACCGCATCGATGAAAGCGAATCAGGAGTTGTTTGTACCACTCCACAAATGGAAACTGGCAGAGATCCCGAAACAGCCTGATTGGATAGACAATTACAAGACGGTTGAACAATTCATGTCGACCGATCTGTTCACCGTTCGACCGGAGGATGTGATGGATCTGGCCGCGAGCCTGATGCATTGGAAGCATGTAAGACACGTTCCGGTTGAGAACGACAGTGGCGAGCTCGTCGGGATCGTTTCACACCGTGACCTGCTTGAGATACTTGCTCTTGGTAAGGCAGCGATAGGCGGCGAGATCGTCGTTCGCGACATTATGAGGAAAGAGTTGATCACTGTTTCGGCCGATACTTCGGCTCTCGATGCTCTTTACCTAATGCGCGAAAAAGACATCGGATGCCTGCCTGTTGTTAAAGGGCAAAAACTGGTCGGGCTGATAACGGCATACGATTACCTGACCGTTTCAGCGAAGCTTTTCGAAGAAAAACTGTTGGAATGCCCCGCCAATCTGGCGAAAGTAAAAACAAATGCGAGGTGAAAATATGAGTGCAGTCAAGACGCAAGATAATTGGAGCACTTTTATGAAATTCTACAGCGAACACAATACGGGCCGGAGGACGCGGCTGGGCGTTTTTGAGCATTTCGGCGATGTCGTTAACGACTATTGGATTGAAGACGGTATGCCGCTTGAACGAATTACGGTCGATCTGCACGGCGAACTGCCGACTATTGAGATCGCACTTGTAAGCTATACTCATTTGACGCATGGCGTCCGCAGCTTCGAGATCCATTTTTCGCTCGACGGTGACGAGGACGGTGTCGAAATAATGGGAAATGACGGCAAAACGACTATATTACGTTTTGAGGACAAACCCTGACAGTCAGACAAAGCGAGTTTTAATAGGTTTTTAAACAGCGTATGTGCGACAACGCACCAACAATAATGAAAAAATACTGTAATGTTGGTTTAACAAAAGCGGACAGGTCCACGAAAGTTCTTAACGATTTTAAGATTCAGCATAATTGCAGCGATTGCCTACAGCGCACCTCGAGTTATTTCTGCAATTTATCAAGCGAGACTCTTCAAACATTCAAGGCGATAAAGATCACTAATACCTATCCAAAAGGGGCTCGCCTGTTTATAGAGGGCCAGCCTTCTGAAGGCGTGTTTATGCTGTGCCGGGGCCGAGTGAAGCTAACTACCCATTCCCGCAGCGGCAGGGCCTTGATTTTAAGGATCGCGGTTCCCGGCGAGGTACTCGGGCTAAGCGCGACGGTATCCAATTTTGTGCACGAATCCACTGCGGAAGTGATAGAGCCGTGCCAGATCAATTTCATTAGAACGTCCGACTTTTGCAGTCTGCTTAAGAGAAATGCCGATGCCGGCCTGAATGCGATTCAGCAGCTAAGCCTTCAAAACAGAATAGCTCATGTGCAGATACGCTCACTCGGGCTGTCCACTTGTGT
>JAYSON010000161.1:0-10765 GCA_043722725.1 Chloracidobacterium sp.
GAGACGGCGGCATCAATGGCGATTGAGATACACGGAGCGAACGGGTATACGAACGATTATCCGGTCGAGCGGTACTTACGAAACTGCAAGGCCGCGATCATCTACGAAGGAACACGCGATATTCACACGCTGATGCAGGGGGACTGGGCACTTGGGATGAAAAAGGAAAAAGCGGCCCGCGTCATTCTGCCGCCTTACCAGCCTACTGAGGCGAAGGGCACTGTTAGTTAGATATACTGAACTTGGATCTGGCGAAACAAGCTGATTGACGCGGATTTGCTCCGATGCTTATAGGAATCCGCGGCTCATAATTTTTACGTGGTTGCATCCGTCAAATCGGCTGGACTCGTGTTCAGCTTATTTTGAAGTATTCGGCGCGGTCTTGCTGCGTGATTCTGCTGCGGTGTCTCGGTTTGTCAGCTTCCATTCGCCATTTTCCTTAACGAAAGTTATTTTGAATCCTTTCGGATATCCGGTACTGCGTATCTCGGCGATCGCCGTGTCGCCCATAATCTGTTCATTCCGAACTTCGCAAAGCTCATTTGTGACGCCATCATCTTCAAGAAACTTGCTGAGAGTCTTGATATCGTTATCCTTCATTTGTTCCTCAAAGTTCTTGATGGTGTCCTGGGAATAGAACTTGCGGATCGCGGCTTCGTTCTTTTTAACCATCGCCGCGCAGTAGGCTTTGAACACCGGCGTAAGTGTCGGGGCGTTGTTGGTCGTTTGCTCGGGCGTCGGCGTGGTGGCAGCCAGCGGATTATTCGCGTTCGATTTGGCCACGTTGACGTTCGCTAAATTGGTGTTTGCCGTACCCACATTGGCCGGTCCACCGCCTCCGCAACCCATCGAAAGAATTGCGGAAACGCATATTACACACAAAAATAATGTCCTGAATTTCATAAATATCTCCATTTTGGAAGGAAGCTCCGAGTTTGTCGGGATCGCTTCGATTCCGTTCAAAATCCAAAGTATAGTAAATTAGCGAAAATGGACAAAACGAACAAAACCGAATTTCACCGGACGTTCCTGATCGAAGCATTGCCGGAACCGCTGACGCGTGCCAGCCGGCATCTGCAATTCTTCGACAATTATATTGCAAATACGCGGATGCGATTGCGGTCCGTGAGAGATCCGCAGACAAAAGGCTGGACTCATATTTTGCAGCAGCGATTTCCTGTCAACGGTACGGATATTTCTTCTCTAAAGATAGCCGAAATGTACCTCAACGAAGCGGAACATGATCGCTTTAAGCTGTTTGAAGGAAACGAGATACGCAAAAACAGATACTTTCACGAGTTTGAACGAAGGTCGTTCGCATTCGATGTGTTTATCGGGAATCTCTGGGGCCTGAATATGGCGAAAGTCGAATTTGATAACGCTGATGATCTGAGAAGCTTTGAGCCGCCGCCATTTGCGGTGTTTGAGGTGACGAACGATCCATTCTTTTTGGGCGACAACCTCGTGTCCAAAAAGTTCGCCAATGTCCAAGCCGAGGTTGCGAAAATCGGTGCTTTGATATCACCAGTTCCTGAGGTCGTTGACGAGTGAACAGACGGCACGAAAAAGAAAAACAATGACCACGGAACGGGCAGGAACAAGAAATAATAAGAGGAAAAAAGCAGAATTTGATCGTGCTCGATCAACCTACCTACCTCGTTCGCGGTGTCATCGGGACAAATCGCTCGATCGAATCGAAAATTTGCAGATAGATCTGTGTCTCGCGCGGTATAAGATTCGTCCAATTTTCGCCGCCTCGATTAATATAGCCCGCGATCCTTGCCGGATTGGAATTGTAACCGGCGGCCATTAACTGCTCCTGTGTCGCAATGCCGTTGGAAAATGCGTCGGCAACCGTTGGACTTGCTATCAGGTCGTTCCATGTACGCTGCATGTAGAGCAGCATTGCCTCCGAAGCATTTACATGATTTCGCATTCCTTCAACAAAATCGGGCATTAGCGGAACATTCGGGTGCCAGGAACGAACCATTCGATAAGTCGGCGGGATCATCTGCACCATTCCGCCCGCACCGGCCGAGCTTACGGAATAGCGATACGTCTGGCCTTCGTTCAACGCAAAAAGCGTGTAGATGTCATTGAAGATGTTCTGATGAAGTTCGGTGCGAAAACGCATGTGATCGACGTGCTCGACGGCGGCGAGGCGTTCGGCGATGTCGGCGACTTTCGGCTGGATGGCGATGCCTTTTTCGCGGAGGCGTTCGCGGGCGATCTCGATCACGTTGCGAACATAAAACTTGCCCGCATTTACGACCTCAGGCGTCACTAGCCCGGGGTGCGTTGACATGTAGTAAGCGGTTTCGATGTATCTGCCCTCGCGGATCACGGGATACTGTACAAGCAGAGGTAACTGATTTTCGCCGCTTTCATCCGTCAACGTGATGGGCGTATTGACACCGTTTCCGCGGATCGTGCGAATGTTCAACTGCCTCCCATTTTGCGAAACGGCGGCCTTGTCGCTCACGGTCGAAAGAAACGCTTCTTTTGTCAGCACGACGTAATCGAGCCCGCCGGTTTTCCAGTCATGAAAGGCAATGCGAACGACATCGGCCGGGGCGAAACTTTCGGTCGCAGCAGTTGAAGTGGTCAAAGCCGTCGAAACCGGACGCTGCTGCATTTGCCGTTTTGCCTCGGCGATCTTGCTTTTGATAAAGCCGAAGCTGACCAATCTGTTTTGAGGGTTGCGAAGCGTAGAACCTGAATTTCCCGCAATTATTGGAGCCGGACGATTGTTCGACTCAGGGCTTATTTGATCGCGCTGTGTGCCGACGATTACCGGAGTGGCCGATGTTGCTGGCACGGGCGTCGAAGCCGGTTTGATCGGCGGCATCGAATCGGTAACGACCACTCTTCCCCGCGATTTCGCCGGGATTTCGTTAGTGTTTTGGCTAAACGCCGGGACGGTCGCGGCGGAAAGTAGGGCAAGCGCGAAAATGGGGGTTCGTTTCATAATTGACTTGGCGGAGAGTTAGATCAGTTGTACAAGACGATCCGGGTGGTGATCGGCCCGCATTTATAAAGATTCGCTTATTTCACAAATGGTTGTCAAGGGTTATCAAAAAGTTTATGACATATACAACAAATTGTTATGGCAGATTTGCGTTTTGTTCGTCTTGCGTTCTAATTTATTACTTGAATTGCGGTAGTCTATACTATTGTAAAGTAAGAAGTTCACTATGAAAAAACTCTTTGGAACTGACGGCATTCGCGGTGAATCGGGAACATTTCCGCTTGACGCCGTAACCGTCCGGAAAATTGGCAGATCGCTGGGGCGTCGGTTCACCGAAAAACTGGGTCGAAGTCCACGTTTTGTGACCGGACGGGATACGCGGGAATCGGGAGGCTGGATCGAGAATGCCTTTCACAATGGAGCAAATGCGGAGACTGCGGAATGCGAGTCGGCGGGTGTGATCACCACCCCGGGCGTGGCATTTATCACAAGCAAGTTTGGATTCGACCTCGGAATAGTTATCAGCGCTTCGCACAATCCGTTTTACGACAACGGAATAAAGATCTTTTCGCCTTCGGGCAGGAAGGTTGGCGACGCGATAGAGGCTGAGATCGAAAGAGATGTTTTCGGCGGACCTCAGAAGCATGATGAAGGCATTTCCGCCGGTATTAGTTCGACGCGGGATGTTGAGTTTCGGAATGCTTATCTGGCCCATCTTGCCAGCGAAATGAACGGTTTGAAGCTCGATGGTTTTCGCATGGCGGTTGACTGTGCTAACGGGGCGGCTTCGAACCTTGCTCCGGCTTTGTTTCGAGGCTTTGGGGCTGAAGTTGTTGCCTTTAACGATAAACCTAATGGCCGCAACATTAATGAAGATTGCGGATCGCTGCATTTGGAGCATCTACAGAAAAAAGTGCTTGAAAGCAAAGCAGATTTTGGAGTCGCATTCGACGGTGACGCGGACCGGGCATTGTTTGTCGATGAAAAGGGCGGCATTGTTGACGGTGATGCGACGCTTTGGATGATGGCGAAGTATTTTCAGAACCACGGCAAATTGAAAAATAACAACGTGGTTGCTACGGTGATGAGCAATATTGGGCTTGAGATCGCGCTAAAATCGAAGAATATTGAGCTTGTCAGAACAGCCGTTGGGGACAAATATGTGCTGGAGGAATTGCTGAAAAGCGGATCGACGATCGGTGGCGAGCAATCCGGCCATGTTATCTTTCCGGAAAAAAGCCTCGTCGGCGACGGTATGATGACGGCGACCTATTTGCTTGAAGCGATAAAGGAAAAAGGCCTCGCTTTTTCGGAAATGACCGAAGGCTTCACCCAATTTCCTCAGATACTCGTTAATGTTAAGGTTAGGGAAAAGACGCCGTTCGAGTCCGTTCCGGAGATCGCTAAAGCTTCGAAGGAAATTGAAAGTGAGCTGAATGGAAAAGGGCGACTGTTGCTGCGGTATTCAGGGACTGAGAATCTGGCACGTGTGATGATCGAAGGCGAGGATCAAGGTGTGATCAACCTTCAGGCGAATCGGTTGGCGGATGTGATCCGAGATCAACTCGGATAAAGATTTCCCGCAAAGGCGCGAAGGAAGGAGAAACTGTGATCCGGAAATGAAAAAGACAGTTTCAATAGATTTTCAATATCCGCGATCGGGATATGCGATCGAGATCGGGCGTGATCTGCTGTCGGCCTTGGGCGGATGGGCAAAGCAGAATCTTGACGGTAAGGCCGGAAAGGCGGCTCTCGTCTCGAACGCGAAAGTATTTGGGTTGTATGGCGATGCTGCGAAAAGCAGCCTCGAACTTGCGGGTTTTGACGTCTTTGTTTGCCTGATCGGAGACGGCGAGAGGTTTAAAAGTCTTAAAACGCTTCAAAAAACGCTCGATAATTTCAGTGAAAACTGGTTGTCGCGAACAGATGTAGTTATCGCTCTTGGCGGCGGCGTGGTTGGCGATCTTGCAGGATTTGCGGCTTCGGTCTATCTGCGCGGCGTCAGCTTTCTCCAAATTCCTACAACGCTTCTTTCAATGATCGATTCATCGGTAGGCGGAAAAACCGGCGTGAATTCGAGCTACGGCAAGAACCTCATCGGGGCGTTCTACCAACCGAAGGGCGTGCTCGTCGATGTGCGTACGCTTGCGACGCTTCCAAAGAGGGAATTGACGGCCGGATTTTGCGAGGCTATCAAACAAGGAGCTATCGCGAGCCGCGAGCTTTTTGATCAGACTGCGGCATTCCTAGAGGCGTATCCGTCGAAAAGCTTCGGCAAATCGTTCGATGATGACGATTTCGTCAGCGGCCTAATTTCGCTATTGAGTGGTCAAATTGGATTCAAAGCCGAGATCGTGGCAAATGACGAACGCGAATCACCGGATAAAACGGACGCAAAATCGCGAAAGATCCTCAATTTTGGACATACATTTGCCCATGCGCTTGAAAAGGTGACGAACTACCGGTACCTCAAGCATGGCGAGGCCGTCGGGCACGGGATCCGGTTCGCCGCCGAACTTTCAAAAAAACTTGGACTTTTAGCGCCGAATGAAGTAAACTTGTTGAACGATGTTGTGCATCGTGCCGGAACCTTGCCGCCGATAAGCAATATCGATCCTCGCAGAATTTTTGAGTTATTTAAGTACGACAAGAAATTAGTCAACAACTCACTCCAATGGATCCTTTTGGAGGGCATGGGCAAACCCATCATTTTCCCACACGCCGATGTCCCGCCTTTAGCTTTAATGTCAGCATTTAAAGGCATTACACGGACTTGAAATCGCTAAAAAACTTCAGTAATTAAGGAGTTTTTATTAATATGAACAATTTGGAAAAGAATCGCATGTCGGAACGCGGCGGCGCCGGAGTTAAATTCCTGCTCATTGCATTGGTACTGGTCTTGGGTGCCAACGCGGGGTACAACTATATTCCGGTAGCATACGAAGGGGCCAATCTTCGGCAGGAAATGGATACCGCGGTTGTGAAAGGGTTGGCTGCTTCAGGCCAATTGAAGCCGATGGATATCGTAAAATCTTCGCTTCAACGGGCGGTACAGGACAATCATGTTCCATCGGACGCGATCATCGATATAAGGCCCGCAGGTGCGGCGATCCAAGCCCAGGTCGTCTATTCCAAGCAGGTATCGATGCTCCCGTTCGGGATATATAAGTATCGATATAACTTCAACTACGTCGCAATCCCGAAGGGCTATCTGTTAAAAGAATAGCTAAGCGGCCGCGGCGGCAAGTGCCTCGCGGATCTTCGCCGGCTGAATTTGGATAAGGCTTTGAGGAGCGTCGGCAAGCCAGGTTGAAGGACAAACACCACACGTAGTACATTTTTCAACAGCAGGACACGGGAGGCTCGAAAGGGCCTCTTGTGCTTTTTGGTGCTCGGTTTTCAGGAAATCGAACGAAAGCCCGGAATCGACAATCGACCACGGCAGAAATTCTTCGTAATCGCGGTTTCGCGATGTATGAAACGCGGGATCTATACCGGTTTCACGCAGAGCGCGGTCGATATCGCCTTTTAGCATTGCGGCCAGGTCTATAACCTTAGAAATTGTCCGGTCACCCGATGAGAATAGCGCCTGTTCGTGCGCGATCCGAGCGGACATGAAGCGGACCTCCACGTTCGGGATTCGCGACAACCCCTTGGACACGTATTTAATCCGTCTCTTAAGTTCCTTCTCGCCGCAAATTGCGTCCCATTGAAGCGGCGTGTTGGGTTTGGGTACGAAACCGTTCAATGACGGAATGATCTTTCCCGCATAACCGAATTTCTTGCCGGCTATGAGCATGCGATCCTTTATTCGCTCGACGAGGACGAACATTTCGTCGAGGTCTTCCTGCGTTTCGGTCGGCAGGCCAACCATCATGTAGAGCTTGACGGTGAGCATTCCACGATCGAAAACCGCACCGCAGATATCGACTATTTCGTCATTGGTCAGGTTTTTGTTGATCACCCGCCGGAGCCTGTCGGAGCCGGTTTCAGGCGCGACAGCGATTTGCTGATCTTTTGATTCGACCAACGCATCCAGCAATTCGTCCGAAATTTGGTCGAGCCGGAGCGATGAAACGGAGATTCGATACTCCATTGCGCGAAGCTCGCGAAGGATCGTTGATATCTCGGGGTGATCGCAAACAGCAGTGGACACTAATCCAATCTTATTAGTTTTGTGCCGCCATTCTTTGGCTTTTGCGAGAATGTCCTTTGCCGGGACGACGCGAGGCGGATAGTAGTTATATCCTGCCCAGCAGAAACGGCAACCCTGCGAGCATCCGCGTGATATTTCTACAAGGAGCCGTTCGCCCATTTCGGCTTCGGGCGACCATACGGAAGTTGACGGGCAGAATATTTCCTGGTTGACGAGAAAGTCGGCGAGTTCGGTTTCGCCGCGTTTCAGCGCACGGCGGAGCGTGCCTTCCTTTGGATTTACCGAAGCGACAGCCCGGCCAACGCGTCGCGCCACGCCTTTTTCATTAGGAATGTAGTCGAAAACCGTTCCATCGTCGTTGTAAATCACATCGTAAAGCGACGGAACGTAAAATCCGCGGCCGATCCGGGCAAGGGCGAGCAGAATGTCATCCTTTGTTTCGTTTTCAACGATCGCATCAACCAATTGAAAGGCGAGTATTTCGCCTTCGCCGACCGCAATAATATCGGTAAAGTCGGCGATCGGTTCGGGATTAAGAAACGAAGCCGCTCCGCCCATAACGACTAGTGGATGGAAATGATTGCGGTCTTTTGACCAAACCGGGATGCCCGAAAGCTGGAGCATGCGGGCCATGTTCAGATAATCGGTCTCGAAGGATATCGAAAAGGCAACAATATCGAAATCACGCACCGGCTTTTGCGTCTCAAGCGAAAGCAGCGTCGAACGCGATTTTTCGTACTCCAACATCTCTGCTGGATCGGGGAGAAAAACGCGTTCGCACGACACGTCGGGAATGCTGTTGAACAGATCGTACATGGTGTGCAGGCCAAGATTGGCCATGCCGATCTGATGCGTATTCGGATAGCAAAGAGCGATGCGGAGGCCGCAGCCGTGTTTAACGACGTAGCCTTCTTCGCTGGCGAGTTTCTCTCTGTAGCTATCGATTATGCGTCTGCTCATAAAGTTGCAATTAAACAGAATAACAGCTTTTTGCGTTCCACACTAAACAATAATGATGAGCGATCGGCAGATCGCTCATCATTATTCGCGCGGATATTCCGAAAAAAGCCCGCTAAACGCGGCACTATAAAAATTATGGTTTTTTTGACTTTGGAGGTTTTTCCTTTTTGCCGGGGATCGTGATGTACGGCCGATGTTGGACGGTGTACTGTTTGTCGTCATAGGTGCCGTCGCCATCGACATCGACTTTCACCTCAAGCTTGTACTTTTTGCTCGGCTCATGCTTTGCGGCAAGATCGTATGCAAGGCTGTACTGGCTGCGTAAAAGAGCGTTTATCGTTTGTAGGTAGCTGGGTATTTCGCTTTCAAAGGTCATCTCGAAATGCATTCCGCCGGACTCTTTGGCGAAGGTGTTCATCTGATTCTTGGCTTGGAGAAATGTCAATCGGCCCGGCATACCCGTCAGGCCGTCCGTCGCCGGAAGCTGGCTTTCATACTTTTTATAGAAAAGGTTTCCGGTGCTGATAATGTAAAGCGGAATGCCGGATTCCTGAACTACCTTGCGGGCGTCGCCATAATTGATCCTGCTGAAGGTGTCTATGCCGGAAGCGACCAGAATGATCGCACGGCGTTTGGATTTGACAGCCACCATCCCCGTGTAGTCGGATTTTTCGGACTCGGATTTATCGAGGACTACGGAGTCGCCGCGTCCGCCGACCAACGAGAATTTGATCGCATCGAACAGATTGTTCTCACGAAAAGCGGGCCGGTTTCGCAGCAAAAGTTCGATCGTTTGGTTGATCCGGGCCGGATCGTTCGTAAAGTCGGTGATTGGCGTCGGACGCATGTCAAAGGCGATAACTGAGGCATAGTCGTTGGGCGGCTTGATAAAACGGGTCAGAAACTGGGCGACCGGCCGGATGGATTCGTATATTCCCGGTTCAAAATAGCCGCCTGCCGCTTGGCCGAACATCTCGGTCCATTTGCTGTATTCAAGTACAAGCGTGACGGTGATCGGCGCTTCGGGTGTAGTGAAGCTTGAAACATTTTGCTTAACGCCATCTTCGAAGATGCCGAAATTTTCCTTTTTCAAGCCTGTAATTATCTGCCCGGTTTTTTTGTTATAAACAACGGCGTCAACATTTACAATGTCTGTGTCGACATTGAGCACTCCTTCTTCGACCGTGGCGTTCTTTTCTTCTTCAAGTCGTTTCTTTTCAGTCTCTTCAGCCTTTAGCTCTTCGGCGGTTTTGGGCGTGGGGCGCTGATTTTTCTTGTCGTTGCCCTTCGGCTCGACCCGCTGCGGACGCGATTGGGCCGATACAAAAGGGCTGAAAAGTCCAAGCGTGAGGGCAAGAAAACAAAAGATCGTTCCAATGCGCAAGAAAAGAATCTGCATAATGTTTATCCCGAGGGCTGTGCGGCTAACTATTATGATTCTGATTGTGGGCTTTTGGTTGGTTTTAATCAAGAGCGCGGCTATGCCGGTTCGATCTCTATGCGGACGTCGAACGTGCCGGAGTTGTCGTCGAGGTTGCCCTCGTTGACACCGAGAAACAGTGCACCGTCGCGGGTGGCTGTAAAGGTGCGTTCGCTGCCGACGTAGATAAACTCATTATTGTCGTCACCGATTACCGCGATCAATGCGCCGGTAGGGACGCTCTTTAGCAGTTTTTTGTCGTCGGCCAAATCGTACGAACCAGATGGCCCTGTTGAATTGCCTTTGCCGAGCGAGATCGTGCCGTCGCCCATGATTCGGATCTTTTGACCTTTTTTGACGACCCAGCCGGAATTCGTCCAGCCGTTCGAACTATTGTCGGCAAGTACCTTTACGGCGACCTGAATCGGTTTGGTCGATGAGGTTGTTGTGCTTGTTTTGATCAGAGACGGCTGCGGATTCGTTTTAACCGGAGTCGTCCGCGGCTCGGTTTTCAACGTCGTATCGGTGGTGATCACACGTGGAACAGTTTTCGGAGGCGAGGATGTTTCGATGTACTGCGGATCTTTTTTGACCGCTATCGAGGCCGAGCGGTCGGTCGTTATGACGCTTAAAGGCTTGGCGGCCGAAGCATCAAACTGGATCGATTCCACTTCCGATGCGTCAAACGACATCTGCCGCGAGCGCGTGCTTTCGCCGACCACGACGGTGAATTTACCGCCGCTGAAGCTGACGATACGGCCTTTGATGATGCTGCCGTCCTTGAGCCGGAGCGTGTCCGCAAACGCCGCGGCGGAAAGTGCTAATATCAAACCGATAGATAATAAATGACGCGCCGTGTGCAGTTTACGAAGCATTTTTCCTCCAAAGAAGCGTGCGGGTCTTAAAGCCACAAATTTACCGGAATACTGATGCTAAAATGCTGTTTTAAAGTTGCAATGTTTGTGAAACGGGCCAAACGCTAAAATCATATACGATTTTTGGTAGGTTGTGAATAAATTTTGCGTCTGCTGGATTGGGTTTTAATGCAGGGAAAGGAAACGCGGCGTCGCCAGGGAGAAATTTCTATTTGCAAGCGACCTGTGCGCCGTGCGTTCTATAGGTGCGGCCGGTTTTGGAATATTCACGGCTGACAGGCAATCGAACGGTTGAATTTTATCAACGAGAAAGGGGTAGAAACATGAAAATAAAGAGCTTAATACTAACATTTGCGATAATTGCGGCGGTGAACACTGGCGTTTTT
>JAYSON010000162.1:0-3161 GCA_043722725.1 Chloracidobacterium sp.
AAAATGAACATGCGAAGAGATCGGGCGAGTGATCGCACTTCTTGACGCAAAAACCCGAACGTCCCAATTATTTCTTCGGACGTTCATTTGCCTTCAGCACACGCTTTCGCAGACGGATCGCTTTGGGGGTCACCTCGATGAGCTCGTCGTCCGCGATGAATTCCAAAGCCCGCTCCAGCGACATTTCACGGACTGGTACGAGGCGCATCGCTTCATCGGCGCTCGTGGTGCGCATGTTCGAGAGCTTCTTTTCCTTGATGGCATTTACGTCCAGATCAACCGCACGGGCGTTTTCGCCAACGATCATGCCTTCATATACTTTAGTTTGAGGCTTTACGAAGAGACTGCCGCGTTCCTGCAGGTTATAAAGAGCGTAAGTGTTTGTTTCGCCCATTCTGTCCGCGACGAGCGAGCCGGTTTGACGCCCTTTCAGGTCACCCTGCCATTTGTCGAACTTCAGGAAAAGCGTGTTCAGCAGGCCAGTTCCCTTGGTCTCGGTCAAAAACTCGCCCCTAAAGCCGATCAAACCGCGTGACGGCACTTCGTATTCGAGCCGCACACGGCCGGAACCGTTGTTGATCATCTTTGTCATTGCGCCCTTACGCCGGCCGAGAGCCTCAGTAACGACACCAATAAATTCTTCAGGCACATCAATTACGACTTGTTCGACCGGTTCGAGCGTTTCACCGGTCTTATCATCTTTTTTGGTGATGACTTCGGGCTTCGAGACTTGGACCTCGTAGCCTTCGCGGCGCATCATTTCGATGAGGATCGCCAACTGAAGTTCGCCGCGGCCAGAAACCTTGAACTGTTCCACCGCTTCGGTTTCCGCAACGCGAAGCGAAACGTTCCCGAGCAATTCTCTATCAAGACGATCTTTGATCTGCCGGGATGTGACAAACTTTCCGTCGATGCCCGAAAACGGTGAGGTATTGACGCCAAAGATCATCGCGATCGTCGGTTCGTCCACCGCGATTATCGGCAGCGGACGCGGATTATCGACAAGCGTGATCGTCTCGCCGATGTTGATATCGTCAAATCCGGCAAGTGCGACGATCTCGCCGACACCCGCCGAATCGACCGGAGTCCGATCAAGGCCTTCGAACACGAAAAGCTCTTTTACTCGCGTTTTCTGGGTCGAGCCGTCAATCTTCGCGACAATAACTTCCTGATTCTTTGAAATCTGGCCTGAGAATAGTCTGCCGATAGCGAGGCGCCCGACAAACGGATTGTAGTCGATGTTCGCAACCAGAAGCTGGAGTGAATCCTCACGAATAGCGTGCGGTGCCGGAATTGTCTCTATGACCTGATCGAAAAGCGGAACAAGGCTAACAGATTCGTCCGTAAGGTTCTTCTTCGCTATTCCGTCGCGTGAAATCGAATAAAGGATCGGGAACTCGATCTGCTGGTCATTTGCTCCCAAGTCTATAAACAGGTCGTAAATTTCATCGACAACCTCTTCGGGCCGTGCGTCCTGACGGTCGATCTTATTTACTAATGCGATACAGGGAAGCTTTAATTCCAAGGCTTTTCGCAGCACGAAACGCGTCTGCGGCAGGCATCCTTCCGCCGAATCAACAAGCAGAACGATGCCGTCCACCATTTTAAGAACACGTTCGACCTCACCGCCAAAATCGGCGTGGCCCGGCGTATCGACGATATTTATTTTATAATCGCCGTAACGCACCGACGTGTTTTTCGCCATGATGGTAATGCCGCGCTCACGCTCGAGGTCCATTGAATCCATAACCCGCTCGACAACTGTTTCGTTGTCGCGATAGGTGCCGGACTGCTGGAGCATTGCATCGACCAACGTGGTCTTGCCGTGGTCAACGTGTGCGATGATGGCGATATTGCGTATATTCTCTTTACTAATCATGGTCGTGATTCCCTCATTAAAGACAAACGATCATTGTGACTCATTGAGAAAGGAAAGGCAACTGCGTCAATTTGAAGAACCGATTAACGGTTGTCGAATAAGTCAGTTACAGTGGTTCGGCAGGGGTACGGTCAAAACCGTATTTTAAGGTGACTTCTCCGATGGTTAAGAAGTAAAGGGCAAAAACGCAGAGGCGTTTAATCGCCACAAAGAAATCAACGGATTTTATAAAATAAAAATGGCCGGGCAAATGGGGGCTCGCCCGACCAAATGACTCGAAAACTGAAGTTTAGTTATCTGGCTCGATCGTTATCGAGAATGAGGTTGTTCGTGACACTGAAAACACCTGAAACGCCTTTAGCAAGCACGTTCATCGTGTTGTAGTCGCCGCGATTTGAGACAAAGCCTTCAAGGCTTACGTGACCCCGATCGACGATAAGCCGAACTGGAGGATTCATCGTCCACAAATACCGCGAAAGGCCGCCCGAATTCGACAAGGTTCTGTGTAGAGTCTGTCGAATCGATTCGTCGAAACTGCCGAGCGGCAATACTGCGATGTCGTTTACAACCCTTGTTACACCGGCAATGTCTTCGACACGGTTTTCCGCATCGGATTTATTGATCGCATTTCTCACCTTGCCGACGAGCGTAACGGTACCGCCATCCACCTAAAATCCGATATGATCGAACACTTCGTATCGCGGCATCCGCAAAATCTGTCTCAAAACATTTTGCTCGATGGTTCTTACCGACTTCTTATCGGAAAAACTTTGAGCATTTACGTTAACGAATGAAAATGCCAAAATTGCAAAGGTCAATGCTGTAAAACTGCTAAATATTTTCATAACCCAAGCTTCTCCTCACATAAAAATAGTCACAATCATGTGACGCATCTTGGACGGGCAACTTGCCGCAAAAGATGTCCGGAAATACATTCGATAGGACAGATATCTGGTGTCAATCAGACGGAAAGTCCAACTGGCGTAACGCTTCATAAAGGACGATCCCGACACTCGTGGCCAGATTCAAACTACGAACAGTTGAATTCGGCATAGGGATCGTCAGACAGCGTTCGCCGTTTGCCGCAAGAAGATCCTCAGGCAGCCCTCGTGTTTCGCGTCCAAATATCAGACAGTCATTCAGCTGAAATTGCCAATCCGAGTAAAGCCTTTCAGTTTTGGTAGTTAAATAAATAAATCTTGAGTCCGGCAAGCTTTCATAAAGCCGGTCCAAATCTATGTGCCGGTGCAGCTTAACGGCATCCCAATAATCGAGTCCGGCA
>JAYSON010000163.1:0-5534 GCA_043722725.1 Chloracidobacterium sp.
TCGACAAATTTTTTATGTCGGTCAATTGTTTTTCAGATTTCGAATCCGCAGCCCATAGTAATTTGGATATTATCAAATCCTCGGCCGTAATAATGAAAATATTTTTCCCGTGGAAATCCACCTTTTCCCGACGTTCAAAAGCATTTTTTTGAAACGAAGTTGATTTCCGCATCACACAATCGACCTTAAATGCGGTTTCCCGGTGGAGCACATTGAACATCCTTTCCGATTCGATCGCAATCCTCATTGAAGTGTGAGGGACGTAATAATCTGGTTCGAAGTTATTAATTAGCATTTGGGCATGGCGCGATTGCAATTCCATAACTAGATCGATGTCAGCCGTCATTCTATAAACCGAATAGTTAAACATGGCCATGCTCCCGGTAAGCATGTATGGGATATTAAGCGTCTCCAAACGCCCGGTGAAATCATGAAGAACGCGAATCGGTAGCTCAGAGCCTTCAGTCGGGTTCATAATCCGCTCCTCACAACATCATGCAATCTGAGCAAGCCAAGACAGCGCCCTTCGCCATCAACGACCGGCAAAACCGATATCTGCGAGGCTCGGTTCTCCATCAACTGTAATGCGTCAAAAGCGAGCATTTCCGGAGCGGCTGTGGTCGGTTGTTTCGTCATCATCTGCTCGGCGGTGAGGAGGTTGAGGTCTGAAGACCCGCTACGTTCGATTGCGCGTCGGAGATCGCCGTCGGTCACAATACCGATCAAACGGCCATCGTCACCGGTCACGTTAACGGCACCGAGAGCATATTTTGAGATCGCCTTCACAACATCGAGCCAGCCATCCGCCGGGCTGACATTCGGGCTCGGATGCATCAGGTGTTCGACCTTTAACGTCAGCCTTTTACCCAACTGCCCTGCCGGATGATTCACGGCAAAATCTTCGGCCGTTAATCCGCGAGATTCCATCAGCGTCATTGCGATAGCATCTCCGATTGCGAGGGCGACGGTGGTTGATGTCGTCGGTGCAAGATTTAGCGGACACGCTTCTTTATCAACCGAAGCGTCAAGCACAACATCGGACTGCCGCGAGAGTGTCGAATCTGTGTTGCCGATGATCGAAACTATCGGCACCGACCGGCCCTTTAAAGCCGGAATTAGTGCAAGGATCTCATCCGTTTCGCCTGAATTGCTCAACGCGATAACGACGTCGCCGCTTGTTATCACGCCAAGCCCGCCGTGCAACGCATCGGACGGATGGACAAATATCGCCACCGTCCCTGTACTCGTCAGCGTCTGAGCGATCTTTTGCGCAATGACGCCCGATTTACCGGTACCGATTACGATTACTTTGCTTTCACATTCGGAAATAAGCTTGATTGCCCGATGCACGCTTGATTCGTCCATATGTTCCGACGCATGCAGAATTGCTCCGGCTTCCAGCTTGAGTAACTCTATTACGTTTTCAAAATGTGATTTCCCGGATTTTTGCTGCGACGATTTCATCATTTTTCGATACTACAAGCTACTTGATTTGTTTTGGAAGAGGTACGAAAACATCGGCTACAATTTTCCACTTTCCGCCCATCAATTTCCAAACCTGTACCAAATTACCTTGCTCTGTCTCGGCCCCGGACTTATCGAGTAACTTATAAGTGCTGTTCATGTAAGCTAGATCGCCGGCTTCGATAAAAGATTTTCGATGGGCAAATACGATCATGGCTTTTTCTTTTTTTAAATTGTCAATCACAGCCTTTCGGCCAAAAAACGGTAGAATTCCTTGCCTCATCATAATCGCATCATCCGCCAGATAGGAACCATACGCAGCGGAAACACCTTGTTTCTCGATAGAAGAGAAGAATCCAGCGGAGTGATCTCCGGCGGAAACATTTTCCTTGGTTTTTTCTTCAAAGCTGGGGGCCGGTGACTTCCAATCGGTAGGAATCATACCCGGCTTGTCATGATTTATCCCGGTATCGAGCGCGGCCCTGTATTCCCCGTTGCCCTGACGCGTCCATATTGAGAGGTAGTGGCCGTAGAAGACGTTAGGATCGTCTTTCCCTTTCGAGCGATAAACGGAATTACCGACACTATAAGCTAGAACACCGTTTGAAGAGACGTCAATCCATATCGGATTCCAAGTCAACGCTGCCGGTGACGCTGACCGGGCCCGCCATGCTTCACGGCCGTTTACGGCATCCGGCATGAACATTATCCCGACGGGCGAAAGGAATTCGATAAAGCCTGCATTAACCCCATTTTCGGCAACCGTCTTTTCAAATGCCCGTTCCGTCTCATAGATCTTCTGCCTGGCGTCCTGAGCCGAAACTACGGCTGCACAAACAAGGATCATCAGCGATGCAAGCAATGTTTTCATCGCCCATGATTTTAGCACAACAAAAAGATAGCGGCGGACAAAGCTGATGCTTCGCCCACCGCTAATACTTCTCACCTCATGCCGGTCCTATTCGATGTTAACGAAATCCGTCCCCGTACGCCCGAAAGTTTCCGGGTGATACATCTCTTCTGCCTTCGCAGGCGGAACGACGAATTGGCCCGGTGTCGTTGCACGCGCAACATATGTGTAGTTGTAAACACCTTCCCACAGCAGCGACGTGAACGCCTCGACACGCTCGTCGCGGAAGTTCTGGTGCTCAAACCAGTACTGCCTCCACCACCACGAACCGTAGCCGTATGACCTGCTGCCGTAAGTTGCAATGCCTGTTCTCGGCTGTGTGTCGGCGGGAATTGCTTCGGTCGTCGCCAACTCCGGATTGAGAATCTCGAGACCCGCCGGCAGATTATCGACCAACGCGACATGATATCGCCGTGCCTGTGCGACCATCGTCAGCCGCACACGAACACGCGCTCCCGATTTGATCGTCCACGTTCCGTCCGCGTTTTGTTTTACGTCGTCCTTGTCGTCGATGGCCTCGTATTTGCGCAGAACAGTAAAGCCGTAATCAGCCGGATCGAGTTTTAGATTTCGCGGCGCGTACTTCATGCCTATCCGGTAATAAAGCCGTCCCGCCCCTTGGCGGTCAATAATCAACGGAGCGCGGACACTCTTGTTCGCACCGGTGCTTGCGACGGAAAAACCTGTTCGGGCGTCGCCCTCATTGCGGACAAGAGTGTCCGCGCCCCCGACGAGATACGACATCGGAATATTCAGAACGTTCGAATCGACCGAACGTCCCTTGAACACCTGTTCGCCCGCGTAAGTGTTGCCAAGCCAAACGCGCGTGACAAAATCGGGCGTTACCTTTTCGAACGCATTGAAATATTTATCCAATGCCAGCAGGATAAACACATTCTCCTGCGTATTCGACCACGCACCCTTCACGCGATGATCGAGCAAGCCGCGGACGAGCTTCGGTATCAAATCATTCTTCGGATCGGCCTTGATCATCGCTTCGAGCAGCACGCCGTCGGCACGGCGGTTCGAATACATGATCAGCCACGCTCCATCGCCGTAATCGGTCACGAAATTCGCGGTAGCCGCCGTTTCGGTAGTGCGGTTGTTGAGGAATTGCAGGATAGCATCTACTTCGGTCTTTGAGCCAGGCTCGTTTGCCAGCACCGACAATATCCAGCCCAACGCCTCGAACGGCATCTCTTTAGCTCCCCTCCTGGTTTGAGGAGGGGTGGCAACCGTTTCGGCTGACGGGGTGGTCGCTTCGGCCAGTAGTTTTTTGGTCTTAGCAACGTCCTTATCGCCCATTATGTCGCGGATGTAAAGGGCATAGGCCGAGATCGTCCACCGCACCTGCGGCGAGTTCTTGTACCAATCGTCGAAATGCTTCTCGACGTCTTTTAGATACGGCTTTGTCTTTTCGAGCATCTCGTCCGGCACTTTGTAGCCCTTTGCTTTGGCCAACGCCAGGGCATGAGCGACGTGAACCGTCAGGAAAGGATATTCATAACGCCCCTTGTCGCGCTTCCAAAGGCCGAAACTGCCGTCGTCTCTCTGCCGCGATTGGAGTATCTGCATATCGCGGGCAAAACGTGCCTCAAGCTGCGCCGCGGTGGGCATATCCTTCGTTTTGAACGCCGTCAGCACGTCGCGAAGGGCGGCGGTCGAGATCATTCTCGACGCGATCTGCTCGGAACATTCGTATGGATAATTCGCGAGCGAAATATATGCGTCGGTCAATTCCTGCAATTGTGTTGACGAGGTCGTGACCTCTAATCCGCCGAATTGCGGATAAACATCGCCCGGCGTCTGGATCGGCTGGACGATCGCTCCGTTCTGATCGGTGTTGCCGTACGTCGCGAATGCCTCCGTCGTCGCCGGTGTCCATACAGGCAGCGATATCTCCGCTGCGTCATTATGCTTACCGGAAGTCACGGCGATCTGGAAACGCGCCGTTCCGGCCTTGGCCGCCGACACCCGAAAACGCACTTCTTCGCGGCTGTTGGCTTTGACGAGGACGCGTTTTCCTAGCTCCCCTCCTGTCTGAGGAGGGGTGGCAGCCGCTTCGGCTGACGGGGTGGTGGAAGTTCCGAGTGCAACATTCGTCGCCCGAATCGCAACATCCACCGTCATGTCCTGATCGGTCTGATTTTGAACAACAACCGGCAAATCGATCTTATCGCCAAAATTCATAAACCTCGGAGCACTCGGCCGGACCATCAGCGGCTTTTTGGCCGTTATCGCCGATTCCGATTTGCCGAACCGCTTGCCCTGATCGACTGCGACCGCTGTTATGCGATAACGGGTCAGATTGTCCGGCAGCTTTACACCAACCGTCGCTCGTCCTTTCGAATCGGTTTTGACGGACGGTGCGAACACGGCTAAGGCGTTAAAGTTCTCGCGAAGATTGATCGGAGTTTCGGCCGACGCACCATCTTTTTCCTCCTTAGCACTGTCTGCGGCGATACCGGGTGCCATTTTCATGAGGTTCATGGAGCGGCCAGCCATGGGCAACTCTTGAATCTGTCGAGAACTAACTACGCTTGAACTGCTGTTGACAACGTCTCCATCTGGTGGTGGCGGTGGTGGCTTCTTAACATCGTCCGGATTGCCGAGCAACACATCCTTTCGCGAATGATAATCAGTCGTCCCGGTACCCCGTGCTGTGTAAAATGTTACTGCCGGATCGTCGATCGTATACCGTGACAAGGCAAGTACGCTCTCGTCCACAATAACGACGGCAACCTCACTGTTTGCGACCGGTTCGCCTTTATCATCCTTTACGACAATATCGACCTTGGTCTCGCCGCCCGGTGCAAGCGTCTTATCCTGCGGCTCAGCCGAAACAGTCAGTTTACGTGATTCGGTTGAGATGGACAGGTTGATATTTCCGCTCGCAAAAGCGGGCCGTTTCGAAAGCTTTGCATCGATTTCGCCCTTATCGTTCGTTCGCGGGGCGGCCCCGACCAGATCGACCTGGGCGTAAATATTCGGCAGATATTTCTCTTCGAGCGGGATCTTCAGCGTAATCGACGAATCCTTCATCGTAAACCGCTCGGTTTTCACGATGCCGTCACGCCGGAGAGTCAGGACACCCTCGGCCGGAGTAAACGGCGAGATCACAAGTAATTCGGCAACATCGCCGGGTGCAAAGTCCTTTTTG
>JAYSON010000164.1:0-1961 GCA_043722725.1 Chloracidobacterium sp.
CGGATATTTCAAAAGCGACGAAGCTGCTCGGCTACGATCCGAAAACAAAGATCGAGGAAGGAATTAAGAAGTTTGTTGAGTGGTTTGAAGAAGAGCGGAGATCCGAACTAGCTCCAGCGAAATAGTGTTTTCATCATCGGTAAAAGTCGATGGTTAGCGACCGTTGTGCTGAAAAATATTTCGTGCTCGCCTTCGACCCGCGACATTTCCATCATTTCGGCCGCACAAGTTTTCATTCCGAGCTTTTCCGCAAATTCCGCCGCGTCGATATACTCCTGAACATTCTGGCTTTCCAATCTGCCGGCGAAATACATCGGCATAAACCAGCCCGAAACGTAGCAAGAAACTCCGAGAGTCCGACCGATCGTCCAAAACACTACCTCTCTGATCTTTCGCGGTTTCGCGTCTAACTCGCCAAGCCACCGCAAGACATTCTCGCGATGCTTCCATTCTTCGGCTTCGATCTTTTCGATCTGCGTTTTTTCAGCAGACGCCTTGAGCGATTTCCAGTGTCCGCGATAAGCGTAGGCAGCCGCAAGCTCGCCGGAGTAGGCGTTTTGGAGGATGCGGATGAGGTTTTGGCGTGCGGTGTCCAATTCATTTCAAATTGTAACTGAAAGAGTGTGCGGAGCACACGCCAATAATAATGATAGTTACAGGTGGAGCGTAGATTCACCCGACTTTTTATCAAACGCGACAACATCAGGCTCACCGCCCGTCCTTTCCATCTCGCTCAGCGACCACACAGTTTGCCGGATCAGCTTCCAGCTTTTTGCCTGCACTTTGGGCCATTCAACGCCCTTGTGACGGTCCATGTTTACCTCAAACCGCTCTTTCAATTCTTTGAGCAGTGCTTCACGATCTGTTGGTAACAATTCTTTTTTCATGGTGTTCATTGTTCGCTCAGAGCTAATTGTAGATTGTAAGTTGCCGATTGTTAATCGCGATGGTTTTCAGTTTACCGCCCATAGTCGCCATTGGAAGTAGGATCGCCGTAAAGATAACGTGATACCAAACGGGAACATATGGCCAGGACATAACCGCCTTCAGTAAACCAAGGGCCAGCAGCAG
Source organism: Chloracidobacterium sp. (assembly GCA_043722725.1). Lineage (GTDB taxonomy): Bacteria > Acidobacteriota > Blastocatellia > Pyrinomonadales > Pyrinomonadaceae > OLB17. Next base: position 1,072 of record JAYSON010000164.1, read on the forward strand.
ACAGCCGACGACCAGCGGCGCGCGTGTGTTCTCACCGGCGATCAGCGCGGCCAGAAATCCGGAGATCACAGAAACGATTGAACCGAGGACAATATGAATCAGAAGAATAGTCGAGTCTGCGGTGAACGAGGCGCCATTTTCAATGGCTGCTTGGAACGCGGCTTGATGTACGCCGAACGCCGGCCAAATGGCCGAAAGAACCTTCTCGCTTCCGACCCATACTATCAACCAGGCAAAAAATCCCGCAATAACGCCCAAAACGATTCGTACCATAGATTTCTCCTATTTAATTTTTTGAAATGTCTAAACTTAAGAATCAGCGCGCAACCGCCTGGGTCCGCCTTGGTAAACAGCGCATTCGCCGACGCCGAACCCGTGCCGTTCACATTCGCAAAGCGAATTACAAAGTCGTTGATCTTAATTTTGTCTGCCGTCCCGTTTGAAGATGCTTGGGACATCTGGTCATTCATATTGTTTGGGTGGAATAACGCGCTGGCCGTTTAACAATATGATAGTGCGTTGGCGGGAAAAAGTGAAGGTTCAGTCAAAATCCGGCGCGGTTAGGGTTTCCAGTTTTTGTCCTTGCTTTGTTCTTTGGATGCAAGGACTTTCTCCAATAACTCAAGCGCATTTTCCCTTGATTCTTTTACCGACATGCCCATAGCGTCCGCCGCTTTTTCAAAAGTCTCGTTCGTGATGTTTTCGGGTTTGCCCATGTCATTGTTGGGCATTTCGCATCCGCAGTTGTAGCACATAATAACTAACCTCCTATTGGCTGGATTTCCGGCGGGTCACTCCCAAATGGTAAGGGCAGATTTGATTGCTTCGACGCGTGAGCAGAATGGTCGCCGCTATTGCCAGGATATTTATGCATTGCACGGTAATGAAAA
>JAYSON010000165.1:0-6022 GCA_043722725.1 Chloracidobacterium sp.
AGTCGCCTTTTTCGTGCCATCCCAGTTCTCTCTTTCGTAGGTTGCTGATCGCCCGTTCTTGGATTGGCTGACCAGACGTCCCCAACTATCCGGCGATACTTCGTCCTCGAAAGGATTCGATAGCTTTGCCGCAAAGCCTAGCGTGTTGAAAGTGTCGAGATGCGAATAAATGCTGCTCAACTCGGCGTAATCGTGGGAATTAGGATGTGTGCTCAATGTGCTGCCGGCATTTGCTCCAGTGTTTGAAAAATAATCCATGCACGTGTTTTGAGAAGAGCCGTCTTCGCTTGTATGTCCGAGGCCGAATGTGTGGCCGATCTCCTGACACATTACATGCAATTTCTCATTTGGATTGTTGTACGTCGACGTATTGAAATAGGTGTCGTTCAGTTTTGCCGATCCCTGCGTGATGTGAACGCCGCCGGTAATGTTGATCGAGGCAAGGCCGAGCCAGCCGTTGCTGCCGTACGTCCGATTACAAACCTGCACGGTTCCTGATGTCATTCTGCATTGTCTGCCGCCCGTTCCGCCGATGGATGTTAGATTCATTACGGATGATGCAGACCAATCCGATAGAGATGTGTTAAATTCAGTGGTCCACGTCGATGTCACGTTGTTCCCGACTCTAAGGGTGAACGGATTGGCCGTGCGTGCCCAATGATAGCCGTTCCAAGAATGGGACGCCTCGGCAACACCGGGAAGGGAAATCACGCCGAAAACCGCGAGGGCAAAAATAATCAGCCGAACTGCATTTAGCTTAAACTTCATTTTTTCTCCTATTCCTTTTTTTTATTTACGCAACGGTCGCCTGAAAACAGACTTCCATAAAATGCCTCTGAGGTATGAAATCAACTCGAAAAAAATGAAAGAATGAAAAAAAATTATTTGACGCCGCTGGGCAAGCGATCGAAATAAATAGGGCGGTACGTTAGCGAAAACTATACTCCCGTCTAAACTGAGATGTCAACAAAAGAAGCAAGCGTAGTTATGGCAGTACCTTTAGAAGTGGGCTTCAACCAACGAAATATGAAGACAAAAGGACCTTGTCGCACGAGCGGTAGTTCAATAGAATTCGGCAATGGTCCGAGTGGTTCTCCGATAGTTACGATCTGTCCTGCTAAATCATAAATCCGAGATCGGAAGTCGGGAAATTTCCAATGTTCGGGAAAATTACAGGGAAGTCTGGATCCGTTAAACCGAACCAGCGGCCAAGGGTACTGGCGTACTGCTCAACGCCTGTCGTCGGCAGCCAGCGACCGCGAGGGCTTGTGCCTGTATCAATGTCGTCAGGTCCGCCGAGCTGCAAGGTTGGAAAAATGTTGCCGGTTCCATCCGGTCTGGTGCTGCCGTAAATGTTGCCGCCGGCTACGGAGCCGCCGAGGACGAGCATATGGTTCCCCCAAGCGTGATCCGTTCCAACGCCCGAACCAGTTCCGGCCGGATTCATGGTCCGCCCGAAATCCGACAACGTGAACATCGTCACTTTCCCCTGCAAGCTCTGTGCTCCCATTTCATCGTAAAACGCCCGCATCGCCTGGCTCAATTGAGCGAGCAGACCGGTTTGTCCGTTTTGCCCGTTCAACTGGTTTTGGTGCGTGTCGAAACCTCCGAGGTCGACAAAGAAAACCTGCCGGTTGATAGTCAAATCGTTACGCTTTTTTATTACGCGTGCGACTTGTTTGAGCTGATTGCCCAGATCGGTGTTCGGAAATGCAGCAGTTACTTCCTGAAATGTGCTGAGCGAGGTGCTTGCGGTTTGAGCCTGATCCATAATGTGGCTCGTCGCACCGACAAGCTCTGAATCCAGATCAATCGTCCGCAGCTCGGCCAAGGCGGTCGTGCGGGCCGCCGCGAATGGATCCGTACAACATGTGGCGTAGAGCACTAAAGTTTCGTTAAGCGGCGTACCGGCATCTCTGATCGCCAGCGGCGTCGTCGTCTGACCCAGCGTGAAAAGCTGCGTTCCGCCGATCGAAGTGATCATCGGAACACGTCCGATGGGATTATTGAGCGCGTTTGTCCGGTCGGCAATTCTTCCGCCCCAACCGATCGGGCTGGGCGAATCGGCCCTGGACGATTGCTGCTGCTGAACCTGGTCGGAGTGCGAGAAAAGCTGGTATGGCCGCCACGCGGGATTTTGCTGGTACTGCGTCTTTCTCATCGGACGGATCAGATTGCCAGTATTCGTCACAACAGCCAGTTTCCCCTGACCCCAAAGCTCATGAATTCCGTTATTAATTCCGCCTTGCTGCGGCACTATTCCCAAATTCGGATTTAAGCCGTAAGTCAGCCCTCCCAGACGCGGCACGGTAATAGGAAGCAATTGATTCTGCGGAATCGCCAAACCCTGGGCCGATCGTGCCGAAGCGTAAACGGCATAGTTGCTGATATTCGCATCCGAATGATTCGGAACGATCAGATTATTTCCGTCATTGCCGCCGTTCAGCAAGATACAAACCAACGCCCGGTAATCAGACGGAACCGCTGAAGCAGCCAAAGATTTGTCTCCGGCCGTTTGCGCCATCGCGCTCATCATTCCGAAATGCCGGGCTTGTGTCGCCAATGCCATCATACTCAAGGCGCAACCCGATTTCTTTAAGAATTCTCGTCTGTTATCCTTCATCGTTTTTCACCTCATCTTTGTACTTGGTATTGCGACGAACTCGCTACCAGGAAAATTGCCTGCTGGGCCTTAAGCTCGGCAGACACGTTGAAATTTATCGCCGTGCGAATTTTACCTTTCATTGCCTCGGACATGGTGCCGTGCATCATTTTGGTGTTCAATCCTTCGATCAAAGAGTTGCCGGTGGTGTCAGCCGTCGCCCAGGCCGTAGCCTCGGAAAAATCGATCGAAGTTCCGCATGGCGTGTACGGATAAGGGTTCGCGGCTGTGGCTGGGTCGAGCCATATTCCCTGACCCAGCGTAAAATATAGGATCGAGTTATTTTTCTGGAACGAAGATCCGGTATTGGCAAGTGCAAACTCGGGTCCCAGAATATCGGTTCCCGGCACAACATAACTGGGCTCGAAATAATTGAAGACTGTCGGCGGATCCCAAAGGTTCTGGCCCATTGAATCCATTACCCAGGAGAATACGCCGTCGCTCTTATTTTGACACGATGCCGGCGGTGTCGTCGGACCGCTTTGGGAATATGTCCCGGCGCGAACATTAAACATCCGCAGGATATTCGTAACATACTGCAGCGGCTCGCGCAGTTTTCCGTAGGTCGGATCGCTTTTCCGGCTGCCGCGAGCTTCCGGGTCCAGAAGGACCGCCTTGATCAGGGCTTTCATATCGCCTCGGACCCCGGCTCCGTTATTATTAAAGGCCGCCGCCACTCGAGCCACGTAAGCCGGGCTTGGGTCGCTCGTGACAAAATGTTGGATGAAGAGTTTGCCGACAAACGGCCCGACGTTTGGATGGTTAAAGATATTGTCGAGCGTTCTATTTAGCGAATCATCGGCATACGTGGCTCGTGCAGCATCAGTCGTGCAGTTTGAACAGGCCGCAATGGTTGCATTCGGAGCACCGGTATAATTGAACAACGCCTTCGCGGTTTGATCGTGATTGTTCGGAAAGGTCAGTATCATCGGGTCGATGAAATTGGGGGCTCCTAAAACAATATTTGCACAGGCAGGATTCGAGGCATTACCGCACTGCGACCAGCCTGTAAAGACCTTGGTGAACTGATCGATTTTCGATTGATCGTAAGTCGGAACGCGATTTCCCTGATTGTCCAGAATCAGCGTGCCGTCCTGATTAAGCATATACAAACCAACGGTGAACAACTGAAGCAGTTCCCGCGGATAATTCTCATTCGGATTCTGGCGAGTGCTCCGCACCATGTCAAGGTACTCGCCCATCGCGGGACTCAGCGTCATTTCACGCATCAGATCGCGATAATTTCCGAAAGCGTTCCTGTCAAGAATTTCACCGTACTCCTGCATCCACCTGTTTTGGTAAACGGTTCGTGCCGAAACGACCCAGATTTGATGCAAAGCCCACGAAACGCGCCGCCGCAACTGATCTTCTCCGTAGAGAGCTTCCAGGATCATCCATTTTTGATTGTGGTATATCCAGTAATGATCGCGGTGGCAAAGGTCTATTTCCGGACTGGTTCCATAAGGTCCTCCGCACCCCACGTTTCCGTCGAACGGCTTTTGAGCGTAATTCGGGTAGGGAATCGTCGGGTAAGGTTTATTAAACTGTTCTTCGATCCAACGTTGAGGCCCGATCTGGCGAAGGCGAAAATCCAAAGCGGTACTCGGCCCGAAAGCGGCTTGCTCCATAAAACGCGTGCGGTCGCCGCCGGTTGTGACACGCTGTGCCTGGACAGTAGATTCGGTTGAAGGAGGCGTCGGGACCCATGCGGCCGGGTCCTGGGTTCGCGCCTTTGTTCGCCCGGAAATCAGCTGAACACGATTACTCGTATTTCCGCGCCAGGATACGCGAATAGTAAGGCCGCCCTTCGCCGACGGCTGGCCATTATACCCGCTTGGATCATAAATGCGCAGGATCAAGCCGTAGATCAAGGGCCGCTTTTCGATACGTTGAAGGTCTTCGACCGCCAAACGGTACTGCCCGCCTTTTCCATCCGAAGCGAAAATGCGAAATGCGTTCACTCCTTCGTCAGCCATCAGATCGATGTTTGTTACAAATACCACAACTCGCGAACCCCGCGAGAAGGTTGCGGAACTCTCTGTCGGCAGCCCACCGGTCCAATTATCGGCATTTACGGCTAAAGCTTTGGTCGAATTTGCTTCACTGATTAGAACCGGTTCCGGTGACTCAGTGTTGTCTTGGCCCATTGCGGATGTCGAAAGACCGCCCGATACGACGCACGACAAAAAGGCCAGCAGACATATCGCCAAATATTTTTGGCATAACTGTCCTAAGACGAGGGTAAGTCCAGTCTGTTTCATATACTTCTCCTCTTTGGATAGGGATGGCAATTATCAAAACGGAGGTAATGAGTTTTGGGGCTCCAGTAGGTTTCTTCCGGACAGTTTCCGGTCAGTTCATTACAAGTTGTGGTTTCGCGGGCACGTTGAACCTGTATCGTAACTGTCAATCCATGTTACTTTCGATCAAAAAAATTTTACACTATAAGATCTACGAATATCAAGACTTAAGTTCCCTCGCCGTTAGTGAGGTCAGGGACAGGAGTTATAGAGCTTCGCCTCGCGACCGTCAGGATATGGCTTTCCGACCATAAGCCTTATCTCGAACCCTCGCGAATCTTTATCGATCGCATAGATGGTTCGCTCGGCGATTAACTCTCGTTCGATCATTCTCCATCAATTATATCGGATGATTTCGGGCTATGCCCGTCTATTTGCGGAAAAGCTGTGCTTTTCCGGTCAGGCTCACCCTCAAAGAGCGGCTGTGCCGCCGGTCATTCGCAGACGGAAACGGCGGCATAGCCGCAAAGTATTTTTCACGCTTTCTGGTCAAGCAGAGCTTCACCGGAAATGGAGCAACAAAGCCGTAAGAGCTGGAAATCGCAGAAACGCATGCCTGACCCCGATTGCTCCCTAGCCAAGCCGCGTTCGGCGGCGTTCGGGCCGCGTTCCGTTTCCCGACGGAACGTTTAAGTGTTTCGCACTCAATAGCTTAGCCTCTAAATTCCTCAAAATTCCGTCAAATTTTCAAAAAACTCTTGACATACTCGCAGTATCAGGTATGATACGTTGTGCCGTACAACGTACGGTTCAATTATGCACACATACGTTGCATTTGTCGAGAGGGTTTTTGATGTATGGACGGATCGATCGAGCTGAGCACACTTCACAAGGCGAACGACTGTTTCGGCGGGGCGGGAAATTACTGTGGCAGAGAGCAGTTATTTGACGAGTTTTGGCGGGGAGGCGAATTGGCACTGATGCTCGGGCCGGCCGGGTCAGGCAAGAGTCTGCTGGCGGTGCAGATCGCCGATGCTTTGGCTCGCGGGCGTGAGATGGACGGTTTCGTAATGCCGTTTGGGCGGCGAAAGGTGCTATATGTCGATCTTGCACTTTCGGA
>JAYSON010000166.1:0-9711 GCA_043722725.1 Chloracidobacterium sp.
GCCTGTCGATGTATCCCAGATCTTTGTGTAGCCGTGGAAATCGGAAGTAGCGACCATTTTACTGTCAGGACTAAACCGCGCGTAATAAACTTTCGCTCCGGCTTCGAATTTAGCCAGGAGCTCGCCTTTCTGGATATTCCACAGACTAGGCTTCTTGTTGCCGTTCGCGATTAAAAGGTATTTGCCGTCGTTGCTGAACTGCGTATTCGAGATAGAACCAAGAATGTCGAATGCCGCTGGGTTACCCCCAAGTGCCCCAAGGATCGCAATTGCAACTTTTGTATTTTCCCATGCGGCACTGTATTTCGAATGGTCGAGATCGACCTTTAGTTCGCCTGTTTGAAAGTCATAGAGAGAAAATTCCTTGTCGTTCTTGTTTACCAAAATCATTTTCCAATCGGGCGTGGCAGGCACGCGGCCCATTTCCAGAAACCCGACCGGATAAATTCCCCATGCTTCATTGGTTAGCCCGGCGCCGCCGACCGATTTTGAAAAATTGCTGACCTTACCGAGGCCGCGTATTTTGCGCAATGACTTTCCGGATCCGACCTCAAAAACTTCCATTGAGGCGTCGCTCGAATTTTGGACAACCGCAATTTTGCCGTCCGGGCTGAATGAGAACGCGTCGAAACCTTTTCCGTCTATCGCGCAAATTTCGCGAGCAGTTTCGGTGTCGTATATCACCACGTCCGCCTTTTTGGCGCTCACGGCAAGATATTTTCCATCGGGACTAAACAAGGCAAGGCCGTTTCGGCCTTTCCAGACCGAGATGTCCCTAAATTCATTCAATGCGCTTTTTATGTGAACTATTTTCTTGCCTTGAGTTTCCGCTCCCGGCTGTTGGGTGAGAACGTTAGCGGTGACCAAGATCGTGACAATTAAGACTTGGGAAAGTGATGTTGGGAAATTCATAATTCGATTTCTTATTTCAGGTGAGGTAAATTTGGTTTTTCTCACCGCTAATTCATGTTTCATTGTTCGACGAGCAGAGTTTCGTCGGGTTCGTAGGAAAAAGGGAGATTCCGCTAAGCGTGGGACTCCTCCCGCTCTAGTGAAGAGTATACTTGAAACTCATGCTTCTTTGATCTTTTTCGCGTCCTTCGCCAAGCGTTCTTCGCGGCCTTCTGGTTTCAGTTCACTTCCCGGCTGCGGTATTTGAGCCGCTTTTTTTACCTTACCCGTTGAATAATCGCGTTTTCGCGGCTCGACCAGCGATACATCGATCGGCTCGTAAGAAAGTATCGGTGCCTCGTCAGAATACTCGGCAATCGTCGTCTTCATAAAATGCTCGTCGTCGCGATCTGGAAAATCGGGCTTGTAGTGAGCGCCGCGCGATTCGTTTCTGTTCAATGCACCAAGAGTTATCACGCGGGCAAGCTGAAGCATGTTCCACAATTGTCTGGCGTGCGGAACTGCCTGTGTCGCCCAGAGGTTTGAATCATTGATCGAGATCTTGTGAAATCGATCCTGAAGCTCGATCAGCTTTTCGTCGGTCGCTTTCAGGCGGTCGTTGTAACGGAGGACAGTTACGTTATCCGTCATAACCTTACCCATTTCTTCATGTAGCTTGTACTGATTTTCGCCGCCCTCGTTTCTCACTATCTGATTGTTGATTTCCTGCTGCTTTTTCAATTCCGCGTCGTGAATGCCGTTCGTTTCGGTGTTTCCGCGTTCAACATTTTTTGCGTAATCGATCGCGGACGGGGCTGCAACAAAGCCGCCGTAAACACAGGACAAAAGAGAGTTAGCACCAAGGCGGTTTGCTCCGTGAATTGAGTAATCGCATTCGCCTGCCGCAAACAAGCCGGGAATATTGGTCCGCTGTTCGAAATCTACCCAAAGGCCACCCATCGAATAATGCACGCCCGGAAATATTCGCATTGGAACATGCCGCGGGTCATCGCCGACGAACATTTCGTATATTTCGAGGATCGCTCCTAATTTGCGAGTCAGCGTTTCGGCTGGAATATGCGTCAGGTCGAGATAGACCTGATTTTCGCCCCCAACGCCGTGGCCTTCCAGACAAATCTGGAAAATTTCACGCGTTGCGATGTCGCGCGGAACCAGATTGCCATACGCCGGATACTTTTCTTCAAGAAAATACCAGCGTTCCGTTTCCGGAATATTTTTTTGATCTCGAGAATCGTTTCGATTCTTCGGAACCCAAATGCGGCCGCCCTCACCGCGGGCAGACTCGCTCATCAACCTCAGTTTATCTTCACCTGGTATGGACGTCGGATGAACCTGTATAAACTCCCCGTTTGCGTAATGGGCTCCCTGTTGGTAACAGGCCGAAACGGCACTACCGGTGCAGGTCTGCGAATTGGTCGATTTCCCAAAAACTAACCCCGGGCCGCCGGTAGCCATAATCACCGCATCCGCCGCAAAAGCTTTCAGCTCCAGCGTTTGAAGATTCATTGCGACGAGTCCGCGGCAAACTTGATAGTCGTCGAGTACAAGCGAGAGCATCTCCCAGCCCTCATATTTGTTTACTTTGCCCTGCATTTCCCATTTGCGAACCTGTTCATCAAGAGCGTAAAGCAATTGCTGTCCGGTCGAAGCTCCGGCAAATGCCGTCCGGTGGTGAAGCGTTCCGCCAAAACGACGGAAGTCCATCAGCCCTTCTTTTGTACGCGAAAATGGAACGCCCATCCGATCAAAGAGGTAGATGATCTGTGGTGCCATATCGCACATTCGCTGGACCGGCGGTTGATTGGCCAGGAAATCACCTCCGTAAACCGTGTCATCCAGATGCTTGGCCGGAGAATCGCCTTCGCCTTTTGTGTTGACCGCCCCGTTAATGCCGCCTTGAGCGCAGACCGAGTGAGAACGCTTTACGGGAACGACCGAGATCAGATCGACCTCGTGACCTGCCTCCGCCAGCTTCATCGCCGCAGCAAGGCCGGCGAGACCGCCGCCGACTATCGCAAATTTTGATCCGCTTGATGACATATTTCTATCATAAACCTCTAAAATTTCGTTGGTCCTTCAGCTTTTCTGTCGGCTGGAGGCTTTTCACAAAGTGCCGCCGGAAACAGCCCGCATGGCCGCACAAACGATACGGCGGCGTTCGTCCCGACGGCAAATAAGCCGAATGCCAAGGCAACGCATCCGTATAATGCATATTTTTGGGCGTTCTCGCCGATTATGATTCCCCAATCGGCTGCGAACAACCACAAACCGTAAGCCAGATGCCATGAGGTCGCGGCTATGCCGACGACATACAAAACCATTACCCACGGAATCGCGAATTCCGCCGAAACAATATTAAAAGACAGGGTTGCATTGCCGGCGATCGGAGTTAGATTCAACCCTGGAATCAGTCCGAACCTGAAGTTCAAAATGTGAAAGAAGATGAAAAAGAATAGGAAAATACCGGTCGCCCGCTGAAAAAAATAAAACCAGTTCCGACCATGTCTGTATGTCAAGACATTCGAGCGTCCTTCAGATGAAATAATGATTCCATACACAGAGTGAAAAATTAGCGGCAGAAATATCCCGAAGATCTCGAGAAATAAAAGAAATGGAATGTCGTGGATCTCCTGAACAGCTTTTTCATAAGATGTTTCGCCATTCATCGCCTTCGAATTCGTAAACATATGCACGAAAAAAAAGAGCCCGAGCGGAACTATTCCCGTCAATTGGTGGAGCTTTCGCAGAAGAAAGGTGTTACTGAGTTTTATGGCCATCGTTTAGCTTTTACAACGTTTATCGGGTTTAGGGAAATTTTAGAACCTAAAAGCCAATTCTACAATTTTGCCTGCATTGAAACTAGTCTATTCGTTTCGACTAATAAGATAAAATGAATTCGGTTGTGCCGATTATTTAGATTTACTTACTTATAATTTCTTTTTGATAGCCCAATCATTATAGAATTTACTTATGCATATTGAGACACTAAAAGTTTTTTGCGATCTGGTCGATCTCCGGAGTTTTTCTTTGGCCGCGGAAAGAAATTTCGTTACGCAATCGGCCGTCAGCCAGCAGATCCGCACTTTGGAAGAGAAATTCAAGCGTCGTCTACTTGAGCGCGTACGCGGACGTCGGGAAGTGAAGCTCACATCGGCCGGCGAAGTGTTTTACCGGGAATGCAAGAACGTTCTCGCCGCATATGAGCAGCTAAACGAGAATCTCCGAGGGCTCGTCGGTAAAATCGGTGGAACGGTCAAAGTTGCAACCGTTTACAGTGTCGGATTGCACGAGCTTCCGTCAAAGGTCGGTGAGTTCATGACGAAATTCCCGTCCGCTAAGATAGATCTTGAATATTCACGCACCACGAAAGTAGTACGCGATGTGCTAAACGGCACTGTCGAATTGGGCGTACTTGCGTTCCCCGAGCCGCGTCGGGGCCTGACCATCGGACAAATGCCGGCAAACCGGCTTGTGCTCGTCTGTCCGCCCGATCATAAATTCGCGAAAAAATCTCAGATCAAGACAAAAGACCTGAACGGCCTCGATTTCGTTCTGTTCGAACGCGATACGCCGACCCGCAAAGCAACCGACCGAATCCTCAAAACCTACGGTGTCGAGGTCAAAAAGGTTGCTGAATTCGATAATATCGAAACGATCAAACGCGCGGTGCAGGTTGGATTTGGGCTCGCAATATTACCACTCCCATCGGTCACGGACGAAGAGAGAAGCGGACAGCTCGTAATCATTAAATTAGCTGAAAAAGAATGGGTCCGGCCGGTAGGGGTGATCTACCGGAGCGATAGAACCCTGTCTCTTGCGGCAAAGAAGTTCGTCCAATTGCTCGAAACTACGGACAAACCATAACCAATCACGAAGCAAAATTCATCCGCCGCATCAGATCAATAAAGCGTGGTCCATTTCTGAGATTGTTCCACGTCGGCTCGACTTTCAGAAAAACCATTCGCACGTCTTTTTCCGCGAAACTTTTTTCCAGATAATCGAGTGCTTTATCTCGCTCGCCAAGTCCGTTATAAATCAGGGCGATGCCATACGGAGAAACATAGCGTTCGACTGACAATTTAAGCATTTCGTCAAGCTCAGCTCGTGCTTCCTTGAGTTTGCCCGTTCTTGCCAAGGCGTACGCACCGAACGATTTTACTTCCGAACTTTCAGGTGCAAGTACTCTCGCCTTACGGGTTGCGGAGTCGGCTTCCGCAAACATTCCTTTCTGGATGTAAGCTCTTGCCGCAAACGCATTTGCGATCCGGAAATTTGGATCCAACTCAAGAGTTTTCTGCAATCTGGCTATTGCTTCATCGGTTTGCCCCGCGTGAAGGAGCAGCAACCCTTCGAGAGCGTTGATTCTTAAATTAAGGGGATCGATTTCTCTTGCAAGTTTTATTTTTGGAAGGGCTTCTGCAGGTCTCCCCGTGTTTGAAAGGAAGACCGCGTAATATTGAAGTGAGTCAGCGCTGTTCGGATCAAGTTCTAATGCCAGCTTGTATTGGTCTTCGGCTGCATTCCAATCCCAATCGTACCAAAATATTATGTGACCGAGAGCGGCATGAACTTCCGCGAGTGTGTTGTCAATTTCGACTGCCTTGTTTGCCGCTGCTTTCGCTTTCGGCATAAACTCGGCGGGAGACATTTCCCCGCCGACAACACGCGCACGATAGGCGTCCGAAAGTCCAACATAGGCGAGAGCGTAATTCGGGTCGGCTTCAATTGCCTGTTGGAAATAGGAAATGGCTGTTTCGGTTCCCAGCTTCATTCCTTTGAGGATGTGAAAACGCCCTTTCATATAGAGCTGATAGGCTTGTGCGTTCGTCGTGTAGCTCTTCGTCAACTTCTGTTCGTCCGCGCCCGATAGTTTAAGCTGCAGTTTGTTTGAAACATCACGGGCAACATCGCTCTGCAAAGCGACGAGGTTCGTCATCGAACGGTGGTAATCGGACTTCCACAGAACTTTTTCCGTCACCGCGTCAACCAAAGTTATATAGAGCGTCAAATCATTTCCGCGCTGGACAATGCGCCCGGTCAAAATCGCATCGACATTTAACTCTTTGCCGATTTTCTGCACTTCATCTTCTTTGCCTTTGTAGCGAAAGACGGATGAACGCGCCTTGATGCTCAGTTTGGGAAGCTGTGCCAGGCGCGTGATCAGCGACTCGGTCATCCCGTCCGACAGATATTCCGTTTCGCCGCTTTCACTGTCGTTTTGGAATGGCAGCACTGCGATGGATGCAATTTTTTTTATGTCTTCCGAGCGATCATAAAGATACCAGAAACCAAATCCTCCGATCGCCAGCAATAGAAGCACCACCACAGCGATAAAAGCAGATTTATGTTTCTTAATTTCGCCTGTTATATACTCGGCACTCGATGTCGTATGCACGGCATCGCCTTTTGTGGCATTGCTGATTTGAGTATGAGCTTTTTCCCGATTCGGCGGCGCGGTTCGTTCTAACTTGTTTTGAAATTCTAACTCTTGCTTAATATCTTTCAAATCTATCAGTAAATCCTTCACCGTTTGATAACGCTCTTCGCGGTCTTTTCTGAGCGATTTATTGATAATCCGTTCCAAATCTGGCGAAACTTCAGGCATTAGTCGATGCAAAGGCAATGGGTTTTTATGCAGGATGGAGCTTATAACATCCATCGCATTTTCTCCGTCAAACGGTGGTTTGCCCGCGATCATTTCATACAGTACGACGCTGAAACTAAAAATATCAGAACGCGCATCAACTTCCTTGCCTCTCGCCTGTTCGGGCGACATATAGCTCGCCGTGCCGAGAATCATGCCTTCTTGAGTGATAAGCTGCTGCGTTTCGTCTTCGCTTTCACCCGAAATCTTTTTTGCTAAACCGAAGTCAAGCACTTTCGCCTGCCCGCGCGGCGTAATGATTATGTTGGCGGGTTTAATGTCGCGGTGGACGATATTATGAGCGTGGGCTTCAGCGAGGGCGTCGGCGACTTGGAGAGCAATATCAAGAACTTGGTTCGGCTCAAGCTGCGTCTTTATCTTTTTGTCGAGTGTTTCGCCATGGATATATTCCATGGCGATAAACGGAGTGTCGCCGTCATCGTTGATTTCATAAATCGTGCAGATGTGCGGGTGATTCAGAGCCGAAGCAGCTTGAGCTTCGCGCAGGAAACGCTGGAGATGCTGCCGATTTCCGCTTACGGAATGCGGCAAAGTTTTCAACGCGACTTGCCGGTGCAGGCGAGTGTCTTCCGCCAAATAAACTTCGCCCATTCCGCCCGTACCGAGCAATTTGATGATCTTGTAATGGCTCAGCTTTTCGTTAACGCCAAGCTTCTTCCTTTCACCGACGACCGCTTCGGCCACTTCACCGACTGCGGGTTGTTCCAAAAAACTGGCGGCATCTTCGGAGTTTGCTAGCAGGGATTCTACTTCGCGGCGTACCGACTCATCGCCGTTGCAGTTTTCATCAAGAAATCGCGGACGGTCGTCCGGTGAGCGTTTAAGCGCGGCATCGAATAATTCTTTCGCTTTTTGCCATTGGTCGGGAATCATGACTAATAAACCATAGTGGCGACATGAAAACTATAACCTTAAAGAACGGAATAATAAGTTTTATTTGCGAAGTTCACGATACAACCAAACCTTTGCCATGCTCCAATCGCTGGCGACGGTGGCACGAGAGATGTGCATTGCTTCGGCGGTTTCTTCCAGGCTCAATCCGCTAAAATAGCGAAGCTCGACAACGCGAACTTGCTGCTGGTCACGTTCGGCAAGCTTGTTTAAAGCCTCATCTAAAGCAATCAGATCCACGGATCTTTCTTCCGCAGCGACCAGCATTGCTTCGTCCAAAGGAAGTTTTAAGTCATCGCCGCCGCGTTTTTTCCGATGTGTAGTTCGTGCGTAATCAACCAGAATTCGCCGCATCGCTTGCGCGGCAATCGCAAAGAAATGCGTGCGGCTTTCCCATTTTACATTGCGTTGATCGATCAATTTCAGATATGCCTCGTGAATCAGCGCGGTAGTTTGCAGGGTGTGCCCCTGTCGTTCTTTTCGCAAATATCGCGAGGCTTGCCGGTGCAGTTCGTCATAAACAAGCGGCAAGAGATTATCCAGCGCCTCCTGCTTGCCGTCGCTCCATTCGCGCAGCATTTCCGTGATTTTTGATGCTTTCGATTCGCTTCTGTTCACTGCCGAGCATTATAGCCTTAAAATTCGCGAATCAAAGTTACAAATTTTCTAGACTATTTTGTTTTGTTTGTCGCGGTAATTAGTAGAGGCATAAAAACCTTTGATTAATAAAAGAAATAGGAGAAAAAAGATGAAAAACACATTTTTGAAAACAATCGGTTCTGCGGCATGGGCAATTTTGATGCTGGCGACGTTCGCGCAAATTTCGGTGTCTGCACAGGACCAGGGAAACGAAGAAAGCGGCGCACAAGCACGGGAAGTTTCACCCGCATCAAGCCGACAAGCAAGAGCCTTGGTAGGCGTGTGGAACGTACAGGTAACTCGGCTTAATTGTCAAACCGGCGCGGTTATTGGCACTGCTTCCGCAATGCTCACTTACGCACGCGGCGGAACGATGATTGACTGGGGAACAGGCATGTCGCCCTCGCTACGTAGTCCGGGACAAGGAGTCTGGAGTTATGATTCCGGGCGAAATTACACTTCCGCCTTTCAATTCTTCCGCTTTAACGCCGACGGGACTCTTGCCGGAAGGCAAATAGTGAGAAGCCAAATTGAATTGAGCCATGATGCGAACGGTCTCATTAACAGCGCCAACGCTCAGATTCTCGATGTAAACGGCAACGTGATTGCGAACAATTGTTCTACTGCAACAGCCACGCGTTTTCAGTAAGGGGAAAAAAGCAAGGGTTCGACACGACCATTCTCGTGTCGAACCCGACATAGACTTTTGCACAATCAGCCGCACAAGCCGACAATCGTAGCCCAACCGCTTTAATCCAAACTGATCATAGTCAGATTCGAAGTAGGCGTCATTCCATTCAGGGCATTTTTTAAAGATATCGACAGCCCTTCCGTCTCCATGTATTCTCTTCCAAGCAGTTTGCGGAACTGCTTTTCCTTCGATTCGCCGTTAAGTTCCTTTAACATTCCACGAAAGAATGCCGAAACGATCTCGGGCGCAAATTGTTTGCCGGAGTTTCGCTGCAGGTCCTCGAAAACCTCATTCGCAGGGCGTCGTCGCCTGTACGGACGGTCGGTGGTCATTGCATCGAACGAGTCAGCCAGATTGACGATCTTTGCAATGTACGGAATTTGGCGGTCGTAGAGGCCGTCGGGATAACCGTGCCCGTCGAGGCGCTCGTGATGATATTTTGCTGCCAGCGGAACGTCGGTATAAGGATGATGAATCGGCGATAGAATCTCGAAACCGACTGCGGGATGTTTATTCAGCTCGGCCGATTCCTTAGCGTTTATTCGGTACGGGGCATTGATGATCTTTCGCTCGACCGTGAGTTTGCCGACATCGTGGAGATAACCGGCAACCGCCGCACCTTCGATTTCGTCCTCGCCCCAGCCTAGTTCCCTACCGATTATCTCTGAATATTTTCCAACGCGGACTGAATGCCCTTCGGTATATTTGTCCTTGCAGTCGATTGCGGCAGCAAACGCCTTGACCGTGTCGCTGTAAGTCATCCGCAGATTCTCGTAAAGCTTCCGGTTCTCATCCGAACGCCGTTCAAGTTCCACGAGCATATTCCGCTGGGCTATCGCGCTGCCGATATGGCGGCCCATGGCACAGATAATTTCCTTGTCGTAGCTCGTGTACGGTTCGCCGGTCGCCTTTT
>JAYSON010000167.1:0-2492 GCA_043722725.1 Chloracidobacterium sp.
AACGACCGACTGGAAAAGCAGCGTATCAAGGACATTAGAGAAAGCAACACTGAATTGGCCTTACACTCTTTTGACTTAGCATTTAAGTCGGCCTTGAAACGTCCCTTGGAACGAAAAACCTTCGGACTTACGAGGTTGCAGCGAGTGTTGTTCGGAGTCGACAGATGATCGACCTGGTGGCCGAGGCTGCATCACTTCAGGAGTTCCTTGAGGAAAAGGGTTGGGATTTTTATTTTATCGGGGGCGTCGCCGTCCAGGTTTGGGGTCAACCGCGAATGACTCAAGATATCGACCTAACGGTTTTCACGAACCTGAAAAATGAAGCCGAATACATCGTCGCACTCCTTTCCCGTTATTCTCCAAAATTTTTCGACGCCGGCCAATTTGCTTTGACGAATCGGGTTTTGCCCATGTTCACGAAGAGTGGAATTGGCATCGACGTGACGCTGGGCGGACTGAGTGACACCAGTGAGGCATTGACTCGATCTTCGTATCAGCCATTTGCCGGTGGCGTCAATTTGCGGATCTGTTCGCCCGATGACCTGGTAATAATGAAAACGGTAGCGGCCAGGCCGCGAGATTGGTTGGATATCGAATCGGTGATTATTAGACAGAACGGTCTCGATTGGACGTATATTCTGTCCACCATAGAAAGCCTCGACGCTTACGAAGACATCTCAACTCGGCTCGAAAAGCTTAACTCTCTGAAATCTCAATTTTATCAAAAGTGAAATACGATGTGATCATCATCGGCGGCGGTGCAGCCGGGCTTTTCTGCGCGATCGAGGCAGGAAAACGCGGGCGGCGTACGCTGGTGATAGAGCACAACGCACAGGCCGGACGCAAAATCCTTATTTCCGGCGGCGGCCGGTGCAATTTCACCAATATCGACACGCGTCCCGAGAATTTTGTTTCCGGCAATCCGCATTTCTGCAAATCCGCGCTGGCCCGTTACACTCCGCAGGATTTTGTCGAACTCGTCAAAAGATACAAGATCCCATTTTACGAGAAAACTCTCGGGCAATTGTTTTGCCGTGAAAGTTCGCGTCAGATCGTCGATATGCTGCTTGACGAGTGCCGGATGGCAAACGTCGAGATCAACCTGGATTGTTCCGTAAAAAAAGTGCGGAAAAACGATTTGTTCGAGCTTGAAACTACCCGCGGACCTTATTCGAGTGAAAATTTGGTGATCGCAACCGGCGGACTTTCTTTTCCAAAGATCGGAGCGACCGCATTTGGATACGACATCGCCACGCAGTTCGGCCTAAAGCTGACCGAAACCCGGCCGTCGCTGGTGGCTTTGGTCCTCGCGAATGGGAAAAGTTATACAAAGCTGGCCGGAATTTCTGTCGACGCCCTGGTCACCACCGGCAAGCAGTCCTTTCGGGAGAACATCCTGTTCACACATCGCGGACTCTCCGGTCCCGCAATACTGCAAATTTCAAATTATTGGCAAAAGCAGGAGCCGATTTCAATTAATTTGTTGCCAGACGATGACGCCGAAAAAATCTTGAAGGATAAACGGAACTCCCGGCAGACGCTTGCTAATTTTCTAGGCACCCTTTTGCCCAGTCGGTTTGCCGAAGGGTTTGTTGTGGCAAATTTGCCAAATAAACCCATGAATCAATTGAGCGGCCGGGAGATCGAACAGATCGCGGAGATGCTGAACAATTGGCAGGTAAAGTTTGCTTTAACCGAAGGATACGACAGGGCTGAGGTCACTCTCGGGGGACTTTCAACTAGCGAGCTTTCCTCTCAGACAATGGAAGCAAAAAAGATCGCGGGTTTGTATTTTATCGGCGAGGTCGTAGACGTCACCGGCTGGCTTGGCGGTTATAATTTTCAGTGGGCTTGGGCGTCGGGTTTCGCTGCGGGAAATAGCGTTTAAAACGTGAGAGGGGAGCCGTCTCCCACACCGTCTCCCCTCGTTTCGCGCCCGATTACGTGGAGTAGCCGAGCAGCGAACTTAATTTTTTGAGGGAAACGTCTCCCACTCCGTTTCCCTCTGCTTCGGGCTAATTACGTGGAGTAATCAGCCACGAACTTAATCTTTTTATAGTCGTTCGCTGAGAAAATGTTTGCATTTCACTAACGAACGTGTAGAATATTTACATAAGCGTTTAAGCTTGTCAAGAGGGAAAATGACAGAAACCGAAAAAAAAGAATTTATTCAGCGATTTATTGAAGTTTGCGGCACGTCGGAGCCCGCGGATGTCCAACGATTGTTGAATATCTCGTATCAAGGCGCTAAAAACTACCTTCTCGGGCGCTTGCCGGATGCCTCAGTTTTAAAGACGATCGCCGCTAAGACATCTTATTCGATCCACTGGCTTCTAACCGGTGAAGGCGAAAAGATCGTTTCTAATCCGGCCAGTGCGGACACACCTCTGGCTATCGACCATTTCCGGGCATTGATCAGACAAGAATGTGTGGAAGTAATCAACGAAGCATTGCGAAGCCCTGTGAACCCGCATCCGAAGGTCGTTGTTTTA
>JAYSON010000168.1:0-5262 GCA_043722725.1 Chloracidobacterium sp.
GTAGTTTCGTGCCGATTCGGTTTTAGGGCTATAACCACGAAACAACACGAAGGAACACGAAATTGAGTACTCTTATTTGTGCCTGTCGATCAACAGGACGAACGGGCTTCGGCAGCTTGTCCTACGACTTACGCCCAATAGTTTCGGTCGAGTGAGCGGTAATTGATGGCTTCGCTGATGTGTGTTGAATCGATATTCTCGCTTCCCGCCAGATCGGCGATCGTGCGTGAAACTTTAAGAATACGGTCGTGAGCCCGAGCTGACAAGCCCTGGCGAACCATCGCTTTTTCGAGCAAAACTTCGCTGTCCGGATCTAGTGCGCAGAACGTGCGAATCTGTTTCGGCGACATGGCTGAATTTGAAAAGACGCCTTCGCCGTTCAACCGTTTGAGCTGTATCTCGCGCGCATTTATCACCCGTTTGCGGACGAGTTCCGAACTTTCGCCAAGTGCGACGCCCTTGCCGCGCAGCTCGTTGAACTTCACCGCTGGCACGTCGATATGAATATCGATGCGATCCATCAGCGGGCCGGAGATCTTGCCGACGTATCGCTGGATCTGTATCGGCGAGCACTTGCACTCGCGGCCCGAGCCAAAATAGCCGCACGGGCAAGGATTCATCGAGGCGACGAGGGTGAAATGCGCCGGAAACGTTAGCGAGCTTGCGGCACGCGAGATCGTCACCTGCCTATCTTCCATCGGCTGCCGGAGCACTTCGAGCACGTTTCGGTCGAATTCGGGCAGCTCGTCGAGAAACAGAACGCCGAGGTGGGCTAAGCTTACTTCGCCCGGACGCGGGATCGATCCGCCGCCGATAAGGCCTGCTTGTGAAACGGTATGGTGCGGTGATTTGAACGGCCGCTCGCGGACCAGGCCGGATTTGCCGGTCAGCCCCGCGACCGAGTGTATTTTTGTAATTTCGAGCGCTTCTTCAAATTCAAGCGGCGGCAGAATTGTCGGCAACCGCTTTGCGAGCATCGTCTTGCCCGATCCCGGCGGGCCGATAAATAGAATGTTATGTCCTCCGGCACTTGCAACTTCAAGCGCCCGTTTCGCGGTTTGCTGGCCTCTGACATCGGAAAAATCGAAACGGTATTTCGATTCGTCGGATTTGAACTCGGCAAGGTCTAGTTTTAGCGGCGGTATGAGCGTCGGCTGGATGCCGTTCAGGTCCTCGACGAGTCGGGCGGCTTCGCGCAGATCGCGGACCGGATAAACGTTGATTTCTTGAACTACCGCCGCTTCGGTCGCATTCTCCTCGGGCAAAATCAGATTTGCAACGCCATTTTCTCTTGCCGCAAGGGCAATAGACAGGGCGCCGCGAACCGGGCGAATGCGTCCGTCTAGTGACAACTCGCCAATGCTGACGGTACTGCCTGCATTTTCCAGATTGCCGAGATCGCCGTTAGCTCCCAAAATACCCAAAGCGATCGGCAGGTCGAAGCTTGCTCCTTCTTTTCTGACATCGGCGGGTGCGAGGTTTATCGTCGTTTTATGGAATGGGAAAAAATATCCGCTGTTTGTGATGGCTGCCCTTATACGCTCTTTCGACTCACGAATAGCCGTGTCCGGCAGCCCGACGATCGTCACGGCCGGCGTCGTATCGGCTTCTTTAGATACCGGCTGGAGGTTGACTTCGATATCAACAATTATAGCGTCTATGCCGTACACGGCGGCGGACTGCGTGAGGAAAAGCATAATGTTTACAATAATTCCGGGGCGATTCGGAGGTGCTTGAAGTGTATACCAAACTCCGGGAAGAATGAAAATAGAGACTTGAGCGCTCGCGTTCTTGACTGAACAGCAAGCGTGGAGCTTGCGTTTCAGTCACTTCGCGGCGGACCGGCAACTTGGGTGCCAGTCTAACTGCCGGTTTTCGCCACTCTTTGCAAACAAATGACGCAATTTGTCACGATTTTCCGGTTAATTTTCTTCTTCAAAACCTCGATTAAATCGTAACTATAGGCATTCACAACACTTCCTTAAACGACTGTCAGTCCCCGCCTGACGGCACACATTTTGCTCTGGTCATATCGAATAATGCGGCCCATCGATGGTAGTAACAAGCCGGCCCAGAATCACGAGGATCAGATCACACCTATGATTTCCCACGCATCGTTGACATATCCGCGTCCGGAAACGCAGAACGTATCTAACTATTTCGGCGCTGCTACGGACATTCCCAAACGTGAAAGCATTCTCATCGTCGAAGACTGCGCAACGGTCCGCAAGAGTTTTTCGAGGCTGCTTTGCGTCCGGTACGATTGCTACGAAGCCCAGAATGTTATCGATGCGTTCGATCAGCTAAAAAAACGACAGATCGATCTCGTTATTACCGATGTGATCATGCCGGGACTTTCCGGCGTTGAATTGCTTCGCAAAGTGATCGAGAGTTACCCGCAAACGGCGGTAATCGTGGTTTCGGGTGTCGACCGCCCGCAGCGTGCACTTGACGCCGTGCGGCTCGGAGCATTTGATTACCTTATAAAGCCGTGCGATGAAGATGTGCTTGAACTTACGGTCAGCCGCGCGTTGGAACGCCGAAGCCTTTTGATCAATGCCGTTAAATACAAAGTTGATCTTGAAGCTCGAAACGAAGAGCTTGTACGGGGCAAAGCACAGCTCGAGCGGCTTCAGGCCCAAATCGTACAGAACGAAAAGATGGCCTCGCTCGGACAGCTTGCCGCCGGGATCGCCCATGAGATAAATAATCCGGTCGGTTTTGTTTACGGGAACCTCGATTTCCTCAGCCAGTGCGTCAACGACCTCATAAAACTTGTAAAATTCTACGACACGGTCGAGCTTCCCGATTCCACGGCGACCGCAGCCGCCGATCTCAAAAGACAAATCAATTACGAAACAACGGTTGACGACCTGACCGGTGTCATCGCCGATTGCCGCGTCGGCGTTGAACGGGTTCGCGACATTGTTCAAAATCTACGCACGTTTTCGAGATTGGACGAGGCCGAAATCAAGCAGACAGATATTCATGAGGGAATTGATTCGACGATCCGCCTTCTTTCACGATATTTCAGCGGGGGCAACGTAAAGCTCGTCCGCGAATACGGGAACGTCCCGGCCTTCGATTCGTTTTCCGCCCAGCTTAACCAAGTCTGGACGAACCTGCTGGTAAACGCGGCGCAGGCGATCGGACCGAATTCGGGCGAAGTAAAAATAGTTACAAGCGCTGATGAAGAGACGGTTTCAGTTTCTGTGTCGGACACCGGAGGCGGAATCGACGATGTGCATTTGAGCCGAATTTTCGACCCGTTCTTCACGACAAAACCCGTGGGTGAAGGCACGGGTCTTGGCCTATCGATCGCGTTCGGCATTGTCGATCGGCACAGCGGCCGTATCGATGTCCATAGCGAACCCAACAAAGGCACGACGTTCACGGTGTCGCTGCCGCGCAAGAGCAATTCCTTTTCTAATGCGGAAGATTTAAGTCAACAAGAGGTAAAGAACTGCCATGCAATATAAAATTCTTTTCGTCGATGATGAGACCGCCAATCTAAGATTACTGGAACGGCTTTTTCGTAACAGTTACGAGGTATTTACCGCAGCCTCCGGGTCGGAAGCTCTCGATCTGCTCGCCGTTCACGACGTTGCTCTGATCATATCCGATCAACGGATGCCGTCTATGACCGGTTCGGAATTTTTGAAACAAGCCGCTGAAATGCGGCCTCAAACGGTGCGGATCATGCTAACCGGTTACACGGATGCTGGCGCTCTGGTCGACGCCATAAATTTGGGCGTTGTTTATAAGTACATCACAAAGCCGTGGGTGAATGAAGAATTGATCCAGACAGTAAAGCGGGCATTGCAGCACTACGAAACGACAAAAGCACAGCGACAGCTTCAGCTTCAGAACGAACGGCTGCAGTCGCGGTTGAAATCGACCAAAGATGGCTTCGTCGAGGTCGTAATGACGATGTTGGATATGAAAATGCCGCGATCACGCGAGCATGCTGAGCGGACTGCGAAGTATGCGGTCGCCATCGGTGAAGGCCTCAAAATGGAAAGGCCGGAGCTTGAGCAGCTTTCGCTTGCGGCATTGCTCCACGAAGCCGCACTTTTCGGCATCCCGAATGATATTTTGCTGAAGGAAACTTTTTTGACACCGGAAGAATGTGAGATCGTTAGAATGAATCTCGAATCCGGCTTGCGGATGCTTGAAAGCGTTCCGGACCTCGACGAGATCGTTTCGGTCCTCCGTTTTCAGTACGAGCATTTCGATGGCTGCGGTATTCCATCCGGATTTTCGCACGATCAGATACCGGCTCATGCAAGGATTATTTCACTGGCCAGTGCTTACGACGATTTAACGTGTCCGCGCACGGCGCGCGCTGCCTGGTCGCATGAAGAAGCCGTCCGTTCACTTCAATTCGAGGCCGGAAGGAAATTCGACCCTGGTTTCGTGAGCATTTTCTGCGAGATAAACTCTGCCGTTCCGGTGACCGAAGAAGTAGATGAGCTGGTGCTGGTTTGAGGTAGGTAAGCATTAGAAAAACTTTCTGCGAACGATAATGAATATGGTCGTATTTTAGAGAATACTTATCATGAAAGAGCCGGCACAATAAGATGAATTGAAAATCTTTTGGGCAACGCCCCGGACAAAATTGTTCGGGGCGTTCGTATTTTTTCGTCTGGTGATCTTTGTGATAAAGCTCCTTTCTTTAAGGCAAAGAACACAAAGTAAGCACAAAGAACACTGAAATCTTTTCAGCATCAAAAATTAGGATACAACCGCTGTAAATTTCTTCTTGCAATTTCTTTAGTAATTATATAATCTTTCCGATTGTTTCTAAGGGTTCGTACTATATCCTTGAAATTAATGCCTTCACAATCCATTCTTCGGACTCCTCACACAATACAAACTCCCGCAAAGAACCTTAGTCTTTAGGAGCGCAAACAAAATGAAATCGATAGTGGCCGTATGTATTTTATTGCTTCTGGCGGGATCTATTCCCGCACAGTTGCCGGCAAAACTTTTTAGCAACGCAACTTCGCCTTCTCGCATGAATCCGGCTTTTCTGCGGACTGTACCAAGTGAATATTCGGCTGCAAAATGTAATAGTCTCGCGTCGGTTCTTTCAATTTTGGCGGCCACCTGCAATGGTGTGTCGGTGACATCGGTTGTTTTCAATGCCGCAGCCCGAACGGTGGAGTCGGGCACTACGAACACCGTCGGCGTGGTTTACAGGTATCCGACTATCGGAACAGCTCCCGACGGCACGGTGCTTGACGCTCTTGTAACCATAGT
>JAYSON010000169.1:0-8735 GCA_043722725.1 Chloracidobacterium sp.
AGGCGAACGACATCATTGAAATCCCCGGACCATCAGGAGCGAAGAAGCTGTTTCAGGACATATACAAAACGATCGTGCCGACGATAACCCAGTTACCATTGAGGGTAATTTACTGACGCACGATTTTTGAACTCCAATGAGTTTTGAGGAATACGCGATCTCTTGAATGATGCGGAACAATAATTCGATCACAAAAAGAAATAATCCACAAGATCCGGATTCGATAGTCTTTAATGAATCGGAAGACGGCTATTTTGATGGGTACTACGGGTCCGCTCCCGAGCCAACTGAGCGCCAACAGCTTTATACGATTCTTGCCATCTTGCGTAAGCATTGGCTGATGATAGTTTGCATAACGTTATTAGGAACGATTCTGGTAACTATTTACGAAGCCCAGAAGCCGGACTATTATTCTGCGGAAGTCCGTATACAAGTGAATAACGAAATGAATCCTGCAACTGGAGGGAACTCCCCCAGCTCGATTATTCTTAATTCCGCGGTCGATCCGGCCTACTTTACTACTCAACTGCAGATCCTGGAAGGGTCGGGTTTGTTAAGGCGAGTCGTAAAGACAATCGATCTTGAGCACAACACTACGTTTTTTAGACCCGGAAAAGGACAAGAGACGACAGTTTGGCAAAATGTTCTTAGAATGTTTGGCCTATACAGGCCTCCTCAAACGATTGACCTCGCTAACGAAGTGCCGACATCCGGAAATAAATTGGATCTGAAAGTCGACGCAACGGCAGACCTCGATAGTCAGGCTGAGATTCTTGCTCCGTATGTTTCCTACATTAAGAACTACCTTATTGTGAGTCCGGTTAAGGATTCCCGTACCGTCAACAGAGAAACACGGCTGATCAAAGTTGAGTACACTCACTATGATCCACTAATGGCTACGAAAGTAGTAAACACGGTGGCCGACACTTATGTGCTCCAGAACCTTGAGCAAAAGGTGCAGACAAATGCCTCTTCCAGCGATTTCCTGCAAAAAAAGGTAGCTGAGCTGCAGTCGCAGATACGCTCAGGCGAAGAGCGTCTTATTAACTATGCTAAAAGCAATCAGATTCTATCTCTGGACGCCAATCAAAATACCGTTGTCCAACGTCTTGCTGACTTGAATAGTAAATTAAGCCAAGCCGAAAATGACCGGATTACAGCCGAAGCCGCATTCAGAGCCGCATCGCAGAATCCGATGAGTAGCGCAACAGCCGAGAGCAATGACGCGCGAACATCAGGCCTGGAGTCGCAACTCACCATTCTGCGCCAACAACTGGAAAAGCTGAAAGTTGACTACACCGACGAGTGGCCTGAGGTTAAGCAGCTACAACGACAAATTGCCGCGATTGAAAAAGAGTTGCAAACGAACAGAAAACGTTCGACCGATACCCAGATAGCGGCGCTTGAACAAACGTATCGTGAGGCCGCGTCCCGAGAAGGAGCGTTAAGACGTAACTTCGAAGCTCAGCGAAACACCGTGTTGAACCAGAATGAGGCGGCCATTAATTATCGTATCATTCAGCAGGAAATCGAGACGAGCAAAGGATTGTTGGCCAACTTGCTTCAACGATCGAGAGAAACCGAGGTCATCCTGAACGGGACGCCAAACAATGTCCGTATCTTGGACCGCGCCTTGGTTCCCGGATATCCTGACGGTCCTCAAAGAACAAAAAATGTCGTCATCGCCTTTATTTTATCGCTTCTTACAGGCGTAGGCCTCGCGTTCGCAATGAATTGGCTGGACGACACCATTCGCGTTTCTGACAACTTCGAGGCTCAGTTGGGAGTACCCGTGATTGGAATCATCCCAGGAGCCAATTCCGGACTCGCCACTAGATTGCTTACATCCAGATTTAATAGGAATGGCAATGGGAACAAGTACATTGGGAAACATTCCTACCAGCTTCAAAACTTTGATAAACCGCTTGTCACCGAAGCTTTTCACCAGTTGCGGACTTCGCTATTGCTATCAACCGCGGGTGGTTCGCCCAAAACCGTGCTGGTCACTTCGGGGCAACCTTTTGAAGGCAAAACGATTACATCACTGAATTTGGCGAAAAGTCTGGCTCAATTGGGTAACAAGGTACTGCTGATAGACGCCGATCTTCGGTGTCCAAAAATGCACGTTATCAATAACGTCAGCAACACGCGAGGCCTTAGTACTCTCCTTACCGCGAGTGATTTGGATCAGAAATTGATCAGTGAGACGATCCAACAAAGCATTGAGGCGAACCTGGATATTTTACCGTCCGGGCCGAAGGTGCCAAATCCGGCGAATTTGTTCGGATCTGTAGAAATGCGAACCCTTCTTGAGCGTGTTGGCGCTATTTATTCATATGTCATTATCGATTCACCACCGGTTCTGTACTTTGCGGATAGCGTGATCCTGGCAACTAGCGTCGAAGCAACTGTAATCATTGCCAGGGCAAATTTCAGTTCGCGCGAGGTGTTATCACGGGCTAAGAAAAAAATACAGGACGTCCGTGGGAACTTAGTAGGCGTTGTGCTTAACGACGTCCCTCTGAACAATTACAAGTACTACAATAACGTCTATTATCGGCAGCTTGAACAGGGAGAAGCTGCGGATTCGACAGAGATTCTAAACTTGAACTAACATTACAACGGTGTGAAAGTTTCTCTTACGAAATTTGCTATTACTATGAAATTCCGCAAGCGGTTATCCCAGGTTTTTTCCGACCCAGGTTTTTCGGAGCGAAGATAACGCTCTAGTTTGTTAAACCCCACCGGTACCACCATTTTGAAAACAGTTGAAGTCTTGAGGCTTTCCGACGGTAGATCCGCCCAATACTTCAAAAAGCATTTTTATGACCAACGCCCGGCCAATCGTTAATTTGAGGATGGGAGCGGCGGGCAGGGTAAGGCTCGCAAATTATCCAAAGATTGAGAAGTACCGCGTTCCATTGCTGCTAATCTTGCTCCATGTACCATTAGGACTCCTGCTTTACCGGTCAACTTCTTTGGCTTTGATTCATCCTTTGGCCGTTCTTATCACGGGTTTATACTTTGCTGTCCGACGTGACGAGGGGCTTGAAAAGGTCGCTTATATTGCTGCATATATAATCGGGGCGGAAGTTTTGTGGCGAATGGCTCAGGCAGAGATTTACTGGGAATTTGGAAAATACGCAGTTGCGTTGATCATGATAGTTGCTCTTGTTCGGAGGAGCCGCTGGAATCTGCCGAAGTGGCCTCTGATCTTTTTGGTGCTGCTGATTCCCGCCTGTCTCTCAACAATGTTCGCTGACGGACTGGCCGACGCGAAAGACAAACTCAGCTTTAACATGTCAGGCCCTTTCCTGTTATTCGTTAGCTGCTGGTTCTTTTCCCATCTTCAGGTAACGCCGGTGGAGCTGAAAAAACTTCTTATTTATATAACGATTCCACTTGTCAGTGTCGCGTTTGTCTCGCTCTTCTACACCGTAACGATCGAAAATATTGATTTTTTCAACGATTCGAATTACATCGTTAGTGGAGGATTTGGGCCAAATCAGGTTTCGTCAATGCTCGGTATGGGTGTCTTCCTCATTTTGGCATCTTACCTGTTATTCAAGAACGGCTTCAAAGACACGGCAATCCTAAGTTTATGCGCTCTACTATTTGCAGCCCAAAGTGTTTTGACATTTTCACGCGGTGGAATGTACAACGCAATTGGAGCTACTCTTGCGGTGGCTATTTTCCAGATGCGGGACCTTAGGAAAAATGTAAAGCGGCTTGTCCCTCTATTTGGGTTGGGCTTGGTTTTTCTGCTGATGTTATTCCCGTATTTGGACGACTTCACCGGCGGCGCTCTGCAGACTCGTTTCGAGGATACTGGAACGACCGGAAGAACCGAAATTGTGGAGGCTGATTTTCGCATATTCTCCGAAAATCCGATTCTGGGTGCCGGTGTCGGCGAGGCCCGTGATCTTCGCGAAGCCTATTTTGGGAAAGCTGTTGCCGCCCACACGGAATTTGCAAGAATTATGGCTGAGCACGGCCTGCTCGGGATTTTCGCACTCTGTTGCTTATTCTTGGGTGTCGTTCATCGTTTGCAAAAGTCGCGCACGGACGTCGGTAAGGCCTTAACGGTCGGAGTAGTCGCTTGGAGCTCTTTATTTATGTTAAGCGCCGGGATGAGGCTTGCCGCACCCGCGTTCTTGTGGGGGCTAAGTTTCGTGACGATTTTAGTGCATGCGTCGAGAAGAAATATTGTCGGTAATCGGAAAATTTCTACGGTCACGGGACCCGATTTGTTTTTCTGAATGGACTCCTCGAAACCTGGTGTGAAAACGGCACGGCCCCGGCTTTGTTTCATCGGAAACATGCTTGGAAGGAATGCGGGGCACGTGACAACACAAGGTCTTGTGTTGAGCGATCTATTCGCTTCGGACGGGTATGAGGTTGTAGCCGTTTCTTCGAAGATAAACAGAATCAAGCGGTTTTATGAAATCGTTACGACCTTGGTGACTGAACGCCGCACATTTGAAATAGTTTTGCTAGAAACATACAGTGGCCTCTACTTTCTTATCGCCGATGCCGTCACTTGGCTTTGCAGGGTATTCGGAATTCCTTCGATAGCGATCTTGCACGGAGGCGCGCTTCCTGAATTCGCTCGCCGCTTTCCAAAATGGACGTCGAGGGCTCTAGATCGAGTAGATGCACTGGTCGCGCCTTCATATTTTCTGGCAAAAGAAATTGGGACTGGGCACGAGATCGAGGTAATACCCAATGTCATTGAGCTAGACCAATATCCATATCGCGAAAGAAGCCGTATCCGCCCAAATCTTATTTGGATGCGAAGTTTTCATGCTATTTATAATCCCGAGATGGCTATCGAGGTCCTGGCTAAATTGCGAGTTTCGGAGCCAGATGCCACGTTGACAATGGCCGGTGCCGACAAAGGCCTGGAAGAGAGCGTGCGTTTTTTGGCCAATGTGAAAGGCGTCGCGGCTGCAGTCAATTTTGTTGGCTTTCTTGATCAGAAATCCAAAATAAGGGAGCTGGCGGCCGCCGATATTTATCTCAATACCAACCGCACTGACAATATGCCTGTTTCCGTAATTGAAGCTCGGGCGATGGGGCTGCCCGTTATCTCAACGAATGTCGGCGGTTTATCGTATTTGATAGATGATGAGGAGAATGGGTTTCTGGTTCCGAGCGAAGACTCGGACGCGATGGTGCTGAAAATACAGCGTTTGCTCGACGATCCGGATATGACGCTAAAGATTTCGAGAAACGGCCGTTCGATAGCCGAAGCGTCGGCCTGGACATCCGTGCGTACCGTTTGGGAGCAACTAATAGCCAAAGTCCTAAGTGGCCGGGAGCAACGGGATACCAAAACCTTCGGAGCATCCGCAGCTCAGCCGGTTCGAGATAGTTGAGAAGGCGGGCCTTTAACCTTTGTTTAATTCGATCTCATAAGCGTCCACATCTAATCGTCAGTAAATGTTAGCGAAAATCTACAATCAGATGCTTGAAAAAGTCGTGCTGCCGTTGGGCGACCAGGTTGAAGGTGGAGGTTGCATGCCCTGGCTGCGTCAGTATCGAAAAGAGCAGTGGTTTTCAGCCGAAGAACTTCGTCATTTACAGCGTCACCGACTCTCAACCATTTTGAATTTCGCGCGCTCACAAGTTTCATTTTACAAAGACCTACCTTCAGTTTTAAGCGATCCGTATGAGGATATAAAACAATTTCCCATCCTTTCCAAAACTAGTATAAACGAGCATCTCGATCAATTGCTCACTATGCCAAGAGAAAAACTCATTGCTGAATCAAGCAGCGGTTCAAGCGGTGTACAGGGGACTGTTTATTCGGATAAATCGGCGCAAGCCAGTACGCGTGCGATGCAATTGCTTTGGTTCGAATGGAGCGGCTATCGAATCGGCGACACCGTATTGCAAACAGGAATGACCCCGCAACGAGGTTTTATAAAGGGAATGAAAGATTACCTGCTGAACACCACTTACGTGCCCGCATTTAATCTGGATAACGGCGAAGTTGAAACCATCCTGCGTGAATTGGAAAAAAATCCCCGGCAATTCCTTTTTGGCTATGCGTCATCGTTGTTTGTACTTGCCCAGACCGCGCTAGAACTTGGGATTTCAAACGTAAACTTCGAATATGCCGTTAGTTGGGGCGATAAACTGTTTTCGCATTATCGCGAAATGATTCGTAAGGCATTTGGCTGCGAAACGCTGGATTTATATGCCTGCAGCGAAGGCGCGATGATTGCGGCACAATGCCCTGAAGGGCAATTTCATATGTCAGTTAATCAGTCCTACATCGAAGTTGTCGATGATGACGGCCATGACGTTCCGGCTGGAAGAATGGGCAAGGTACTAGCAACCCGGCTAGACAATTTTGGGATGCCGCTTATTCGGTATTATTTAGGCGATCTCGTTGAGACCGAGCCATTTCTCGACAAGCAGTGTCATTGTGGCCGCCAGTTACCGATAATTGGCCGCGTAATAGGCCGGGACACGGATATTGTCGTTACTAGAAGCGGCAAACGTATGATAGTTCATTTTTTTACCGCTATCTTTGAGCACGTCCCCGAAATTTGCCAGTTTAAAGTCGTGCAAAAAAATTTGGACGAAATAGAGATTCACTTTATTCGCGGCGAAAATTTCAGTCGGGCGACATTAGCAACGCTGGAAAATAAAATCCATGCTCATTTGGGCGAGAAATTTCCGATCCGTTGGATCGAGACGCACGAGATTTTACCGACGGCGAGTGGTAAACCACAGATTATTCAATCATCTATAAAGCAGGCGCTCAAATACGAGTACGATGATTTAGGGATCAACAATCGGTCGATTTAATTTAAATAAAGATTAGCGAATGTCTGAAATCAATGATTTGAAATTTATGAAACCTCGAAAAACTTTGAAATGCGGCTCGTTATTTTGACACAATATTTTCCACCCGAAATGGGAGCTCCCCAATCGCGGTTGTATGAGCTTGCGTGCGGTCTCAGAGCTTTGAATTGGGATGTTGACGTAATTACAGCAATGCCAAATTATCCTACGGGAAAAATTTTTGGGAAATATCGAGGCAAGTTTACGTCACGTGAAACTCATGACGATATTCCGGTCAAACGATTTTGGTTGTTTCCATCCAATTCACGCCGTGCCTTCCCCCGACTGGTCAGCATGTTGTCGTTCTCTATCACAGCTTTATTTTCCCTGCCTTTTTTATACAGGCGGAAACCCGACTTTATTTTCGTTGAGAGCCCGCCGCTGACCTTGGCCCTCTCGGCGTTGCTAATGTCTAGAATAACGGGAAGCAAATTCGTTTTGAATAGCTCAGACCTTTGGCCCCTGTCGGCAAAGGAACTGGGAGCTATTGACGACGGTTTTATATATCGACGCATCGAAGCGTTGGAAAAATTTTTATACAAAAAGGCATTTATTTGTACCGGACAATCGCAAGAGATTGTTGATCATGTTTCGAAAACGAAAGCAGCTCGTGTGTTCCTTTTTAGAAACGGCGTTGAAACGAAACGGTTTATCCCTAAGACTTACAACGGGAATGGTGTCGGCAACAGGCTGGTGTATGCGGGACTGCTCGGCGTGGCGCAAGGAATATTCGACCTCTGCCGTAACGTGAACTTTAAGGGTCTCGGTGCCGAATTTCACATATACGGTTCGGGAATCGATAAAGAGAACATCGAAAAGTATCTGTCGCAAAACCCAAACTCAAATATTTTCCTGCATCCAGCGGTCAACCGGGACGAAATTCCCGGAGTATTAAGTAGGTACGACGCCGCACTGATTCCCCTTGTCCGCAAAATTCGCGGTGCGGTGCCTTCCAAAATCTATGAAGCAATGGCCGCCGGTCTGCCGATAGTTTTTTCGGGCGAAGGGGAAGCGGCAGAGATTATAAAAGGTTGTGAAGTCGGTTGGGTGTCGAAAGCAAATGAGTTTGAAGAACTCGAGAGAAACATTGCGCATTTTGTCCGGGATGGTGATAGACAGCGTAGATATTCAGCTAACGGCGTAGTTTGTGCCTCCAGGTTTTTCGAAAGGGGGACGCAAATCCAAAATCTGAGCGATTTTCTGATATCGCAGGCCACGAATTGAAAAACGGACCTAATACTTGCGCGAAACGACGCTCTTTTTCCGCTCCTCATTCGGCCAAAAGACGGCGCAATTTCACGCCGACGAATAAAAATAAATCAGATATGGAGGACAGCGACGCCGAAATGATTGCCGAAGAAAGCTCCCGGATTCTGACCGAATACGAAAGGAGGAACCATAAAATCCAAAAGGACCTCTATGCGCCATGGCAACCGGCGGAAAACCTCAATATCGCTGAAAGGAGGAGGGTAGCGGCAAAAATCCTTCATAAATTAGGCAAGTTTCCGAAACGCGGTGACAGTTGTCTTGAAGTCGGTTACGGAAAGCTCGGCTGGCTGGCCGACTTGCTATCCTGGGGATTAAAGGAGAGTGATTTGCATGGCATTGAGCTTGACGGGCAAAGAGCACTTCTTGCCCAACAGGCATTCCCGAGTGCTGATCTGGTAACGGGAGATGCGACTAGCCTTCCATGGCTAAATGACACCTTCAGCTTGGTTGTGGTTTCTACGGTTTTCTCATCAATATTAAACGATGATATCCGTAAGATGGTGGCCTGTGAGATAGAGAGGGTGATGCTTGAGGGCGGAGTTTTGCTTTGGTATGATCTGGCGATGAACAATCCAAAAAACGCTAACGTTCGGGGTGTTGGCGTAAAAGAG
>JAYSON010000170.1:0-3961 GCA_043722725.1 Chloracidobacterium sp.
GACTCAACTTCTGCGGATGTAAATGTGCCGGATTATTTCGCTGGGATCGACAATGAAATTAAGGGCAAAAAGATTGGTGTTCCGCGCTCATTATTTGGCGAAGGTTTGGACGGCGAGGTTCGTGAAAAGGTCGAGCAGGCGATAGAGAACTATCGAAAATTGGGTGCCGAGATTGTCGAGGTCGAGTTGCCCCGCGCAAAATACGGAATTGCCGTTTATTACATCATCGCGACGGCCGAAGCCTCGTCAAATCTGGCCCGTTACGACGGCGTTCGTTACGGTTTTCGTGCCGAAGATACCAATGCTCTTCGCGAAATGTACTTCAAAACCCGCGAAGAAGGCTTCGGTGCCGAGGTCAAACGCCGCATCATGCTCGGAACCTACGTGCTTTCAAGCGGATATTACGACGCCTACTACACAAAGGCCCAAAAGGTCCGCTCGCTAGTAAAACAGGATTATCAAAAGGCATTTACGCAATGCGACGCAATTATTACGCCAACGTCACCAACTGTCGCCTTCAAGATCGGCGAAAAATCCGATGATCCGCTGGCGATGTATTTGAATGATGTTTACACGGTTTCGGCAAATTTGGCGGGCGTACCAGCCATAAGCGTTCCGTGCGGCCTGAACACCGACGGCATGCCTATTGGCCTGCAATTAGTTGGAAATTTCTGGTCTGAAGGCAGTTTGCTGAATCTTGCTTCGGTTTACGAGAATCACTTTCCGCTTGAGACGAAGCCTCGGATTTTTGTCGATTAATTCACCGAATATCCAGCAAATCCGGCCGATGTTCTCCGGCCTGTCCACCGGTTTGCTGCAGCCGAAGTTGGGTAAATTCCAGATTTCTTGCGACTACGCCGAACTCATTCTCGGGTAAAATATTGCGCCATTGGTTGCGGTCTGTAAGAAGCTTGGAGATTTCGCTTACGGGCAGCGGCCGCGAGAACAAGAATCCCTGGCCGAATTCGCAGCCGAGAATACGCAGTTGGTGAAATTGGTGGATAGTTTCGATGCCTTCGGCGACCACGGTCAGATTCAATGCTTTTGCAAGCGCGATCACTGTACGGACGATCTCGCCGTTTTCCGATCCATCCTCCATTGTGCTAACAAACGATCTGTCCACTTTCAGCGTATCGATCGGAAAACGATGGAGATAGCTGAGACTGGAATACCCCGTTCCGAAATCGTCGACACTTATCTGTACACCGGTTTCCTTGATGTGTTTCAGCATCATCGTTGCGGTTTCAGCATTTTCCATCAAGGCACTTTCGGTAAGCTCGAGCTTCAGGCACGCCGGGGTAATTCCCGTTTCCGCTATCACCGTCCTTATCTGCTCGACCAATGCGGGATGAACAAAGTGTTTGCCCGACAAATTCACTGCAATACTAAGGGGCTTGCCGTCGTTTAGGTCTTCCTGCCATTTTACAACCTGTTTACAGGCCGAATGCAGGATTTGAACCGTCATTGGTATGATCAGGCCGGTGTCTTCGCTGAGCGGAATGAAATCATTTGGGTCAATGAGGCCGAGCTGAGGGTGATTCCACCTGACTAGAGCTTCAAAACCTTCGAGCGAAGCACCGTCAAGCCCGATTATCGGCTGATAGAAAAGCTCAAATTCGTTTCGCTCGACCGCAAATCGCAGGTCCGTTTCCAGCCGCAGCCGCGTCACGGCTCTGGCATGCATTGTTTGGTCAAAGACAACGTAATCCTCCTCATTGCCTTTTGTGTAATACATCGCAATGTCGGCATCTCGGAGAATGTCCTCAGCTTCCGAATATTTCGAGTCGCCAAACGCGATACCGATCTTTGCACTCGTGAAAACCTGCCGGCCGCCAAGCGCGTATGGCTGAGCGATACGCAGGGCGAGCCGGGCGGAAAAACCGGTCGCTTCTTCATTGCTTTGAAGATTTTTTAATACTATACCGAACTTGTCGCCGCCGAAACGGCCGACCACATCACCCAACCGGACAGTACCAGAAATGCGTTTAGCGACGTTTCTAAGCAGGCGGTCACCCATCGAGTGTCCCAAACTGTCGTTTATCGTCTTAAAATTTTTCAGGTCTATGAAAAGAACCGCAAAATTTGTATGGTTTCCATTTTGGCACGAATGGAGAAGTTCCTTTATCGTGTCGATAAAATAACTTCGGTTCGGCAGGCCGGTCAAAGAATCGTAATAGGCCGCCTGACGGAAATCTTCATGGCTTTTCTGTAGGGCGTCGCTGCTGCCCTCCAATTTCTCGATATAATGCTTGAGCTGCTTTACGTGGTCTTCAGCCTGCTCTGCCCGATCTCTTTCCGCCCTCTCGGCACGGTCAGCGGACTGCATAATGTCCTCAATATAGCGACGGTAGCCAAAATAGAACAGAGCAAAAATTCCGGCTGCCACCGCCAGGACGAAAACGTCGACTTGTTGCAGGGCTTTTGCGGCAAACCCGGCCAGCACCGCGCTACTTACATACATCACCAAAGCGCTGACACAAAGGTCTATCCATACGTCTGCGAACGGCTTTTTGGACCTGGCGGCTATGACTGCGGAAATGCCGATTGAATTTGATAAAAAGAGCGAGACCGTCATCACGGCCAGCAGACGGACGGACGTTGAGATTTCACCATTCTCAAACACTTCAACCATGGGGCCGAAGAGGGC
This sequence comes from Chloracidobacterium sp., assembly GCA_043722725.1. Classification (GTDB taxonomy): domain Bacteria; phylum Acidobacteriota; class Blastocatellia; order Pyrinomonadales; family Pyrinomonadaceae; genus OLB17. Next base: position 2,648 of record JAYSON010000170.1, read on the forward strand.
CCGTACTATAACGGTCGTGATAAAAACCGAGATAGCACCGATTGCAATGTTGGCAATTGCGGTTTTTAGTTGAATCTTAATACCCTTTCTGTGAAGGCTGAACGAATTGAAGGCGGTTTCAAGGATCGATAGTAAAACCGCGACTTCGCCGCCGTAGATCAGCATCGAGAGCATGATCATGGCGTCCGAAATTGATAGGTAGGTTTTAGTACGCGGCAGTTGAATTCTGAGATAGGAGCTAAGAAAAACCGTGATAAACGAAAGCATGATCAGCCCTAAACTGATCTTTCCGGTCGGGATGCGAGAGACCGCCCACACCGCAGTCAGGATGCCAAGCGGCACCAAAACAATGAAATACTTTATCGGAAGCCTTTCTTTACTATCCATCTGGACGACGGTGGAAAAGTTGAAAAGAAATGAGGACGTTTAAATTTGGCGGCAGTTTTTAAGAGGTCCGGGGGTAGGACCTCATTCGAACTCTTTATAATATACGTTAAAACAGTTTTTTTTTCCAGTAAATAATTTTCGCGGTAGGCCCCGCAATATATGTCCCGGTGCAATGAGCAGTTGGGATGCTGTTTTCGCGGGCGGCGGGCAGAAAATCGGCTGGCTGACAGTTTATTAAATCGTTATGTGAATGCGGGTGTAATCGCTTTTGAACGCGCAAAAAAGGGGCGGATTGTAAGTGACTGCGCCCCTCTTTCCTTGTAATACAACGATGTTCTATTTTGCAATCCCAACCTGCGTCAGCGCATATGCGTAGTCAAACGCAACTTCTTTCAAACGATCGTACCGGCCCGATGAGCCGCCGTGGCCCGCTCCCATATTCGTTTTCAAAAGCAAGACGCTGTCGTTAGTCTTTAACTCACGAACCTTAGCGGCGAACTTTGCGCCTTCCCAATACGGCACCTGACTGTCGTTAAGCGAGATCTCGACCAGCATGTTCGGATAGTTCTGGGCCTTGACGTTGTCGTACGGGGAGTACTGGATCATATAGTCCCACGCCGTTTTGTCGTGAGGATCTCCCCACTCGATCCACTCTTCGGTCGTCAGCGGGAGGCTTGCGTCAAGCATCGTATTCATCACATCGACGAACGGCACCTGCACGATCGCCGCCTTAAACGTCTCCGGTGATTGATTCACGACGGCTCCCATCAACAGCCCACCCGCGCTTCCTCCCTGGATAACGAGTTTGTCGGCAGCCGTGTATTTGTTCGCGATCAGCCATTTTGCCGAATCGACAAAATCGTTGAACGTGTTCATCTTCTTGAACATCCGGCCTTCCTGACGCCATTTTTCGCCAAGTTCGCTGCC
>JAYSON010000171.1:0-2616 GCA_043722725.1 Chloracidobacterium sp.
GGATTGGAGCTTCAAGGTTTGGGCTGATGACGGGCCTGTCACAGAACGATGCCGAAAATACGATGCGGAAATACTTCGGAACATTTCGCGGCCTCGACAGCTACTTGCGCGATTCCGGCAAGCGGGTGGTCTCGGAGCGAAATGTGCGAACGGCATCCGGCAGAATGCTGCGTCTTCGCTTCGATGAAAGCGACCGCCAGCAAACCGCTTCGGCACAAAGATACGGCAAGAATATGCCGATCCAAGGAACATCGGCCGACATTCTAAAACGTGCCCTTCGCCTTCTTCACGACCAAATCCAAGGAACCTCGGCCAAATTGGTAAACATCGTCCACGACGAGATCATCGTCGAATGTGATGCCGCTGAAGCCGAAGAAACTGGCAGAATACTGGAAATCGCGATGTGCGCGGCTGGTATGGAGTACGTCAAAAAAGTGCCGGTGAAAGTTGATGTCGGCATCGCCGGTGAGTGGGCCAAGTAATCTCCATTGAGCCGGTAACGATTTCCCCCTGCACATCTCAAAACCAAAAATCGTATTGCATTTCTGGAAGTTATGGTCTAACATGCCTACACAATTTTCATATTCGCCCGTTTCAGACGCCGCAGTTCCGCATCTGAAAATTATTTTTTTCCGCATGCCAGCAGCCTGGTAAACTTGGAACTGAAAAGTTTTCCTAAAAGGGCCGTTTCTAATACTTTAAACGAGAATTGTTGTCCGCTCCTCATCGGAGCGTGGGACATTCTCAACGGTTATCCGTCGGCCTGAAACCTGTTTTCATGCTTTTCCAGCTCCGGGTTGAACCGCTTATATATCGCTATTTTGTAAAACTTAACGAGATCACTAATGACGGCGAAAATTTCAAATTTCCAAACACGAATATCCAGATGGCTATTCCTGATTACCCTATTATTTGTTGCGTTAGCGGCTGTAGGGCTAATGATCCCGGCCGCGTCCAGCGCGAATGACCTGGACGACAAGATCGCCCCGAAAAAAATTCGTCAAAACTACGATATTCGCGGCGACGCTTCGGAACCGGCGCGTTCGATAGTCGAGAGGAAGCGTCAGGCCCTGAACCGGCCGCAAAAGGACAATTTGGCAGGCTTAGAGCAAAGGATGACAAAGGCTCAAGCAAATCTAAAGACGAAAAATTCCGCCGTTGAGGTGGATCGAAACGAGCAGACTGGTACGCCGGAAATCGTGGGAGTGCTTTCAGCAAGGCAGAAATTGACCGGCCAATCGAGCGCAAAACGCGCCGACATCGTCCGCGGCTTCTTGTCTAAGAACAAAGACCTTTACGGTCTGACGGCCGATGACGTCGCGAACCTGAAAAAAACTGCTGATTACGAAAACCCGGCTGGGAACATGTCTTGGGTGGAATTCGAACAGGAGATCGACGGGATTCCCGTTTTTCAGGGCAGCATTCGAGCCGGACTCACACGAGACGGCGAGTTGGTTAGAACGACAGGCAGGCTTGTGGCTGGGATTGATCGGAACTCGGCACGGCAGGCGAAAGACAATTATCTTGCATCTTCGAAAAACTCTGTCGGCCAAAACTCATCGGCTACGGGATTTACCGCGGCCGGAGCCATTGCATCCGGTGCCGAATCTGTCGGCGTGACGATAAACCCGTCGGACCTCGTTCTAAGGGAAGTGTCTGAAGACGGCACATCATACATCTTTGAGGGCGGGCCGTTTGTCGAGGATATTAAAGCAGAACTGGTTTATTTCCCGCTTGAATCCGGCAACCTGACCCTCGCCTGGTCGATGGTTCTTTGGGAAGACAATCCGGCTTATTATACTCTGGTTGATGCGGAGAGCGGAACTGTGTTATGGCGCAAGAACATCACGGATGACCAGACACAAAGCGCAACATATTCAATCTATAACGACGAAAGTCCGGCACCTCTCTCACCCTTTACGGGAACACCGGTTGTTCCGGTTGTCGCCCCGGGCGGATTTCAGGCTCCGTTTATACCGCGTACGAGCCTTACTTTAGTTAGGGAGCATTCCTCGAATAACCTGGGCTGGCTCACGGATGGCACAAACACCACTACCGGAAATAATGTGGATGCCGGGATAGACCGTGTCGCACCCAACGGAATCGATCCGGCGGGACGGGCTACAGGCGTCCCCTTTCGCGTTTTCGACTTCGCATACGATCCGGCAACCGACAGCCCGCTTCTCGCAAATTATCAAGCCGGTGCGGTTACAAACCTTTTCTTCTGGACAAACCGGTATCACGATAGATTGTATGAAGTAGGTTTCACCGAAGCGTCAAGAAATTTTCAGCAGAATAATTTCGGCCGCGGCGGAATTGGCAACGACTTCGTCCGTGCCGAGGCTCAGGATTCCAGCGGTACAAACAACGCGAACTTTTCGACTCCGCCTGACGGCAACCTTCCGCGAATGCAGATGTTTCTCTGGCCGGGGCCGAATCCCGACTATGACGGAGATTTCGATCAGACAATCAGTATTCACGAAATGACCCACGGCACATCCAACCGCCTGCATTCAAACGCAAGCGGCTTGGCGTCAACGATAAGCCGAGGCATGGGAGAAGGGTGGTCCGACTTTTATGCCCGAATGATTCTCTCGACAGCCGATGAGGACGTTG
>JAYSON010000172.1:0-2744 GCA_043722725.1 Chloracidobacterium sp.
GCCCCCTTGGGGCTTTGGACGGAACTACAAGTCGCACTAGTTAGCTCGTACTCCACCCGGTGGTTTATTCTTTGACTACTCGCCGCGGTAAAGCTACTCTTTTGAAAGTCTTCCGGATTTACAAATACCGCATTTCTTATGGATCAGCTTGAACAGATTATACAGCAGTACGGCATCTACGCGGTTTTTGCACTCTGCACGATCGAGGGTGATATTACGCTTTTGATCTCCGGGACGATGGCACACGGCGGCTATTTCGGCCCTTATAGTTTTCTGAAAGTCTTTCTTTTCGGCACACTTGGCGGAATGGTCGGCGACAGCATTGGCTATGCGGTCGGACGGATTTTCCATGAAAATGCCAAGGATTATCGCTTTTACCAGATGGCCCAGCCGCGGATCGAACGTCTGATCGGTAAATTCGGTAAGTTCGCTCTGATAATCTCGAAATACATCTACGGCATCCGTGTGGCGATGTGTGTTTTTTACGGGATCGGCAAGATGCCATTTCGTCGTTTTTTGATACTTGACGCGATCAGTTGTTCGCTGTGGGTGTTGCTACTTGCCGGAACCGGTTATATTTTTAGCGGTGCGATCACATCGATCATCGGCGATTTTCAAAGGGCCGGAATTCTCCTTTTCTTTGTAATACTTTTTGCGGTTATTATTATTTACGCCGTGGAGCGTTTCTGGCTGTCGGAAAAGGTCGAGGAAGCCAACCCGGAAACGCTAGTTAAACTCGAAGAAAAGCTGCACGCCGTCGAAGAAGTCGCCCAGGAAAAACTTCATGATCTTAGCGAACGTCTTCATCTGACGCGAGAACCAAATCGCCGCGAGATTGATCCCGACGACGAAGCCTCAAAAAACGAAGCCTCGAAAAAGGAAACCGCCAAAGCCGCAAAAAAGTAATCTCTCGATTACTCATTTATTACAACTTTAAGCTAACATGACGAGTCATTCTACCGACATCCGTTTTTTGACCACTGAATTATGATCATCGAAACTTCCGCACCGACGCGGGTCGATCTTGCCGGCGGAACAATTGATATACCGCCTCTTTTTTTGTTTCACGAGGGCGCCGCGACGGTAAACTTTGCCGTTGATCTACTGGCAAAATGCCGAATCGAAACGCGCGACGATGACCAAATAGTTTTAGAATCGATAGATCGCGGCGTAACGTTTGAAACCTCGCTCGATAGAATGGGTGAGATGAAGAATGAGCCGCGTCTCGAGCTTCTTTCAAAACTAGTCTATTTTTTCAGGCCGGAAACCGGCTTCAATATGACGACCGATTCAGAAGCTCCGGCCGGAGCGGGCCTTGCAGGTTCATCGACGCTGAACATCGCCTGTATCGGTGCCCTAAATACGCTCGTCGGAAATCGATACTCGCCTGACCGATTTATCCCGATCGCTGCAAATGTCGAATGCCAGGTGATAAAAGTTCCGACGGGTTTTCAGGATTATTATTCGGCTCAATACGGGGGCACGGCGGCCATCCACTTTGGCCCTGAAGGCATTCGCCGCGAAGCTTTGGACATTGATGTTAAGACGCTTGAAGAACGCGTTGTCGTTCTTTACACCGGCGAACCGCGCAATTCCGGCACCAACAATTGGGAGATTACCAAACGCCACATCGACGGCGACCGCGAGCTCTACGACATTTTCGAAGGCATCCGCGACGCCGCTCTAAACCTTCGGGCCGCTCTGCTCGAAAGCAATTGGGAATTAGTGGGCGAAGTTCTTCGACACGCCTTCCCGCACCGCAAACGGCTTTCACCGAAGATCACCACGCCGCAGATGGATATGTTTGTCGACAGAGCTTTGAATAACGGAGCGATCGCCGCTAAGGTCTGCGGAGCCGGCGGCGGCGGCTGCATAGCATTCTTCTGCGAAGAAGGCCGAAAGCTGGAAGTCGAAGAAGCCCTGTCAGCCGAAGCCGGGGCCGAAGTCCTTAAATATAAGGTCAGCACCGACGGGTTAGTCATCAATGTGTCGTAACCCCTGGAAGCAGGCTGGCTGGCCTTTCATCTTATAATCATCCCGTCATGGCGACCACCGTTGAATCAGGGCCCCGGCAATCGACGAAATCGTATTGATCGCCAAATGCAGCCGAGATGATGAATGGAACGGCATAAGTCGAGGCGGAGCCTTTTTTCTTATATCTCATACATTTCGTGGTAATATCAGATTGCTATGGCCTCAACAGTCGGCACAATTCCAAAGCCCGTCCGCGTCGTGGAGGGCGTCCTCAAGGTCGGTGACACGCGCGTTTCGCTCGATACGGTCGTCTACCAGTTCAACAACGGAGCCGACGCCGCGGAGATTCAGGATCAATACGACTCGATGTCTTTGGCCCAAGTCCACGCTGCCATTGCCTATTACCTTCACAACAAGGTCGAAGTTGATGAGTACCTGGCAGCGCAGGAGGTCAGACAGGCAGAAATTCGCAAACGAATCGAAATAGACTTTCCGCCGAGAGTAACTCGCGAGATGCTTCTTGCCCAAAAAAATGGAACGGATCCCAATTGGAAGAAGTGATTCGTTTCCTAACCGACGAAGACTTTAACCGATATATATTAGCCGGAGTCCGAAGCCGCATTCCCGATCTGGATATTGTGCGGGCTCAGGATGTCGGCCTTCGCTCGTTCCGCGATCCGTCGATTTTGGAATTCGCCGCATCTGACAACCGCGTTGTTCTGACCCACGACGTGCGAACAATGGAAACTCACGCCAGAGCCAGACTTAAG
>JAYSON010000173.1:0-2480 GCA_043722725.1 Chloracidobacterium sp.
TAGTTGCCGCCGACCGTAACCGCGAGATTACCGCCGTAATCTGTATCGTCGCCCTCTTTTACCTGGTAACCGATAACTTCCTGCCGATTGCCGCCGCAGGTTTCGTAATGCGAGCCGCGGGCACGGAAGTCCATTCGTTTTTGCGAATAAAGAAACACCTGTTCTTTCTTCGCCTTATCTTCAAATCGCAGCTCGTTGTAACCCTGATATTTCGGCGTGCTGTGCGTCTTAATGTAAGACAACGTTTTGTATTTCGGCAGTTCGTAATGCGGCATGTTCTGCGCGTTATAAACCGAACCGACGATGATCGGCTGATCCGGGTCGCCTTCGAGAAAATCGACTATCACTTCCTGGCCGACACGCGGAATGAACATCGTGCCCCATTTATTGCCGGCAAAGCTCGTCCCAACGCGGATCCAAGCCGACGATTTCTGGTCGTTGTAATCCGACCGGTCCCAATGAAAATGAACTTTGACGCGGCCGTATTTATCCGTGAAGATCTCGTCTCCCGGATTGCCCACGACAAACGCGGTCTGGCTGCCATGCACCACCGGTTTCAGCGTTTTTCGCAATGGCCGAAAAGGGGCATAACCGCCGCCGTGCGGAATACAAACGAAGTTCACCATGTAGTTGTTCGATACCGCGTCATCGGAAATATAGCTCGGTGATTGAACCGCTTCATGCTGAACACTGACCAACACGTGGTTAATGTTATTTTCCTTGATCGGATGATCAATAAATTCAAACCGGTAGCCGGCGGTCAGCAAACAGTTATTGGCTGTGCCGTAAATGTTCTTGTACGCGACGTCTATCTCTTCCTGCCGGATTCGAACGGTGCGTTCCCGGTCCTCGAAAACTTGATTCAGTGCCGACGGGTTTTCGCCGCCGCCCTGATCAATACCGTCAAAACGCTCTGCATACCCGCCCGGCCAATCGTAATTTTCCAAATATTTATTCCCGCCAACATCGAAAAGACTTGTTTGCGTAGCCAGTAGATTGTTTGTCGGCAATTGAAAATGGAAGTCTCTAAGTTCATACTTGCCGGTGCGCATTTTATTATCGACCCGCCATGAATGGATCGCCGGGATCCACTGTTCTTTCATCTCCGATCTCTCCAAGGCGAATGTTACCTTCGAAAGAGGCCGGTGGGACGCCGGTGTATTCGCAATGATGAGTCGGTGATTTTGCTTCGTATGCTCGAAATAATAATATATTCCCTCTTCTTCCATCAGCCGCGACGCAAAGTCCCAATCGCTTTCGCGGTATTGAACACAATAATTTCGCGGCTCAAACTTACCCTGGATCTCCATGTCAAATTCGTAACCGTCGAGGACTTCTTTCAGGATGTCCGGAATAGTCTTATTCTGAAAGATACGGCTTTGTGAGATCTGCGTCAGCATCCACACTTTTGGCACTAATTCGGCGCGATATTTCGAAAATCGGGCATTTCTGCTGCCTTGCGTGAAGCTATTGCATATTCCGTGAAAGTACCGTTCGGTCGGACCCGGCTGGTGCGCGGAAATGATCATCGGATTACCGAGCAGTTTCTTCGGATCGACTACGGTTGCCGTAAAGCCTTCGGTGTCTTCTTCATGAAGCATTTCGACTTCCATGCGGAATAGCTGATTGAGACCTTCGCGGCAGCGTAGGCGTTTGATAAGCAGGTAGTCCTTTGCGAGCGGTGTCGAAAGTTGTATGGATCGTTGGTCTTGGGTAGTTGCCATATTTTTCAAGCCATCATTCAAATTCTGGCGCAAAATTAGACGGTGTGCGTCCGCGTTTTTGCGAGCTTTATGGTTCCGGCTCTAACCTCGGGTCCTGGATCAACCCGTGCGAATCGCGCCACGACATCGGATTTGTTACTTGGTCAAGAATGTTTCCGTACTCGTCAAACGAAATTATCGAACCTTCCCAATCCGAAAAATCGATCGCCCCGGCTTCGCAGTAAAGCTCATATCCCGAGAAGGTCGTGAGGTGATCGTCGGCGACATATTCGCTCGCTTCGCGCACGACCGTGACTTTCGCTCCCGCGGAACGGGCGATCGCTCGGCAAAGTTCATCGCCATCGCCGTGGAATGTTTTGGACAGCTCCGGATGCATTATGTCGGCGTTTTGTATATCGAAGGCATTCAGCGAACGGGCACACTCGAACAGTACGATATGTTCCACCTGGCCGGCGAGGCGCTCAAATTGCTGAACGTTGTCGGCGTGAATGCCGTCGCCGCAGAACAGCAGCCCGGAATTTCCCCCGCCAAATTCGGTCGTCGCCATCTGGGTCATCAGATATAGGGTGGATATGCCTTTGTATTGCTTCGATATCTCACCGATTCGGTTGAAGAAATCGTTGATCGGAGTGCCTTCCTGAACCTCGAAACTGATAGCTGAGGACGAACCGGGAGGCGTTCGTCCCTCCAGCCGAGTGTCAAAAACGGTCACCTTAATTGCCATAAGATCACGATATATTGTAAGCGAAATTGCCG
>JAYSON010000174.1:0-2932 GCA_043722725.1 Chloracidobacterium sp.
AACGTTTGCGAGATAACCCGAACACGCATCCGCATTTCTTTTTTGCTTTGCTGGTTAGTTTCTTCCGTACATATGGCGTTCGGCTCGTAAATTGTCCGCATGCCTTGTTTATAAACAATTGTGGCGATCAAAAAGTCCGAGCACGCTTCCGGATACATCGGTCGATATGCCGATCTTCGTACCGCGTAAATACATCCGGACGCTCCGATGAGCGAACACGCGCCGCTTTCACTCTTTTTCAAAAACGTCTCGTAACTCCAATAGGACTTTGCGGCTTGACCAACCGCCGAACCTGACGGATCCACATATACTAACCTGCCCGCAACACACCCGACTGTCTCGTCGGCAAAGCTTGGCAACATTTCACGAAAAACTTTCGGCTCATACATCGACGTAGCGTCGGAAAAAAGAATGATCTCACCCGAGGCATGTTCAACCGCCATGTTTTGTGCAGCCGTCTTGCCTTTTCGCTCAGATTGACGCAGCAGCTTGACGTTTTGCGCCTGGAATTCGCGTACTATCTCATCGGTTTTGTCCGACGAACAATCCGAGGCGACGATTACGTTGAATTTTTCTAACGGATAGTCGATCACCAACGTGTTTTCAAGCTTGCGGCGAATATCACGCTCTTCGTTATAGGCCGTGATAATAATCGAAACCAGCGGCTCGAAGTCCGCTCGCTTCACGGGTTTCGGGAACAAGCGGCTGACGATGTAAACAAGGATCGGATAGCCCAAATAAACATAGAAAATCATGCCTACACATGTCCAGAAAATAATTTGTGCGGCAAATACGAAAGTCATCTTATGCGTGTTGGGTTTCCAAATCCCTCGAAATAGTATTTCCATTCGTCGTGGTGGTCGCTTCTTCCTGCTCTAACTGATAGATGCGCCTTATGCCGATCGCAAAGGCTATTGGATAGTAAACGTACCAGTGATAGGCCACCGAGCTGAAGAAACTAGAAGCTATAAATCCGGCGATGCTCGCCTGAATCCCGATGGATAAATAATATATCCACGTAAACTCACTTTTTGTGAACAATTGACGCTCGATCGAACCTAGTTTACGAAACGGGCTAAGCAGCCAGATGACATAGGCGACAAAGGCCAACCAGCCAAGCTCGGAAGACACCTGCGTAAACCCGTTATGCGTACCCAGATTGTGATTACCAACTATTTGAAAATTCCCTATGCCTATGCCTTGCGGATTTCGCAATGTTACCCAGATCGATTTAATTAAAAGTTCTGTCCGCTGGTCCGACGAACCTACGGGATCGAGCGACGGAATAAAGATCGACATCACGCGCGAACCGTAATTGCCCGGTGCCAGCAGCACGACAATTCCACCGACGATCATCGCGATCAAAACTGCTTTGAATCTTTGTTTGCGGCCCAGCTTCCACACCAACACAGCGGCTACCGCAATCATACCCAGAAACGCCCCTCGCGACTGAGTGACGAAGCTTCCCGCGGTCATCATCGCCGCACCGGAAAAATACAAAAGCTTGGCGAATTTATTTTTCGCGGCGGCACCAAGGGCGATTGCGATCGGTATAAAAATAACAAGGTGGATCGACATGTCATTAGGATTGCCAAACATCCCACCGAAATCGACACTGACTCGATATCCTTCGGTCTTAAACTCGCCTTTCTCGTATAGGTTAAGAGCTTGATAGCTAAGCATGACACCGACACCAACCCCGAGCCACATCAATCCTTTAAGTCGTGACTTGGTCCGGAGCGTGTTTGCCATTATTACGAACATCAGCACAACCTTTATGAACGTATCGTTAACGGTCTCCCAGGCCAGTCCCGGATCCTTGGCGATCGGAATGGTCAGCAATGCCCAGATCGTTATGAACAATACGCACTTCACCTCGGTTGGAAGAGCGGTCAGGGTTCCTTCTAACGCTAACTGCGACGGCAAATAAATTAACAAAGTCGCGATAGCAAAGATCAATGCTATCGAGTGAAAACCGGAAAGCGACGGGATCAATTCATAAGGCCGAAAATAAAGGACCAGCGTAAAGAGAAAAATACCAACGTATGTAAGCGAGTGCCCGTTGCGTGCCAGCCAGTGGTCGTTGCTAAGGCGACGTAGGTCCTTTTCGCTCCCCCGCTGTAACATGGTGCGTTCAGGATTGTCAGTGTCCGCGCGAACGGGTGCGATTCCATTTTGATCTTTGGTTTCAGGGAGATCCGGCTGGGCTGTTGCACTGTTATCAGTTCCGATCTTCGACTTTGAAAACCGTCCGGATCGTTCAGGATCAGGCTTGGTGCCAGTATTTCGCAGCTCAAACGTGGAGCGTTCATTCCCCTCTCCTACGACTGTCGTAGAAGCCATAGTTTCGTACTGCGGCTTTTTGGTCCTTTTCGCTTTCATGGAACACAATAGTTACAGTTTCAATGGAGCATAAATACCGCATTAGTATTGAATTCGGTAACTAAAGACCGGAATCTCCGGTTATTGGTTCCTCTCAAATTTTCCTAACGATGCGACTCTACGGTGAACTCCGTATTTTAACACTATTATTGTCTATTTTTGAGGCTTGACAACAAACTACAATTCGCGGTCTGCTGTTAAGCGTGAACTTTAATGCGGATTCGAACGCTTTGCCAAAATTAAAACTCTTAGCCGTTTCGCTCGCCTATCCGCCTCTCGCATACCCGCGTTCGATTCAGGTTGCACGACTATTGAAGTTTTTGAATGCCTCGACCGTGCTTGTCTGCGGCGACGAAGCTGGTGCCCGAAAGGATTCGACGATCGAGCCGGACGCCGAGGCGAAGCTTGAAGCTTGCCTTCGTGTGCCGTTTTCATTGAAGCGTCATCAGAGATTGACTGATAGTTTCGCTTATAGATTTCATAAACAGCTGTGGAATCGCAGGAATATGGCACCGGATAATTACGGCGTCTGGAAAACGGCAGTACTCAA
>JAYSON010000175.1:0-2865 GCA_043722725.1 Chloracidobacterium sp.
CTCGACGGCGTGCGCGGTTCGCTTTGTTCCGCCGACAACGGCTCTAACCATCACAGATCTCGACCGGGCGACGCCCCTGAAGGTATCGCAGTGCGGCGGCTCAGGGAGCTCCCTGGTTCAAAACGGCTCCTCGGCCGCGACAGTCAAAGCTAGCGCGTCGGATTATAAATGGTGTTTTGAGGGCGAGGACAAAAGATACCGGATCACCTTCGCGGGCGACCAATTTTCCGGTCCGGTAACTTACGATTGGATCGCAACGCCGGATGACAGAACGCGCGGATTTTACAACATCAAGGATTTCGGCGCCGTTGGCGACGGCAAAGCGGACGACACCATTGCGTTTAAGAGTGCGATGGCTTTTGTCGCGTCGCACAACGGCGGGACGCTAACCATCCCGGAAGGAGATTACATCGTCAGTTCGCCAATCGCTTTGCCTTCCGGCCTTACGATCCAGGGATCAAACGGGCTTGCCTCAAACTCGCCGACAAGTGATCTGCCAAGAAAAAATCCGACGCGCATCACGCTCAAAGGCTCCAACATCTCGCTTTTCCGCATAGGCGAATGCACCGAGAAGATTACAATCCGCGACATCGAACTTTACGCGTTGAGCAACGATAATACTAACGGCATCGAGGCGGTGGGAGCTTATAACTCGGCCCAGGATTTCTTTTTCGAGCGGGTCGTATTTAATAATTTTTTTCGCGGCATCACCGCGTACGGGCTGCCGCAGACCGATCTTAGCTGGCAATTCGATTACGTCAAGCTTAATGCCTGCCGTTTCATTTATAATCGCGACGCGGGGATCTATACGAACATCCGCAACTCGGATTGGAAGATCCAAAGCAGTGTATTCATCAATCCCGCCAAGCGTGCCGGACAAAATGCGAATTCGATGCATTTCGAACGCGTCGGCGGAATCCTTATTCAAGACACCTTTGGCGGCGGTTTTCCGAACGCTCCCGGCGGGACATTCCTTAATATTCTGGACAGCGGTATAACCACTATCATTGGCTCTCAGACTGAGGCGATGACAAACTCGCTGGTTTACAACGCGGTAGAAAATCCGTATGCGGGTGATTATTCCTATCCGATAACGATGATAAATTCGATATTGGGCCATCCAATCATCTTTAAGGCCCGGCGGACATTTGTTTCGACCGGGAATTTATACGGCCCGGATACATTTCAGGCAGACGAGCGGCTGCGGGTTTATTCGACCGGCGACCGGTTCTGTTATGACGGACATATTTTGGACTGCCAGGGCGTCACGAAAAAGAACTTCGACAAGGCGACCGTTGTCTTTATGACCGGCCAGCCGTCCGAAGGTAAGGTCACCGGACATCCGACATTCTTTGGAACGGATGTTCAATTCGGCGCGCCGGTTCAGATGCCTTCCCTTTTGCAAAATCTCTTGCCGACCGGCAGAGCAAACGGCTCGTTGGTCTATTGCTCAAACTGCCGCCGCTCGACGACTCCGTGCCAGGCCGGTGGTTCCGGTGCACCGGCAATGGTCGTCGGCAATCAATGGAGTTGTTTGTAACCGGTGGCGGAGCCGATCCGCAGCTTTGTAGTTCAGATAAAAAAGCCTCGTTCAATATTGAACGAGGCCTTTCTTAATGGTTGCACGCTCGCAATGCGTCGATCCTACTCTTCTATTTCACCAATCTCACCGATCTCTGACTCGTCGCCGGTCGGTTCGATCAGCGAAGCGCTTGTCACAAGATCGTCGGCTCCCGTGCGAATGAGCATCACGCCCTGGGCGCTTCTGCCGGTTTTGCGAATTTTATCGACATCCAGACGAATCAGTTTGGCCTGCTGGGTGATAATGATAACTTCCGAATCTTCATCAACCGGGAACGACGCCACGACCTTTCCGGTTTTCACCGTCGTCTTCATATTGATAACGCCTTTGCCGCCGCGTTTTGTCAGACGATAGCTCGATGCGAGCGTCTGCTTGCCGAAACCTTTTTCGGATATCGAAAGTATCTTCTCGACGCCTTCGGGCGAGATCGGACAAACCGCCACTACATAATCGCCCGGTTTTAGTTTCACACCGCGGACACCCCGAGCAACCCTGCCCATCGGACGAACGTCGCTTTCATTAAAGCGGACTGCCATTCCGTCATGCGTAGCAATCAATATCTGCTTTGTGCCGTCGGTGCGGATAACGTCAAGCAGTTCGTCACCTTCGTCAATGTTTATGGCATTGATGCCGTTGGCGCGGATATTCTGGTAATCGGCAAGCGAAGACTTTTTGACCACGCCGTGCTTTGTCACCATCGTCAGGTAAGTCTCTTCGTTAAAATCACGAACCGGCATAACCGCAACGAGTTTCCTTTCCGACGACAACTGAACCAGATTAACGACCGCTTTGCCGCGTGCCGCCGGTGCAGCCTCGGGTATCTCGTGCACCTTTATTTTAAAGACCTGTCCGTTGTCGGTGAAGATCATTAAATATGCGTGCGTTGAAGCAATAAACAAATGCTCAACGATGTCTTCGTTCTTCGCCGTTGCACCAAGACGGCCTTTGCCGCCGCGTCCCTGCTGCGAATAGATCGAAACTGGCGTTCGCTTGATATAACCCGCAACCGTCACGGTGATCACGACATCTTCATCGGGAATGAGATCTTCGATAGTGAAGTCCACGCCCATATCGATGATCTCGGTCCTGCGCGCGTCACCGAAGTTTTTCTTGATCTCCTCAATCTCTTCCGTAATAACCTGCCGCAAAACGTTCTCGTTCTGAAGAATGTTTTCCAATTCGGCAATGACCTTGATGATGCTTTCGTATTCGTCCAAAATCTTTTGGCGTTCCAATGCTGAAAGACGTCGCAGCTGCAAATCAAGGATCGCCTGCGCCTGAAT
>JAYSON010000176.1:0-15721 GCA_043722725.1 Chloracidobacterium sp.
AAACGTCAAGTCGAACCAAGCTTCGTGCCAGCCATCATTATTCCGATTATTGTTTTGGCGTCTTGGATTTCGCCGGTTTGGATCATGGTGGAGAGTTGGTCGAAGGTGTAGCGGTGGATGGTGAGGATTTCGTCGCCGTCGAGGTTTTGGGCGGTTTCGGTGAGGCCGGTGGCGAGGAAGAGGTGCATTTTTTTGGTGAGGAAGCCGGGCGAGACGTAGAATTCGGTGAGCTTTTCTATTTTGGCGGCGGTGACACCGATCTCTTCTTCGAGCTCGCGTTTTGCGCCTTCCATCGGATCTTCGCCTTCATTCAAACTCCCGGCGGGAATTTCGAGCAGATATTTCCCGGCCGGATGCCGGTACTGCCGCACGAGCGCAACCGTATTATCATCAAAAACCGGAACGATCACCGCACTGCCGTGATGCGTCACGATCTCGCGGCTGTATTCGACATCGCCCTCGCGAATGTCCGCGAGAAGCACATCGAAAACCTTGCCCTTATATAATGTTTCGGTTGAGAGGACTTCCGGCGTCATTGTGGTTCAGTAAAGAATTCCAGGGCGTTTTTTGCCAGATCGTGTGAGACAGTGATTCGATAGGGATGTTTTGCCACAAATCCGGCTACATTTTCAACTTTCGCCCCAAGCCTTCTTAAACTCTCCGTAATTGTCTCGTCTGCCGGTCGTTCAATGCCATATTTCGCACCGGCTCTATTAAACGCGCCGAGCAGCCTGTCCAAAGCAAGTTCACGGCCCTCCAAAACTTTGCCCCGCGATTGAAAATCGCCGAGTGCATAAAGAACTAAATTTTCTATCGTGACGGTTTCGGCGGGACTCTCAAACAGTTTTGGCTGCATAATCATTCGCTGTCAGATCAAGCGAATTCTAACATAGCCAAAAGGCGGAACTGTAGTAAAATCGTTTCAAAGTATGGCGAAATATAAAGTCGGGTTAGGCGTAAGCGGCGGGATCGCGGCGTATAAAGCGGTCGAGGTGATGCGGCTGCTGCAGAAGGCGGGGTGCGAGGTTTCCGTGGCGATGACGAAGCATGCGACGGAGTTTGTGCAGCCGCTGACGTTTCGGGCGTTGACGGACAAATATGTGATTGTCGATGACTACGACCCCGCAAATCCCGATCCGATCGCACATATAAACTTTTCGCAGACCATCGATCTGCTTCTCGTCGTGCCCGCGACCGCTAACATAATCGCTAAATTTGCCAATGGCGTTGCGGACGATTTTCTTTCGTCGACGTATCTCGCTTCGAACGCCCCGGTGTTGATCGCACCGGCGATGAACACGACGATGTGGGAAAATCCGTCAACGCAGCGGAATGTCGAGCAGTTGAAAAAGGACGGCGTGCATTTTGTCGAGCCGGTCGCGGGTCAATTGGCATGCAAGACGGTCGGGACGGGGAAGCTTGAGGATGTGGAGAATATTGTTGCGCAGACAATGCGGCTCCTGTCAGAACCGGGAGCGATAGCGACGGGGTTCTTCAGCCGCAACAGCGAGAACCACCCCGTCGGCGAAACGCCGCCACCCCTCACCACCCCGTCAGCGGAAGCCGCTGCCACCCCTCCTAAGACAGGAGGGGAGCAGGAGGGGAGCTTGGCTGACCTGGCAAACGAACATATTTTGATAACCGTCGGCGGCACGCGTGAGGCAATCGATCCGGTGCGATTTATTTCGAACCATTCGTCGGGGAAGATGGGCTTTGCGGTTGCGGAGGCGGCTTCTGCGAGAGGTGCGACGGTAACAGTCGTCGCCGGCGTGACGACGGTCGAGCCGCCAGCAAATGTAAACGTCATTCATGCAGTTTCGGCCGGAGAAATGTTTGATGCCGTTACAAAAAAATTATCACACGCTACCGTTTTTATCGGTGCCGCCGCTGTCGCGGATTACGCCCCCGCAAATGCCTCCGGTGCCAAGATAAAAAAAGACGGCCGCGATTTTATGATTTTAGAACTGAAAAAAACGCGCGATATTTTGTCAGAGGTTTCGAAAAATCGCACTAAAGGGATGCTTGTCGTCGGTTTTGCGGCCGAAACGAATGATGTCGTCGGTTATGCAAGATCGAAAATGAAAAAAAAAGACCTTGATCTTGTTGTCGCAAATGATATCACGGCCAAAGGTGCGGGGTTCAATACAGATACAAATATTGCCACAATCCTGACGCGTTCGGGCGGCGAAATCGAGTTGCCGCTGATGTCAAAACGGGAGCTGGCTGATAAAATCCTCGATGAAATAACTAAACTTCGGGCCGAGGTTTAATTGGCTTCTTTATTTTTTCTTATTTCGTGTGATTCGTGGAAAAAGAGAATTTGTCCACGAATCGCACAAAAGAAATCAACAAAGACAAGGATCAAGCGTTTCAATTGTTGAGCGTAGTGAATCGTCTGTATTCAAATGTCTAAAAACCCCGAACTATCCAGTCTAATAGCCGATGTGAAGGAGCAAGTGCTGTATTTACAAGAGCTTGGCGTTGAGTCGTTGGCGGTCGATATGCCGGAAGTGGCAAGTCCAAAGTTTAAAGTCCAAAGTCCACGGTCCTCGGTCGCAGGTGTGCCCGCTCCGATTCGGACAACTCCGGCGAAACCCGTGCAAAGCCAAACTCCGGGTTCGCGACTCGCGTCGCTGCCCTCGCTTTCCAATCGAACGGTGTCTGCTCCACCGAGGAGTACTGGAGCGGATGAGACGCCTGGTCAAACAATGCAAAATCCAAAGTTCGAAATGCAAAATCGAAGTGTTCCACCCGTTCCAAGTGTTTCACCGTTCCGGAACGGAACAGACGAAACACTCTTCGGCGAGATCGGGCCGACATTGCCGGAAACAGGCGAAACTATCGAATCGATCCGGGCAGAGATCGGCAATTGCACGCGTTGTCCGCTTTACGCGGGACGAACGCAGGTTGTTCACAGTTCAGGTAATTTCAACGCCGATCTGATGTTTGTCGGCGAAGCTCCGGGTGCGGACGAGGACGAGCAGGGATTGCCGTTTGTCGGTCGTGCGGGGCAGCTTTTGACGAAGATAATCGAGAGCATCGGGATGCAGCGTGAAGAAGTGTTTATCGGTAACATCAATCGTTGCCGTCCACCAGGAAATCGCCAGCCGGAGCCGATCGAAACCGCCGCCTGCCGCCCGTTTTTGCTGCGTGAGATAGCGGTAGTAAAGCCTAAAGTCATTGTTGTTCTAGGTGCGACCGCCGCCCACAATCTGCTGCAAACTAAAACGCCTATCTCTAAACTTCGCGGCAATTTTCAGGAGTATCTTGGTGTAAAGGTCATGCCGACCTTCCATCCGGCATATCTGCTGCGCGACCCGCACAAGAAACGCGAGGTTTGGGAAGACATGAAAAAGGTTCGCGAATTCCTACAGCAATAAATCGGATAGAAGAATTTTTATTAATCTGAATCCGAATCGGAACGTTTGTCGAAAAAATTGTGTTAACTAGAACTTTTTGGTTTGTAAACATATAATTTCGACTACACCGAGTTTGAGGTCAGGCGAATATGACTATTCTGCAAGCAGATCAAACATCCGATTCCTACACGGCCGGCCGCTTAGCGACAGGGTTTGAGAAATGCCGCGAAATCACCAAGAGATACGGCACAAGTTTTTATTTCGCGACTCAATTTTTCCCCAGAGAAACGCGAAACGGCATCTATGCCATTTACGCTTTTGCACGCATTCCGGACGAGATTGTCGATAATCCCAGTAAACCGGACCGAAATAAGGCATTGGCGGAGATGCGCGGATGGCGGGAACATTGGCTTGAGGCGATGTCGGCGGGCAGGAGCGATGACGACGTGATGAACGCTATCGTCTTTGCATTCAACAGATATGGGATTCCAGTTGAATACGGCGAGGCCTTTCTCAAGTCGATGTTTCAGGACGAGGAGAAAAACTCGTATAGAAATTACGCCGAATTGGAAGATTATATGTACGGCTCGGCCGGCGTCATAGGGTTGATGGTGACGCGGGTCGTCGGTTATTCGTCCGAAGCGGCGTTTCCGTTTGCCGAGAAGCTGGGCTATGCGTTCCAGATGACGAATTTCCTTCGCGACATCCGTGAGGATTGCGATGAGCTTGGCCGCATATATATGCCGGAAGACGAATTGCGGCAGTTCGGACTCGATCGCAGGGAGATTTTCACGCACATTACCGATGAGCGTTTTACACGATTTATGAAGTTTCAGATTGCACGCACGCGGCAAATATATCGCGAGGCATTGCCGGGGATAAAGCTTTTGAACTGGCGTGGACGGCTTGCGGTTCGTGTTTCGTACGTACTGTATAAAGCCATACTGAATGAGATTGAGCGGGCCAATTACAACGTCTATGCTGGACGCGTTCGAACAAACATCGGCCAGAAATTAAGGCTTTCGCTGCAGGCTGTTGCCGGAGTTTATGAATAAAAAAGTCGTCGTGATCGGGGCCGGGATCGGCGGGCTTGGAACGGCCGCGTTATTTGCAAAAAAGGGTTACGACGTAACGGTTCTCGAAAAAAACGTGAATTTCGGCGGCCGTGCGAATGTTTTTGAGGCTGATGGATTCCGCTTCGACATGGGGCCGTCGTGGTACCTCGCCCCGGATATTTTTGAACACTTCTTCGAACTCGCCGGTGAAAAGGTCAGCGATCACCTGACTCTCGAAAAGCTCAATCCTTCATATCGTATTTTCTTCAGGAACAACGCCGAATCCGTCGATATCAACTCCGACATTGCGGTCGACTCTGCCACTTTCGACGCCATCGAACCCGGTGCGGGCGAGCGTTTGCGGGCATATCTAAAACAATCCGAGTATCAGTACGATGTTGCGACGCAGCATTTCATGTACAAGAACTACGATACGATATTCGATTTTTTTAATAAACGCGTGATGACCGAAGGGCAAAAGCTCTCAGTTTTTTCGAACATGCACGCCTTTGTGTCGAAGTTTTTCAAATCGCAAAAGCTTCGGCAGATCATGGAATACACGATGGTTTTCCTGGGAACGTCGCCGTATGAGGCTCCGGCTCTGTATAACCTGATGTCACATATGGATTTTAATCAGGGCGTATTCTATCCGCGGGGTGGATTTTATGCTCTGATCGATGCTTTGGTTGCGATCGCGAAGAAAAACGATGCCGAGTTGCGAGCCGATTCACCGGTGGCTGAGATCGTCGTGGAGAACGGCATAACGACCGGCGTTCGTCTTGCTGACGGCGAGTTCGTTGTCGCGGACATCGTGATATCAAATGCCGATATGTGGTTTACTGAAACGAAACTGCTTGAAAAGAAATGGCAGACGCATGGCGAAAAGTATTGGAACAAAAAGACTTTGGCGCCATCGGCATTTATTATTTATCTGGGTGTTACGGAAAAGCTGCCATCGCTTATTCATCACAATCTGCTGTTCTCGGAAGATTGGCGAAAGAATTTCGACGATATATATAAAGATCCGAAGTTGCCGGACGAGCCATCGCTTTACGTTTGTGCGCCGAGCGTAACCGATCCGTCGGTCGCTCCTGAAGGCAAAGAGAATTTATTCGTTCTCGTCCCGATCGCGTCGAATCTGGATATTTCCGACGAGGAAAAAGAAGCTTACTCGGACCGCGTGCTGGCTTTAATGGAAAAGGAAATGAATCTGCCCGGGCTTCGGGAGAAGATCGAATATAAGCGAATTTACACGGTTAATGATTTTGCGGGAGACTACAATAGTTTTAAAGGGACGGCCCTTGGACTGGCTCACACGATCTGGCAAACGGCTATCTTCCGGCCAAAGAATCAGTCAAAAAAGGTGAAAAATCTATTTTACGTGGGAGCCGGAACGAATCCCGGCATCGGCACGCAAATATGTCTGATAAGCGCGGAGCTTGTTTATAAACGTGTGCACGGCATTACTACGGCAAACCCGATGGAGACATTGGTGTAGTATATTTGCGGTCGTCAAGCTAAATTAGTGAGTGCAACGAACCAAAATAAGACGAAGCCGATCAACGTATTGACGGCGGGGAAATATTTATAAATGCCGAGAGCATCGCTCGTCTTTTTGGTGTAAAGAGAGATAAGGATCAGGCCCAAATATACGATGCCGCAAATGGCGGCAAGCACTCCAAGAAATGGAAATGCGAGCAAGGCGGATGACAGGTAGCACGCGGCACAGAACAAATGTGTCCCGTTTCTGCCGAACAACGTTGCAACAGTTTCTAATCCGGCGCTCGTGTCCGCCTCGATATCCGGTATGGCCGAGTACGCATGCATTGCCGCCGTCCAGAGTCCTGCGGCCGCGAAGGAGGCCATGGGCGGCATATTTCCGTTAATCAATGCAAATGCGAAAAGGCCCGGGAAAATGTAGAGAATATTAAATATCGAGTCGACTATCGGGATCGCCTTTGCCCGCACTGGCGGTGCCGAGTAAAAGATCGAAAAGGAGAGGAAACCCGCCATTGCAAACAGCGTGGTCGTGTCGAGAAACACCGCAGCGATAATGAACGGCAGATTTGTTAACAGGATGACAATTACCAGCATTTGTCGATCGTCCGGACGAACTAAAGCTTCGTAATCCTGCTTTTTCGGATTGAGTTTATCGGTTTCAAAGTCGAAGATATCGTTGATGCCGTAAATAAGAAGATTCGCCGGGAATAGGAAATATAGACCGAAACCTAGGGTTTTAAACGACAGAAGATCGCCACGTGTAGATGCCCCCGCGGCGAGCCCGATAATGTACGGGCCGAAAAGATACAGCCAAAACCTTGGGCGGCTGATCTTTAGCAGAAAGCGGATATCGGGCATAATGCGAGTATAGCTTAACGATGTTGAAGAACCACAGGCGAAGCATTTTTGTAGCTTTAGCGTTGATATTCCTAGCGGTTGGGGCATTCTTCATGGCGAATGTCGAAATGCCGAGGTGGTCTTATGTCATTTCGTCGATAAACGTTTTGTTGTTCGCATTGCCTGCGTTCTATGCCCTTCGACGATGGCTGGGTTGGAGCGACGGTATTAAATTGGTTTTGATCCTGGGCGCTTATGCCTTACTAGTCGAAACTTTCGCTATCCTCACCGGGTTTCCTTACGGGCACTTTGGTTATTCTGAGCATTTGGGCTACAAACTTTTCGGATATGTCCCCTGGACGGTGGCGTTTGCGTGGACGCCACTGATGCTTTGCGCTTATGTCGCTGCCAGGAGCTTATTCCCATCACGGATCGAACGGATTATTTGCTCAACCTTTCTGCTCGTCATTTTTGATCTTGTATTGGATCCGGGAGCCGTCCGGCTTGGTTTCTGGCAGTATCCGCAGGGCGGTGCATATTACGGCGTTCCGGCATCTAATTATCTCGGATGGATGTTATCCGGAGCTCTCGGCTCGACAATAATGGAAGCTGCTATCAGTTATTTCCGGCCGCTTCTGCCGCCGCCGGTACAGATCGGGTCGAGTGCATTCTTTATCATGTTTTTTTGGACCGCTTTTGCGGTATTTGGCGGACTGGCCGTTCCCGCTATAATCGGCTGCGGAGTCGCGGCGGCGATGTACGCCTGGTACAGGCGATCTTATTATAAGTTTGACGAGATGGTCGTGCTTGTCGATGACCAGAACAATGCCCTGGCGACGGCGAAAAAGAGCGAAACTCATAACGGGAACACAAAATTGCACCGCGCGTTCTCATTATTCCTTTTTAATTCACAAGGCGAATTGCTGCTTCAGCGACGGGCTTTGACAAAGAAAACATGGCCTGGCGTGTGGTCCAATTCCTGCTGTGGTCACACGATGATTAACGAGAAGACTGAAGATGCGGCTGTTCGCAGGCTGCGGTTCGAACTCGGAATTAGCGGCGTCGATCTGAAAATGGTTCTCCCGCACTTTCGTTATCGGGCCGAAAAAGACGGCGTCGTCGAAAACGAGATCTGTCCGGTGCTGACCGGATTTACCGATCAGGAGCCGGTAATTAATCTGAGCGAAGTGGCCGAAACAAAGTGGGTGTCGTGGCCCGAATTTTTAAGATCGTCGCAAAATGCCGATTCCGAGCTGTCGCCGTGGGCGATCGAGGAGGCAAAGCTGCTTTCAGAAAACCCGGGATTTCGCGGGTCGTACGAGCAGAATCTCCAAAATTCGGCGGTGGTTTAGAAACTGACGATCATCTTTGATAGTGAATCATTTTGCGACAATTTATTTAGACCGCGCTTTTCCTAAGATTTTTCGCTTCCTTTGCGGCCTTTGCGGCTTTGCGGGGAACTTCTTATGCTTATGTAAGAAATTTTCCCGAAAAGCGCCAAGGGGCAAAGGAAGAGCGGTGGAAACTCAAACGTGACGCGCGAACCAGCCTTTCGATATTCCTCGGCATTCAATCCTTTTGTGGTAACCTGATGAGCATTGATTCCACACTTTACGGAGTTCACGTATGAAAAATATTCTTTCCTTCATTTTAATGTTTAGCGTCATCGTGCTTCCTTCGATCTGCCTTGCCCAAAAAGGTTCGATGCCCGAGATCAAGCAGCTTCAAGGGCCGCAGAATCCGCGTTTGGGATTTGTCATTCACGGCGGTGCGGGCGTTATAACAAAAGGTTCGTTGACGCCGGAACAGGAAAAGGAATATCGGGCAAAGCTCGAAGAAGCTCTGCTGGCTGGATATAAAGCGTTGCAGGATGGGAGGCCGGGCCTTGACGCGGTCGAGATAGCGATCAGAATTCTCGAAGATTCGCCGCTTTTTAATGCCGGAAAGGGTGCTGTTTTCACGCACGACGGCAAGAACGAACTCGACGCTTCGATAATGGACGGAAAAACGCTGGCGGCGGGAGCAGTTGCGGGATTACGGCATGTTAAGAATCCGATCACGCTGGCAAGGGCCGTTATGGAAAAGTCGGTGCACGTAATGATGGTCGGTGAGGGAGCGGAGCAGTTTGCAAAAGAGCAGAAGATTGAACTCGTTGACGAAAAGTATTTTTGGACGCAGCCGCGTTGGGACGCTCTACAGAAAATCCTCAAGGAAGAGGCTGCTGAAAAGGCCAAGGGCAAGAAGCTTACCTCGCAAACTATGACTGAAACGCAGAGGCTGCCGCAGAACAAATTCGGCACGGTCGGTGCCGTCGCATTGGACAAAAACGGCGATCTGGCGGCGGGAACATCGACCGGCGGAATGACCAACAAAAAGTATGGCCGCGTTGGTGATGCTCCGATAATTGGTGCCGGAACCTATGCAAACAATCAGACGTGTGCGGTTTCGGCGACGGGCTGGGGCGAATATTTTATCCGGCTCGGCGTCGCGCGGGATATTTCTTCCATGATGGAATATCAGGCACAACCGATTCAGGCCGCCGCCGACAGGGTGATAAAGCAAAAGCTGCAAAAGCTCGGCGGCGATGGCGGCGTTATTGCGATAGACAAGTTCGGCAACATCGGCATTTCGTTCAATTCTGAAGGGATGTACCGGGCCTATATAAATAGTGCAGGGAAGCCGGTAGTGGAAATCTACGGAAATTAGTTTTTTGCCCGCGAAACACGCGAAACATACGAAAGGACGAGTTGCAATTTGATTAGGCTCGAATCAATACCGGATCAAAATCGCAACTACATTCCCCTTATTTCGCATGTTTCGCGTATTTCGCGGGCAGTTCCTTTCTTAAATATATGTTATCCGCAGAGATCATCGCCGTCGGTTCGGAACTTCTGACGCCCGAAAAGACCGATACGAACAGCCTTTGGCTGACCCGCAAACTCAACGAGATCGGTGTCGAGGTCAAGCTCAAAACGATCGTTGGCGACGATGAAGCACGGCTTGAGGAGACAATACGCGATGCTGTGAAACGCTCCGATGTGGTGATAACGACCGGCGGGCTGGGACCGACCGAGGACGATATAACGCGACAGGTTTCCGGCCGTGCCGTGGGCCGGGAACTAGTTTTTCATGAGGAACTTGTAGTCGAATTGCGTGAGCGATTTCGGCGTTGGGGCAGGGAAATGCCGGAGATAAATAAGCGGCAGGCCTTTGTGATAGACGGCGCCGAGATATTACCGAACCCGAACGGCTCGGCGGTCGGCATGATGCTCGAATTGACGGATAAGCTTTTTGTTGTGCTGCCCGGGCCGCCGCGTGAGATGAAGCCGATGTTCGAGAATTTCGTGCTTCCAAAGCTGAAAGAGACGGCCGGTGAGATCTATGTTAAACGCCGGATACTGCGCGTTTCCGGAATGGGCGAATCGGCGGTGGACGAGGTGATCGCACCGATCTACGGGGCATTCAAAAACGTCCAGACCTCAATTCTCTTCAGCAAAAGCGAGATCGAAGTTCACCTGTCGGCTCAATCAAAGACGGAGCAGGAAGCCGACGAGGTACTCGAAAGACTGGCGGGAAAGATCGTCGAGGCGTTGGGAACCGCCGTTTTTGCCGTTAACGGCGAAACGATGGAAGAAGTGGTTGGCAAAATGCTTGCCGATAGCGGTAAAACGCTTGCCCTGGCTGAAAGCTGTACGGGCGGCTTGATCGGCATGCGGCTGACGGACGTTCCAGGTTCGTCCAAATATTTTCTCGAAGGGGCGATCACCTATTCGAATGAGGCGAAAATGCGGACGCTTGGTGTGCCGCGGGAAATCCTCGACGCTCACGGTGCAGTCAGTGCAGAAACGGCTGAAGCTATGGCAGCCGGGATTCGCGAGAAGGTTGAATCGGATTACGGAGTGTCGGTTACGGGCATTGCCGGGCCGGATGGAGGCACTGTCGAAAAGCCGGTGGGTACTGTATTTGTTGGCTATGCGGACATTTCGGGTACGCGGTCGCTCAAAATAACTCTCCCCGGCGACCGCTATCTCATCCGCTGGCGATCGAGCCAGGCTGCTCTGGACTATCTCCGCCGCCAAATGTTAAAGGTGGCGGGTGACTAACACGCGATGGCCGAATTTGAATTTGTAAGACGGCTGCGCCTTAGGTTTGTCGAACTAGGAAAGCTCACACCGATCGCTTTGATCGCTACGTTCCTTCCGATGCTCGGCACAAGTATTCTATTTGCCTTCGGTTATCCACTCGGATTGTGGTTGAAGGAGAATCCCGGCATAGGGGTTATCGGATTCTTTGCTGGTGTGCTGATCTTTTGTGGTTTAGCGCTGGTGCCGACGAATGTGATTGGCATTATCGGAGGTTTCGCGTTCGGTTTCGACCTTGGCCTGGCTATTTTGCTGACAGCGATTGTCGGCGCCTCTTTTCTTTCTTTTTTGATACACAGGCGGATCATCGGAGACAAAGTTCCCGACATCGCTGCAAGGCATCCGAAGGGCCAGGCGATTTACGAGGCGCTTGTCGGCCAGGGATTTTTGCGGACGACCACAATAGTTCTGCTTGTCCGATTGTCTATCATGATGCCGTTTGCGCTTACAAACTTTATTCTTGCCTCCGCAAAGGTGCCGATACCGACATTTCTCATCGGCACACTTCTCGGAATGCTTCCGCGGTCGGCGGCGGTCGTGCTGGCGGGTGCGGGACTTTCGGAACTGTCGCTCGATCTGCCTCTCAATTCCTGGGTTGTCGTATTCGGGATCGCGGCTACCCTTTTTTCGATGATCGTCATCTCAGTCATTAGCAAAAGAGCACTGGATAAATTAACGCGGACGAATGCCGGGTAAGTTCGATCACGTTGCTTTCCCGCTACCGGATTGGCCGGAATCTTACAATAAAACTTGCATTTCAGCGACTTAAATACGAAAATTACAAAGGCGTTAATTAGACGCCGCCACTAAACAATGTTTTTGAAACTTTGCATGCCCCACAGCGTGTGAATTTTCGTAAGCAAGCTTTTGACACCACAAAACGTCGATACCGAACTATTATGAAAAGATCAATGTACGTCCGATTTTCGCTCACATTTCTACTTGTGTTCTCGATGCTGTCTCCTACCGCTATTCTGGCATTTGGCGACGGGAAAAAGTTTTTCAAGACCGGAATGAAGCATGAAGCCGCGGAGCTTTGGGACCAGGCTGCCGAGCAGTTTGCCCTGGCGGTTACTGAAGACCCGAAAAATCCGGAGTACCGGCTGCATTTGCAGCGGTCTCTCTTCAATGCATCGCAGATGTATATGAAAAAAGGTCGCACGGCCGCGGACGAGAAAGATTATGAAGGCGCTTATATCGCTTTTAGAAAAGCCTACGCTTTCGACCCGGTCAATGAGCTTGCAAAATCCGAGATGGCCAGAATGGTTCGGCTTCAGCAGGGAGTACTAGACGGAGGAAACCCTGAAAACAAGACGGTTGAAAACGGAAAGGTCAAGCTTGTACAAACCGGATATGATGTTCAAAAGCCGGCGTCGGACGGACAGGTCCCGCAAAAGCTAGAACAGATCCGACAGGTCCCGTTTCCCGGCGGTGTCAATCTCCAGTTCATCGTTAAGGAACTTGCAAAAGATCTCGATCTGAACGTGCTCTTCGATGCCGAATCAAGGCTGGAAGGCCGCAGCGTAAGGATCGATCTAAAGAATGTTACTTCGGCAAAAGCACTGGATTACATATTTTTGCAGGAGAATTTGTTCTTCCAAAAGGTTGGGCCGCGGACCATCCTTGTAGCCATCGGAAACCGCCGCATGAACTTTCAGCAGCTTGTTCTTCGCACATTTTATCTCGCGAACGCCAGCCCGAAGGACGTTAAAGCAGTGATCACGGCGGCAATTCCCGCTCAGCCGGGCCGCAGCCAGACGATCGTGCTCGAAGACGCATCGACCAACAGCATCACGATCCGCGATACCAAAGAAAATATTCAGCTTATCGGGAAACTGATCACGTCGCTGGATAAAGACCGTGCGGAAGTTGTAATGGATGTCGCAATCTATGAGGTGAACAAGAGCGATCTTTTGCAGTTCGGAAATCAACTCGGAACTACTGCTCAGCTAGGAAACCTCGGTGGTTTCGGGCTCCCCATTGCTACAGCCGGTACCACGCAATCCATCACGTCGGTGCTGCCGTTCAAGGGAATCGATCTTGCCAGTATCGCAGTCGGCTTGCCGCTCAGCTCGCTCGCCGCATTGCAGGCCAAGTCGAATACGAAGCTTTTGGCTTCGACGCAGATTCACGCGTTCAATAATGAGGATTCGTCAGCTCGTATCGGGCAGCGTGTTCCTGTTAGAACGGCTTCGTTCTCTCCGATCAATAATGGTGGTGGAAACAATAACAACGGGAATGTCCTTGGCGACGTTTTCAATTACGAACAAGTTGGATTGACGCTTAAATTTAAGCCTATCGTTTTTCCGAATCAGGATGTTCAGGTAGCTATGGAAATCGAATCCAAGGATGTTGCCGGAGGAACTAGAGATCAACCGATATTTACGGAACGGACGATTAAGGGAACTGCTCGCGTTCAGAACAACAAAACTCTGCTATTAGCGAGTGTCGCCCAAAACGTTGAAACGAATGGGCGCACGGGTTTGCCGCTTCTTGGCTTGATCCCATTCATAGGAAGGCTTTTTACCGCACCTACAAAAGATAATCGCCAGGTTGATATTGTCATTGCGATCACCCCGAGAGTTATCCGGGCACCGGCCATATTGCCGGAAGATGAAGTTGAACGCGATACGGGAAGCCTTCAAACGCCGACGAACGGTTCTTTGGAAGCGATGATTGTTCAGGAAGAGCGCGATGAACTGCTGGCGTCAGCACGACGGCTTCCCACGTCAGTAACCGTGCAGTTGGCTGATCAACCGATAGAAGCTCCGACATACGTTCGGACTAGCGCGAATGACCCGAGTACTGCACCGTCAAAAGTTTCGGATAATACGAGTGCCGGTTCGGCCGCAAAACCGCTTGCCGAAGCATTGAATCTTCGTCCGATCGAGTCGGGTGTAAAAACTTTGAAGATAAACGAGACCTCGGATACATCGAAGGCATCGGAACCTGTGGCCGAGCCTATAAGAACGACGGGTACGGAAGTTAAGACACCGGAAAGTGTCAATGTGCCGCCTGTGACGGCCCCTTCAGCAGAACTTCAGCTCCCGGTATCGATGCCGGAATTGAAGGCCGGCGAAAAGACAAGGATCGCGGTAATGGTGAATAGTTCCGCGGCGTTTCGGTCTGCCGTTCTGGGTTTACGATTCGACCAGACGAAATTGGCGGTCCGTTCGGTGAGTTTTGGCGATATTTTTGGAACGGCAATCGCGAATACAAACGCATCGCCATTTCTTAACCAAAACGGCAAAATGTTCGTCTTATTGTCCTTGAAGGAAGGCAATGTTACTACTACGACTGGCGTTCTGGCTTTCGTCGAAGTCGAGGCTTTGGCGGACGGCAAGGTTAATATTTCTCTCGAAAAGGAAGCCTTGAATTTACTCGGTGCTGATGGCAAGAACTTTGCAATGAAGTTTTAAGATGAAGTTCAACGCTCAAAGTTCAAAGTTCAAAGTTTGGGGTGCTTCGATTTTAGATCGGCGACGCGTAGGAGGTTTTCAATCGCGAATCGCGAATCGCAAATCAAAAATCGACCGGGGCTTCACATTGTTCGAACTCGTGGTTACGCTGACGGTTTTGGCGGTGCTGGTGATGGGTACAATCCCGCTGGCCCAAAACGCCGCGAAACGTCAAAAAGAGATTAGGCTGCGTGAAACGCTAAGATTGGTCCGGCAGGCGATCGATGAATTTAAGCGGGATACGGTTGGTTCCTGCACGGGGAATTTGACGAGGCCAGGACCTGTTCCCGCGGACCCGAGAAGCCGTGTTGTTATTGACGACTGCGAGATTTTCGATACGTTGAACCTTGATCGTTATCCGCCAACTCTGGAACTGTTGGTAAAAGGTGTGAAGGTCAAGGACCGGGGCCTGGGCAATACGGGCGGAGCCGGGCTCGGAAACGATACAAAACAGGCGACCGACATTGGTACGACAACGGATGAGGTTTTGAAATTTTATCTACGGGAAATGCCGGTCGATCCGATGACGGGCGAATCCGATTGGAAGTTTCGTTCGTCTTACCAGGAAGGCGACGATGACAGTTGGGACAACGCCAACGTCTTCGATATTCATTCCGCATCGGACGAAATAGCCTTGAACGGAGAAAAATACAGTGACTGGTAAATCTCAGAAAAGGAGACGCGGTGGGAGATGTTCCCTCATTCCTCATCCCTCGTCTCTCATCCCTCAAAAGGGCTTTTCTTTGCTAGAGCTGATGATCGCGATGTTCATTTTGATAATCCTGATCTCGGTCGCGGTACCGACCTATCAGCGGACGGTACAAAATGCCCGCGAGACTGTTTTGAAAGAAAACCTTTGGCAGATGCGTCGCGCGATAGACCAATATCACTCGGATAAAGGCAAGCCGCCGCAAACGATTCGAGATCTGGTCACGGACAAATATTTACGTGAGGTTCCGGTTGATCCGATCACGGAAAAAAGCGAATGGAGTGAGATCAAAGGCGAAGATCCGTCCTCTCCGCAAGCAGAACAAGGAATGAAGGACGTGAAAAGCACTTCAGAAGGCGCCGATGCCGAGGGCAAGGCTTACGCGGATTACTAACGGCAAGGACTGAATTTCTGCTGCTCGATCTCTCTTTTTCTTGATCCCCTTATTCGGTGGTTAATATTTTAATCCGGCCGCGGAACACGAGGAACAAGAATAGTAACTAAGAGAGAAGCAGATGGGGCGGGTCAAAAGCCACTCATTTTATATAAAAATGGGGTCATGACTAGTTAAACATCTTATTGTATAAGATAAAGCTAGTAATGACAGATAGTTACAACATATTTAAGCGTTCCCGAATTTCTCGTAAGAAATTCCGTCAAA
>JAYSON010000177.1:0-4094 GCA_043722725.1 Chloracidobacterium sp.
TGTGAAAGAATTTTATTCATTCCATTTTGGCAATGACATGAAATTCTCGCAGGAGAACCTAAAACTGCGTGAAAAATTTTTAACGCCGGAGGTAATGGCGTCTCTACGGAACATACAGACCGAGAACGATGTGTTCACGACAGACTCCACCGATTATCCGAAAGCGTTTCGCACCGCCGGGTGTGAGGTCGTTTCGCCGGATAAAACCGTTTTCGACGTCGTGCTTTTTTGGCGGGACGATTCACGAAGCGAGCAAAAAGAAATCAAGGTAGAAACTACCAAAAAAAATGACAAATGGCTGATCAGCAAGGTAGTTAATTAGAAAACATGTCAATCGGATCGAACATCGAAATTACACTGGACAAAGCAGAAAAGCTGAATCCCACGCTCAACTCGTTTCTTTCAGTGGAACGCGAACATGCGAAAACACGAGTCGCCGAAATTGGCGCTGATAGCAGCGACTCGAGTTTAAAAGGCGTCGCCATCGCTGTTAAAGACAATATCTGTACTCAAGGTCTGCAGACCACATGCGGATCAAAAATCCTCTATAATTACAAAGCTCAATACAACGCCACTGCTATCGAAAGATTGAACGCCGCCGGAGCGATCGTTATCGGCAAAACGAACATGGACGAGTTTGCCATGGGTTCCTCAAACGAAACCTCGGCATTCGGTCCGGTCAAAAATCCGTGGGAGGTGACCCGCGTACCGGGCGGCAGCTCAGGCGGATCGGCGGTTGCGGTCGCTTCGGGCGTCGTTCGCGTCGCTTTAGGCTCCGAGACGGGCGGTTCGGTTCGTCAGCCGGCGTCAATGTGCGGGGTCATCGGTTTGAAACCTACTTACGGGCGAATTTCGCGCTACGGCCTCGTCGCTTTTGCTTCGTCGCTTGATACTATCGGTATTTTCGGACAATCCGCGAAAGACACGGCAGGAGTTTTGGGCGTGATTGCCGGCCGTGACGGACGGGACGCGACGTCGGCGGACGTGCCGGTGCCCGATTATTTGAGCGAGATCGACAACGATATTCGGGGCAAACGTATTGGTGTTCCCCGTGCCTTGTTTGGAAAAGGTTTGGACGACGAAGTCCGTGATTCGGTGCTGCAATCGATCGAAAATTTTAGAAGCCTTGGTGCTGAGATCGTGGATGTCGAACTCCCACACGCCAAATACGGAATCGCGGTTTACTACATTATTGCGACGGCTGAAGCTTCCGCGAATCTCGCGCGTTA
Source organism: Chloracidobacterium sp. (assembly GCA_043722725.1). Classification (GTDB taxonomy): domain Bacteria; phylum Acidobacteriota; class Blastocatellia; order Pyrinomonadales; family Pyrinomonadaceae; genus OLB17. The sequence goes on from JAYSON010000177.1 coordinate 1,230, forward strand.
TGATGGTGTGCGTTTCGGCTTTCGTGCCGAAGGTGCGAACGCTTTGCGCGATATGTATCTCAAGACTCGCGAGCAAGGCTTCGGCGAGGAAGTAAAGCGGCGTATTATGCTTGGAACCTATGTGCTTTCGAGTGGTTATTACGACGCTTATTATTCCAAAGCTCAAAAGGTCCGTGCCCTCGTGAAGCAGGATTATCAAAAGGCTTTTGCGAGATGTGATGCGATTATTACGCCGACCTCGCCCTCGGTCGCCTTCAAACTCGGAGAGAAATCCAGCGATCCGCTCGCGATGTACCTAAACGATGTTTACACCGTATCGGCAAATCTCGCCGGAGTGCCTGGAATCAGCGTCCCGTGCGGATTAGCGGCTGATGGCATGCCAATCGGTTTGCAATTGATAGGAAATTTCTGGTCGGAAAGCCAGCTTTTGAATCTTGCGTCACGATACGAGACAGAGTTTCCGCTTAATACTCGGCCAAAGGTATTTGCGGATTAGTGAATTGCGGTGAGCTCTTTAAGTTCGTATTCTCGATCTCTGGTCGCGAATTCCTGCATAGGCAAAATATCTTCCCACTGGAATTTATCTTTCTGCATCTTTTTCTCTATCTCCTGCGCGGGCAAAGGACGCGAAAAAAGATAGCCCTGACCGTATTCACAGCCTAAGATTCGTAATTGGTGGAACTGGTGAATACTCTCAATCCCTTCTGCAACTACATTTAGTTTCAATATCTTCGCGAGCGCGAGCACCGTTCGGACGATCTCCCCGTTTTCACTTCCGTCTTCCATCGCGCTTACAAAGCTGCGGTCGATCTTGAGCGTATCGACTGGAAACCGCTGCAGATAGCTTAGGCTGGAATGTCCGGTACCGAAATCGTCAATAGAAACCTGCACGCCTGTTTCGCGTATCTGTTTTAACATCACAATAGCGTTTTCAGCATTTGCCATGACGGCACTTTCGGTGATTTCGAGTTTCAGACATTCGGGACTGATCCTGGTTTGCTTCAAGATCGTCTTTATCTGCTGCACTAAATCCGGATAAGCGAAATGCTTACCGGACAGATTGACGCTGATGGTCAAAGTATCATCCGATGCAAAACGTCTCTGCCAATCGACAAGCTGCAGACACGCAGTTTTTAGAACTTGCAGAGTCATCGGAATGATCAGGGCCGTGTCTTCGCTCAACGGAATAAACTCGCTGGGAGAAATAAGCCCGCGGGTAGGATGATTCCAACGAAGAAGCGCTTCGAAGCCGGCAAGCTTCGTATCGGCAAGGCCGATGATCGGCTGATAAAAAATTTCCAGCTCTCCGCGTTCGATGGCCAACCGCAGATCCGTTTCAAGCTGAAGAAGCGTGACGGCCCGAGCATGCATTTTTTGATCGAAAATTACAAAATTTTTGTGGTTTTCCTTCGCGTAGTACATTGCTATATCCGAGTCACGCAGAATTTCCAGCGGTTCAATATAATCCCTGTTGCCAAACGCGATTCCGACGCCGACGCTTGTGAAAACACGTCTGTCGCCGAGCCGGAAAGGTTCCGCGAGCCGCCTCGCCACCTTACTTGCTAATTCGGTCACCTCTCGCGCATCCGAAAATTGCGTTATCAGAATCGCAAACTCGTCACCGCTAAACCGTCCAACCATCTGCGTAGAGGTCAAAATCTCCTTCAAACGTCTCGCAACATGTTTTATAAGCAGATCGCCGGTCGCATGTCCGAGGCTGTCATTGATAGTCTTGAAACGGTTGAGATCAAGGAACAGTACTGCGAAATTGTGACGGGAATCGTTTTTTTTCTTCTCGATGTGCTCCCGAATTGAGTCGATAATCTGGTTGCGGTTCGGAAGTCCTGTAAGTTCGTCGTGATATGCAGCATGCCGGAACAATTCACGGCTTTCGCGGAGATCTCCACTGGTTCTTTCCATTTCCGCAACATAATGTTCCAGTTGCGAAATATGCTTTTCGGCCTGTTCCGCACGCTGATGTTCTGCATGTTGGGCGGCGGCGGCCGTATTTTTTACGTCGTCCACATTTCGGCGGTAAGTCCAATAAACAAGTGCGAAAAAGCCCATGATGCTTGCGAATACATACATATTGATCTGCTCGAGCGCCTTGAGCATCAAACCGGCCATTACGGCACCGAGCAGATGTACGGCGAGAACATCCGGCCAGTATTCCTTTAATACCTGCGATAACGATTTCTCGCCCCTCATTGCAAGAAACGGCACTACCAAAAGCGTGTTAACCAAAAACATCGAGAACGCGATCATTATCAGCAAAGAAATTAATACGACGGTCTCAAGTCCGGGAAAAACAAGTTTAGCCGAGCCAAAAACGACGCGTACCGCACGATCCGCCGCAAAAACGGTGATCCCGGCGATCATCATGTTAAATATAACTATTCTTGGCCTGATAGGGACGCCTTTGTGACGGAAATGTACCGATGTGTATGCCGTCTCGCAAACCGCAAGAAATACCGCGATCTCGGCTCCGTAGATCAGCATTGACATCATGATGAGCGCCTTGGAAATGGTCGGGGGCACGTTATTTCGCGGCAGTTGTATACGAAGAAACGAGTTTAGGAAGATCATAGCCAGCGCTAAAATTACCAGCCTTGCGTCAAAGGTTTCACGACGAAACCAGGTAATCGCCCACGCGATCGATGCAAGTCCAAACGGAAGAATCAGCAATAGATATAAATTGATTGTTCTTTCTTTTCTTTCCATGCGGACGGACCGATCTGAAGGACCAAAAAGATACAAAGGCAAGAGCTTTATTTTGTGGGGGATTGACAGCTACTGTACAACTCAGCAGATTATACGTTATGCGGAAGATTTTTCCAAGACTTTTTTTGCCGTGTTAATAACAAA
>JAYSON010000178.1:0-11641 GCA_043722725.1 Chloracidobacterium sp.
CCTGACGCTAGATTACAGCCGCTATGCGCTTTTTATCGGCGTGATGAATGTTTGCCTATCGTCGAACAGTCGATCGACAAGGGGGATTTGGAGATGCGAGGTTTCGTTTCCCGCTTGCGAACCCGTTTTGTGGAATTCGACGCGATCGCCGATCTGGACGGTTCGCTCAATTTCTTCCTAAACGTCAATATGCCAGCGGATTACGAAACTGCCAGACAGATTGCGGCTAGTTATGCATGATGGACCAAGTCACCGTCACAGTGCATTTTTGAAGTTTTCGTTCAACAAAGCTAAGATTCACATAATAATGCCGGACGATAAGATTGCCATATTTAAGCAAACAGAACTATTTCGGGATTTAGACGATGCGGTTCTTCATGTCCTGGCGAAGTACTCCGTTGTAATGCGTTTGCGGCGCGACGAAATACTGTTTTTGGCAGGCGAACCCGCGAAAGGTCTGTTCGTGATCGCGTCAGGTTCGGTGCGGGCCTTTCGAACAAGTCCCGACGGACGCGAGCAGATTATTCATGTAGAGCATGCGGTTACCACGATCGCCGAAGTTCCGGTTTTTGACGACGGGAACTACCCGTCCACCGCAGCAGCAGAAGAACCGACGACTCTTTATTTTCTCGATAAACAGTTGATCCTGAAGACCGCGGTTGAACATCCACAGCTTGCTCTCGCCGCGCTCAAACTGCTCGCTTCACGCTTGCGACGATGCGCCGAGCTTGTTGAAACGCTTTCGCTCCGTGAAGTGGGCCAAAGACTTGCGAGTCTGTTGCTTGAAGAAGCTCGAAATAATGGTACTAAAACCGAACGCGGCACAAAAATTGAATTGCGCCTTACTCACAATCAGCTTGCCGCAAGGATCGGTACGGTCCGTGAGGTGGTAACACGCGCTCTGATCCGGCTCCAGGGACAAGGACTGATCGTGCACGAAGGAAAGGACATTCTAATACCCGACGTAAAGGTCATCGCGGCATATGCTGAAGCGGAAAACTCCAAGTCTTGATAGTCAAAAGGTCAAGACTTATTATGTTCTATGGACATTATGTAACATATTCCTGCGCTCCAAAATTGCTCAATTTTTCCTGGATGATTATAGAAAAGAATAAGTTTCACTTTGGGGGAATCTTTGGGGAGTACTGCGTATTTCCCAGTGGTACCCGTTAGACGCGGCTTTCAGAAAATTAATAAATATCGGTGCGATATATTATAACCGGTGAAAAGTCCGTTTGCGGACTTTGCAGACCTCTTCCTTACCACTTGGCTACGCCGCCGCATCTTAAAGGATAATGGATAAAGGCGAAAGGGAAAAAGTGAACACGAATCACTGTCTCCTTTATCCTTTCGCCTTTATCCTCGAAATGTGGAGCGGGAGACGAGATTTGAACTCGCGACTTCGACCTTGGCAAGGTCGCGCTCTACCACTGAGCTACTCCCGCATCGCAATCCATAATTTTAGCGTTTGCAGTGCGATTGTCAAGTTTGAGCTTTTGAGAAAGGTGTTCCACTGTTCCACCATTGAATAGTGGGACACGTAGAGCAGGTGGAACAAACCCAAAGTAAAACCTTAATAGATGCTGTTTAATTACTAACAGTGATGTCTTTAATGAACGTCCAATCGCCGCTTGGGCTGATTTTAATGTTGCCGATCCGCCTATTGGCAACGACCATATTTGCGGGATACCAGAGCGGCAGCAAAGGCAGATCGCTGCTGATCTGACTCCAAGCCTGAATATAAAACTCTTTTGCCCTATTCCGGTCGATTTCATTAATTGCCTGGTCAATTAATCGATCGACATCAGGATTGCTGTAGCGTGCTCGATTACAGCAGCTTACGTTTTCGCCCGGAATTCGCCCCGTAGTAAACAAGTCTTTCAAAAAAATTGGGTCCTGATTGCCGCCGATCCAAACGCCCGTGTTGATCTGAAACTGGCCCAGCTTTAACTGTTCACGCAACGTTCCGGGATCGAGTGTTTCGATCTGAACGTTCAGGCCAACTTCGGTTAACGAATTCTGAATCGCCTGGGCGTACTGCCCGAAAGCAGCATTTGCGGCCGCATACTTAAATTTGATCGGCTCGTTTTTATAACCGGTCTCCTGCAAAAGCTGTTTGGACCTTGCGGGGTCAAAATTATATTGTATACCCGGCGAATAAGCCCAGGAAGCGTTCGGCAAAACTGAATATGCAATTTTTGCCTGCCCTGAAAGAAGTTCTTTGATGATCTTGTCGCGATCGATCGCAAATCCGATCGCCTGACGGATTTTGACGTCATTGAGCGGCGGCGATTGCGTGTTTAGGCCGACATACTGAATATTCGATCCGTCGAACTGCTCAATCTTAAGATTTGGAAGTTCCCCGAGGGAACGAATAATGTCCGGCGGCAAATTTGACGGATTGGGAGCAATGTCAACGTTGCCTGTTCGCAACTCCGCCTGCATTGAACTGGCGTCGGGTAAGGTTTTTAATCTTAATTTTTTTGCATTTGGGGCTCCGTCAAAGTAATCGACATTAGATGCCAGCTCAACTATATTCTGCGATTGATCAAAACTTACAAACTCAAACGGGCCCGAGCCAACCGGCTGTGTCTTCTGCTGTTCAAGCGTTCCTTCGGGGATGATCGGAATCGCGACAAGGTTCGACAATAACTGGTTAGCTAATGCCGGTCGTTGGACCGTGAACACGACGGTCTTAGGATCGGGCGTTTCGAGCGAGACAATGTGGGGAACCTGTTTCGTTTTCGGTTTTACAGAGTCACCGGACGGTGCGGAATTAGCGTTCGATGGTGTTGGGCCGACCGGCACCGTATCAAAAAAAGCAGCCGATTTGAATCCCTTGCTTTCAAAAAGCTTTTCAAACGTGTATTTTACATCGGCTGAAGAGAAAACCTTGCCATTGTGAAATTTCACGCGGTCACGGAGAGTGAATGTTACCGTTTTTCCGTCAGGGGAGGTTCTGATTTCGCTAGCCAATTCGCCGACATACTCGAAATTCTCATTCTTCTTGACCAGCGAGTTGAACACCAGATTTCGAACCCGCTCAGCCGCCGAATCGTTTGTGGTCGATGTCAGCGTGTCAAGCGTCGAAAAACTCTCGGGCAACGCGATGGTGACGAACTCCGTCTGCGTACGTCTGCATGACAGGGAAAAGATTAGAAGAAGACTAGAGAACAAGAATAAATACTTTTGCAAAACTTTGTATCCTCCGTGAACTTAATTCAAACGCTGGTTGAGTTCTGTGATTTCCCTTGAAAGTGCTTCTAAACGGTCAGTATCAAAATTATGCGGTTTGTGTAATTTCGATTTCGCGGCAAATATGCGTTTTAGCGATTGATCAATACGGTCTTCTGCAATTCGTCCGGCACTCACAGCATCGTTTATTGCTGCGTGACCTTCATAGATCGAATCAACTCCGGCACAGATCGAAACCATGTCCTCGCCAGCCAGAATTGCCAGTACGCTGGCCTCGCCAATACCGTAATTTTTTACGATAGCACCCATTTCCAAATCATCTGTTAGAACCAAACCGCTGAAGTTGAGTTCATGCCTTAGTAATGTTGTGACGATATTAGAACTAAGGGAAGAAGGTAAAAGTTTGCCATTTTGAGTGACTTCCTGCAAGTGATGGTTCGGATACACCGCGTGGGCGACCATTACCGCGTTCACTTCTCCCGTTTGAAGAAGCCGTTGGTACGGGAAAAGATCGACCGACTCGAATTCGTCAGCCGAAACCGCAACGCTCGGCAATTGCTCGTGAGAATCGACTTCCGAAGCTCCGAGTCCCGGGAAATGTTTTACACATCCGACACAGCCATTCGATTGCAGAATGCGAAGAAATTCTCCAGCCAATTCGACAACTTCGAGCGGGGAAGTTCCGAAAGCGCGCGAATGCAAACCATTTGAAAAGCCTGACCGCTGCTCGTTAATTACATCAACGACAGGTCCGAAATTCATATTGAAGCCTAGAATTCTGACGGCTTCAGCGATAATCTCAGCCAACTTCGCCGCATCGCTCACACTTCTAATTTTGTTTGGTGCCGGCATCGGAGTCAAGACGCGCCTTAACCGATCAACCAAGCCGCCTTCCTGGTCCAGGCTTAAAAATGGTTCGACCGTTGCTGAGGCGCGTATTGCATCAAGAAGAGATCGTGTCTGGAGCGAATCTCGAATATTCCTCGCGAAAAGGCAAACGCCGCCAGGCCCAATGTCAGACAACAGCTTTTTGGTTTGCGAATCGACCTTATCCCCAGGGATCCCTATGAAAAATAGCTGTCCTATTTTCTCTGCAATTGAAAGAGATGCAATATCTACGGCAGTCATAGTGTTCGAAAAGTTAATGTAAAGCGTGAATAGTCTGGAACTCAAACCTTTACGTGATACTTGAACAATCCAAGCATTTTAAACGATTCCCCCTTTGATCGAACTCAATAGTAATTTCGTTTCTTCAGGAGACATCGAGTCGATATCCGCTTTTCGAATATCGTTCACGGCGATCTCGTTATTTAGATCGAAAAGAGAGAACTGGGAAGCATTTTGTCTTGCTGCCGCTGCTCCGAGCCCCGTGACTTTTTCGTCAGCAAACACGGCCAACTCATATTTTTCCAGTTTGGCGAGAACATCTTTCGCTCGCTCGATCACCTGCTGCGGGAGGCCAGCGAGCCGCGCGACAGCTATCCCGTAAGATTTTGTTGCCTTGCCTTTCTGCAGTTTATGGAGAAAAACGACCTCGCCGTCGCGTTCGGTGGCCGAAATCTGATAGTTTTTGGCACCCGGCAAACTCTCGGCAAGCTCGGTCAATTCGTGATAATGGGTCGCAAATATGGTTTTGGCCGAATGATCGGGAGAATTGTGCAGGTATTCGGCGACGGCCCAGGCGATCGAAAGCCCGTCGAATGTTGACGTCCCGCGACCGATCTCGTCCAGCAAAATAAGACTTCTCGGTGTCGCATTATGCAGGATGGAGGCCGTTTCACTCATCTCGACCATGAATGTCGAACGCCCTGACGCAAGATCGTCCGATGCTCCGACTCGCGTCCAAATCCTGTCTATCATCGGAAGACGGGCGGACGTCGCCGGCACGAACGAGCCGATCTGAGCGAGAATCTGGATTAGTGCCACCTGCCGGAGCACCGTTGACTTGCCGCCCATATTGGCACCCGTGACGATCAGCATACGATCGGTCGAATTGTTCAGATAAAGGTCGTTTGGGATAAATGACTCGCTTATATAAGCTTCGACTACCGGATGTCGGCCGTTCTTTATTTCAATTTCATCGCCATCATGCAGGATTGGGCGGACGTAATTCCGTCGCGCGGCAGTTTCTGCTAATGAAGTTAAAGCATCAAGTGTCGCCAAGGCACGTGCCGTCGATTGAAGCTTATGCGTTTCGTTACGTACCTGAGCTCGAACTGTTTGGAAGAGCTCGATTTCAAGATCGATTATTTTTTCTTCCGCACCAAATACCTTTTCTTCCCACTGTTTTAATTGCGGGGTTGTATACCTTTCGGCATTGGTCAATGTTTGCCGCCGTTCGTAATCTTTGGGGACGCTCCCAACATTGCCTTTTGAGATCTCGATGTAATAGCCGAAAACGTTATTGAATCTTATCTTCAGATTGCCGATCCCGGTGCGCGACCGTTCGTTTTCCTCGAATTCAGCAATGGTCTGTTTTGTATTGCGTGACATCTCTCGAAGCTCGTCGAGTTCGCTATTAAACCCTAAACGTATCGTTCCGCCATCGCTCAAATTCAGTGGCGGTTCGCCAGCAATCGCATTGCCGATTAGAGTCCGGATTTCCGGCAACTCAGTAATATTTTCCGACAGAACCTGAAGAAGCAGCGATTCGACATCCGCAAGCGACGAATTGATTTTTGGTGCTTGCTCAAGTGAAGAACCGAGAGCGATCAGGTCTCGAGCCGAAGCAGACCCAAGATTCAGCCGGCCAACAAGGCGTTCGAGATCAGAGACTTCCTTCATCAGGAAACGTAACTTGTCGCGGAGAATTGAATCGATCAGTTCCGACACCGCCGCGAGCCGTGTTTCAATTTCGCTTCTCTTGATCGAGGGGCGGAGCAGCCAGGAATGGAGAAGCCTCCCACCCATTCCGGTAACTGTCTCATCAATTACGTTTAGCAGCACGCGTTTGCCCGTTTCGTTTCGCGATTGGACCACTTCAAGATTGCGAAGCGTTAGGCTATCCAGTATCAGGCAATCGCTCGATGCAAAAAATTTGATCGCGGAAATGTGATCCGCAGTCGCTTTCTGCGTGTAATGGGCGTAACGCAGACATGCGGCGGCTGAGCGAATCGCTTCGGATTTTCCGTCCAGTCCAAATCCCGTGAGCTCCTTTGTGTTGAACTGACGCCGAAGAATATCTTCGCTGTCGCGAAAATGAAACTGATCGTCGTCGAGTGCGGTTAGAACTATGCATGAACTATTAAAATGCGGCTCATTTGATAAGCGCTCAGAATTTTGATCCGGCAACAGTCCGGCGGGTAGTGGCGAGCCGAAGTTCTGTTGAACAACTTTGGCGAGCGACTCCGGAAACAATAGCTCGCGCGGAGCGTATCCATCAACAAGTTCGCGGAGTTTTGACCAGGAGTCTACGCCGGAAAACTGCGTCGTCGAAAAATCTCCGGTTGAAAGTTCGAGAAAGGCCGCGCCGATAGTTTCTCCTGAGGCACATAAAGCCGACAGGTATACCGATTCTTTCGATTCGATAAGTTGCGGGTCGATTGCCGTTCCGGGCGTTATGACACGGACAACCTCGCGGCGAACCAGTTTTGTGCGCTTAGTAGCCGGCTCTGCTTGTTCGCAAATAGCTACGCGATATCCGTTCCGTACAAGCCGGGCGATGTAATTTGCCGCCGCGTGATGCGGTACGCCGCACATGGGAATTGGATTCTTTGATTGTTTATGGCGTGCCGTCAGTGTGATCTGTAACTCTCGTGCGCCGACGATCGCGTCTTCATTAAAAAGCTCATAGAAATCGCCCAGCCGAAACATAAGGAGAGTTCCGGGATATTGCTTTTTGATTTCGAGATATTGCCGAAGCATCGGCGTCGCGTCTTCCATGGCAGCTATTTGCGTAAAGTTCCGATTCCGAGTCTATCCGAATTGTTCCAAGTTTTAAAATCTATGGTTTTCAAACCTATTTCCGTTTGTTAAACTAAAAGCTTGTGCGATTTTCGGGTATCGGGAATCGATTTTACAAACAACTTTTGGGGAAGCGAGGCAATCCAAAGGCTTAAAATTCCTGGCTTTATTGGAAAATGAGGAGTCTGAGTTATGAAATCGAGATTTGAGCTTAAAGCATTTTGTCTGTTCATTCTTTTGTGTTCGAACGTTGCGGGCGCCCAAATTGTCCAAACCCCCAAAATAAAAGGAATAGCCGACGCAAAGATCGAACCGGTGTTGGCGGCCCCTTTTCCGGGGAACCAGACAAAAGATGAGCGCTACCGAATCGGTTTTCAGGATACTTTAGATGTTCAGATTTTTCGTCATCCCGAGCTTGCTCAAAAAGTAAGCGTCAATTCGAACGGCACGATCAATTTATTTCGAATTCCTTTACCTATCGTAGCCGTTTGCAAGACGGAACGGGAATTGGGTGACGCGGTTGCCGACGCCTATCGAAAGGACTACCTGAGAAATCCGGAAGTTAGTGTAGTCGCAACCGAGCAAAGATCGCAGGCATTTGCGGTGATCGGGTCAGTTGAAAAGCCCGGAAGTTATTTTATTAACCGTAAGGTGCGTTTGCTTGAACTGCTTGCGCAGGCGGGCGGTCCGTCAAAAGAGGCTGGATCGCGTGTGTTGGTCGCTCGGACGGGAAGCACTTCGAATTGCAAGACTGAAGATACAACGGCTCTTGGTTCGGAGGATGTCGCGTTGTTCGACTTTAAAATAAGTGACATCCTCGAAGGTAAGCAAAACCTGGTAATGCAACCCGGCGATATTGTTTCGGTTCTCGATGCGGACGTTGTTTATGTATATGGGAACGTTAACAAGCAGGGACAGGTCGTCATTAAAGAACCTATAACACTCACTCAGGCATTAGCCTCGTCCGAAGGCCTTAAACCCGCTACGAAAAAAAACAATGTTAGGATTTTGCGGCAGAAGCCGGGAAGCCTGGAAAGAGAGGAGTTTGTCTATGATCTGAACGAGATCGATAAGCGAAAAGTTCAGGACCCGTATTTACAGCCTAACGACATCGTCGCTGTCTCGGAAGACAAAACGAAAAGCATTTTGAACGCTATAAGGAATAGCCTGACGCAGGGGGCTTCCTCGATTTTTTACAGGTTTCCGATAAAGTAACAGGTATGAAAGAAAGCCGCGAGCTTGTTCAACAGTCAAAAAGCGAACCGCTTGAATTTGAGCGCCAGTTCGAAGCGCAGATAGTTTCCGGCACGGGACGGTATCCGGCCTATCGTGAAACGTACGCTCAGGACGGCCTTCAGCTTCTCGATTATTGGCGGGCAATACGCAAACGAATTTGGCTTGTAATAGGCATTGCGGTCCTCGTTACGACCCTTACGGCTATTTACATGGCCCGGAAACCAAGTATATATTCGGCACGGGCGATAGTTCAGGTTGACCTTGAACAGGCGAATCAGGATCTCGCTATGAGCGACCGCCAAAGGCCGCTTTCCAATGCTGATCCGTCGTATTTCAACACCCAACTGCAATTACTCAACAGTGATACATTGCTGCGGCGGGTGATTAAAGAACACAATCTCGACACAAATCCGGAATTTCAGAAAGCGAAGAACGAAGGATCGACCTCACCGTGGCGGTCGATGCTAAAAACCATCGGGCTTGCCAGCGACGATTCAAAAAAAGAAAAGAAAGATGAACCCGTTGCAAGCCAGTCGAGCTCAACTCTTGTGTCGGCGGATGAGATTGCGGAAGCTGTCAGGCTTGCTCCTTACGTTGAGATTATCAAGAAAAATCTGACTATCGATCCCATTCGTGAATCGCGTGTAACGGTTAAAGACACGCGCTTAATAGAGGTTGCCTTTACCCACACTGATCCGGATCTTGCGGCTTTCGTTGCAAATGGCATCGGTGAAACGTTCACAAATGTGAATCAGGAAAAACGAGGGCAGACAAGTCGTAAAACGAGTGACTTCCTTCAAACCCGGATCACTGACCTTCAAGCGGAAATACGCGGCGACGAGATCAAGCTGGTCGATCTAAAAAAGCAAGAGGGTATTCTGGAAACTCCGGGAGAGCAGACTATCGTTTTGGAAAGGCTCAGCGGATTGAACAGAGATCTGTTGATTGCCGAAAATGATCGCAAGAATGCGCAGGCAGAATATGATTCGGTCAAAAATTCGCCGGAAAAGATCAAATCGCTTGCGGAGGCCGCGAGCGCCCGTTACATAACCGAGCGGGAGAACTATGTTGTTAACTTCCGCAACGAGACCGCGAAGACGATCGCAGGTTTTAACGCAAATAAAGCTAGGCTTTTACAGGAGTTTAGAGAGGGAACACCCGAGATAGTCGAAATCGAAAAGCAGATAGAAAGTCTCGAGAATTCGTTGGAAAAAGTGGTAGAAAAAAATGACGTCGATATTCGGGGATTCAGGCAGCGCGTTTCGAACGACCTCATCAATAACCTCCAAACAAAATTTCTGCAAACTAAGCAAAAAGAGGACAAGATCCGTGCCTCGTTCGACGCTCAATACCGTGAGGCGCAAGGGCAAAACACGGGAGCTGTAACTCTGAAATTGCTGGAACAGAACATCCAGGCAAACAAGGGTTTTCTAGACAAGCTTCGTACACAGCAGAGTTCGAACGACGTGTCATCGCAGGGTTCTGACAACAATATCAGTGTGGCGGGTTTTGCAATCCCGAATGACATTCCTGTTGCTCCCCGCCGCCTGACGACGGTTTTAGCGGCCTTGCTTCTTTCGACATTGTTCGGCATGGGATTGGCACTTTTCCTTGAGTATCTTGATGATACGATCCGCACGGTAGAAGAGATCGAAAGTGTTCTGCAGCTGCCTGCTCTTGCCGCCATCCCGACGATTGAATCGATGCCGAAGCGTAAACTGCTGTTGGTCGGGGCTAATGAAGACGAGGACGAACGGACCGACTCGGAACTTCTGATTTTTGCCGATTCGCGGTCGGCGTTGTCCGAGGCATATCGGCAACTGCGCACCTCGATCCTGCTTTCGACAGCCGGGCATCCGCCAAAATCGCTTCTGATCACATCAAGCCTTCCCTCCGAAGGCAAGACGACGACCGCTACAAACACGGCGATAAGTTTAGCTCAGACAGGTGCCAAAGTGCTGATAGTTGATGCGGACATGCGGCGGCCGCGGCTTCATTCGTTGTTCAACATACCGAATAGCGAAGGCCTCAGCACGCTTCTTTCAAGCGAATTAACCGATGCCGATATTGCGCGTGTTGTAAAAACCGATGATGGAACGCAACTTCATCTTTTGACGTCGGGACCGATTCCGCCGAATCCCGCGGAATTGATCGGATCGGATCAGATGGCGAATCTGCTCAAGAAGCTTCAAAATCATTACAATCATGTTGTCATCGATTCGCCGCCAATCACCTCGTTTACCGACGGTGTGCTGATTGCTTCGATGGTTGACGGAGTTATCCTCGTCGTCCATGCCGGCAAGAGTTCGCGGCAGGTAGTGAAACGTGCAAGGCAGCTTTTGCAGGACGTTGGAGCCAAGATCCTCGGTGTCGTTTTGAATAATGTGAATCTCAGATCGCAGGATAACTACCACTATTACCAGACTTATTACCATCGCAATACCTACAATTCGACCGACGATAAGGTTTGAGGAGTTTAAATAACACTTTTTACGGAATATGACTGAACAAGCAAGGGTTCTGGTTACCGGAGCGGGCGGCTTCATCGGAAGCCATCTGGTAACTTACTTAAAAGATAAGGGCTATTGGGTTCGCGGCGTCGATCTAAAGCATCCGGAATTCAGCGAAACCGATGCGGACGACTTTCAAATATTGGACTTGCGTCGTTGGGATGACTGCCTGAAAGCGACGAATGGCGTAATCGAGGTTTACGCTCTCGCTGCGGACATGGGGGGCATGGGTTTTATTTCTGCCCATCACGCGCAAATACTCTACAATAATTCGCTCATCAACCTCCACACTCTTGAAGCAGCACGCGAGAATGACATAAAGCGTTATCTGTATACTAGTTCAGCCTGCATATATCCTGAACATCTTCAGGAAGATGCGAACGTCAAGCCGTTAAAGGAAGAAGACGCATATCCTGCATTTCCGCAGGACGCATACGGCTGGGAAAAGCTCGTATCGGAGCGGCTTTGTATGCATTACCGTGAAGATTACGGCATCGAGACACGAACCGTGCGCTTCCACAATATTTTCGGAGAACGCGGCACGTGGCAAGGTGGGCGGGAGAAGGCTCCGGCTGCTATGTGCAGGAAGATTGCTTATGCGAAACTTACCGGTGAGACCGAGATCGAAATCTGGGGTGACGGCGAGCAAACTCGTTCTTTCTGCTATATCGATGATTGTGTCGAAGGGATTTACCGACTAATGCGATCCGATTTTCACGAACCGATAAATCTCGGCCAGGATCGTATGGTAACGATTAATCAACTCGCCGACATAATTGCGGAGATCGGCGGCGTCG